>JAISAH010000106.1 GCA_031266805.1 Gracilibacteraceae bacterium
TGTGACGAGCGCGTACTCCGGGAAATGGGCGGCGATTCCCGGCAGACGTACGCGGCCTCGCTGCTGGCGCTGGCGGCGGGTGGGCGTCCGGGTTTTTACCCGCCGGCTTTCGGCGAAGGAAATGTAAAGAGCAGGATCAAGCATGCATTGAATTACAAACCATCCGGCAAGTGGGCGGCGGCGCTGGCGCTGGTCGCCGTTATCCTGCTTGTCGCCGGGCTGACGGCGGATCGCGGTGAAATTGAAGTCAGAGAAGAATATTTCGGCGACGAGCATTATATAAATTCTTCGATGACGTTTTACCGTTACAATATGCCCATGGAAAATATCGACTCGGGGGCGGAGAGCGATCCGGTCCAAGGCGATTTCAGCAGCGGCTCCAGTTGCGGCAATGACGAACTGCACTGGGACATCCAGGAGTTCACCGCTTGGCCGCCCGACACGCCGATCCGGCTGGAGATCGCGTTCACGGACGAACCTCCTCTGATTATGACAAAAACCCCCAGGGATTATATGCTGGCGCGCTGTCAGGCTTATAAAGCGGCCCCGGCGGAGGGCGGTATCGGTCTGGATGAGATCCATATCTCCCCCCATTCGATCACCATGGCCGGCTGGGGTTTTGACGACAAAACCGCTATGGAACTGGAGTTGGCCAACGGGGAAACCGTGTCCTTGGGTCACGGAAAATTTATGGCTTGCCAACCATCTCTCCAAAGGACGACTTTTTTCCGTGCCTTTTATACAAAGATAGACCCCGCGGGCTGCCGGGCGATAATCATCGGCGGGACCAGGATCGCCATAACGGAGTGCGATTACTATCCCATTGAATCTGAAGGTTGAGGCGGATTTTCACTCCTTCGATGTTATGACCCGTAACAACAGGCCCTCGCCGCTCACAAGCAGAAGTCCCGCCCAAATCAGGGCAAAGCAGATGAGATGCGCCCGGGTGAACGGTTCGCCGTAAACGATTACGCCTATGAGCAAACTGATGGTCGGGCTCAGATATTGCGCGAAGCCGATGGCGGAAAGCGGGGCGGCGTTAGCAGCCCGGGCAAAGAGCAGGAGCGGCAGCGCCGTGACCGCGCCGCCGCAGATCAGGCCGGCGGCGGCGCCCCACGGCGGCCAAGGACCGAGCGCCGTCAGAAAGACCCTCTCCGGGCGGGTAAAAGTATAGATGATGAAGATAACGGCCAGCGGCGCCACCAGGGCGGTTTCGACGGCCAGGGCCGGCACGGCCGGATAGCCGCCTTTTTTCTTGAGGGCGCCGTAGGTGGAGAACAAAACGGCCAAAGCGACCGATATCCAGGGAAAGGCCCCAAAATCGGCGGCAAAATAAATCACGCCGGCGGCGGCCAGCCCGGCCGCGATTTTCTGCACCGACGTCAGTTTTTCCCGAAACAGAATCACGCCCGCGAAAATGGATAAAAGCGGGTTGATATAGTAGCCGAGACTCGCTTCCACAATATGGGAATTGTTCACCGCGTAAATATAAACCCCCCAGGTGGAAGCCACCAGCACTCCGGCGGCGCCCAGGAGCGTCAGGGCGCGGCGGTCATGAAAATAGGGGCGGGGATCCAGACGGCGCGAGCAGGCGCAGATGACGGCCATGAGGACAAATGACCAGAACATGCGGTGCGCGAATATCTCGAAAGAAGAAGCGAAAGAAAGCGCTTTCCAGTAAACCGGCAGCACGCCCCAAATGGCGTAACAGACGACAGCGCAGATTAGTCCCTGCCGGGGCGACATTTGTTCCTGTTCCATATCCCTTTTTTATGCGGTCCCTGAGAGCGGGGCCAGCAAGGTCAAATCGCCCAAAACGCCCAGGACCCGCCCGCAGCGGGCGACGAGGGCCAGCCGCGCCGCGCGTAAGGACTCATCCGGCGCCATGATCATCACAGCGTCAAACAAAGCGTCCGTCGGGGCCACGAGTTCGCGCGCCCGATGGTAAGCGCCGTAAAAATCGCCGGCCGCCGCCGCTTTCTCCGCCGCCGGCTCGGCCGCCGTCAAAACGCCGAGCAAAGAGCGTTCCGCCGGGTCGATCAAAAGAGCTTCCACCGCCGCTTCCGTGTCCGGCGTGGCCGGGCCGCTCAAATTCAGGCAGCGCGTATAAGCGTTAACAAAGGCGGTGAAACCGTCTTCCGCCCGCGCCCGCCCCAGCGCCGCCGCCCGCGCCGCCGCCGCGTAAGGACGGCTCGCGCCGGCGGCCAGCACGCAGTCCGCGATATCATAGCTCCAGCCGTTTTCGATGAGCAAAAATCTGAGCCGCTGGCGGAAAAATTCCCGCAGCGGTTCCGCGATCTCCGCCCACGGCGCGAGCGCATCGCCCGCCAGCGGGGAGAGCCCGGCGTAAGCGGCGGCCAGAAGGGCGTCCAGATCAAGATCGGCGGGCTCCCGTAACAGGATCGCGGTGACGCCTAAAGCCTGCCGGCGCAAAGCGTAAGGATCCTGGGAACCGGTCGGGATGAGTTTCAGAGCGAAACAACCGGCGACGGCGTCCAGTTTGTCGGCGAGACTGACCGCGGCGCCCGGCCGGGAAGCGGGCAGCGCGTCGCCGCTGAACCGGGGCTGATAATGCTCGCGGATGCCCGCGCACACTTCTTCGTCCTCTCCGGCCGCCCGCGCGTAATAGGCGCCCATGACGCCCTGCAGTTCCGGAAAATCGTAAACCATGCGCGTGACCAGATCGGCTTTGGCCAAAAAAGCCGCCCGCTCCGCCATCTCCGCCTGTGCGGGCGTAAGGGCGAGAGCCGGCGCCAGCAGAGCCGTCAGGCGGCACAAACGCCGAACGCGCGCGCCGACCGAACCCAGGCGTTCGTGATAAGTAACGCGGTCCAAGTCCGGGACGTAATCGGCGAGCGGTTTTTTCAAATCCTCATGATAATAAAACGCCGCGTCCGCCAGCCGCGCGCGCAGAACTTTTTCATTCCCGGCTCTCACCGTGTCCAGACCGCGGCTGTCGCCGTTGCGCACAGTGATAAAATAGGGCAGCAGCCCGCCTGTGGCCGCCCGGACGGGAAAATAGCGCTGATGCTCCCGCATGGGCGTCGTCACCACTTCCTCGGGCAGAGCCATGTATTCGGCCGGCACGCGCCCCCAGAGTGCAGTGGGATATTCTACCAGATCGGTCACTTCATCCAGCAAAGACTCCGTGATATCGGCGACCGCGCCCGAAGCCGCTTCCGCCGCCGCACGCTCCGCCTGCCGCCTGATCTCCTCCCGCCGCCGCTCCCGGTCGGCCAGAACAAACCCGGAGGAGGCCAGAACCTCCGCGTAATCGCCCGCCGCGGGGATACTCACCTCGCCCCCCAATACGCGGTGTCCGCGGGAAACGCGTCCCGCCGTCAGGCCGGCGTAGCGGAAAGGCACGATCTCCGCGCCGTAAAGGGCGACCAGCCAGCGCAGCGGGCGGGCGAAACGCGTGTCCGAATCGTCCCAGCGCATCGGTTTGGGAAAACGCAGGCCGGCGATCAGTTCGGCGGAAAAAGCGGGCAGCAGATCCAGCGCCGCCGCCCCCGCCTGAAAACGCCGGGCAAAAACATAGGGGATATTTTTGAACTCCCGGGTAAAAAGGTCTTCCGGCCTCACCCTCTGCCCGGCGGCAAAACCCAGCGCCGCTTTCGTCGGCCGGCCTTCTTCGTCGTAAGCCGCTTTTCGCGCCGGTCCGCGCACTTCCTCCCGCGTATCCGCCTGCCGCTCCGCCAGGCCGGACACGAGCAGGGCCAAGCGGCGCGGCGTGACGTAAACGGCTAAATCGGTAAAATCAAGGCGCAGATCCGTCAATTGCCGGAGCGCGTTCTCCCGCAACTGCCGCGCGGCGTCCGGCGCGAATTTCGCCGGCATTTCCTCCATGCCTGCTTCCAGTAAAAAATCCCGGTTCATAATTCAGGCTCCTTGGTCAAAAGCGGGAAGCCCAAGCTTTCCCGTTTTTCAACGTATGTCTGAGCGCACAGGCGGGCCAGACGGCGGACCCGGCCGATATAACCGGTCCGCTCCGTCACGCTGATAGCGCCGCGCGCTTCCAGAAGATTAAAAACATGGGAGCATTTGAGAACATAATCATAGGCCGGGAGGACGAGCCGCGCCTCCGCCACGCGCACGGCTTCCGCCTCATACATCTCAAACCATGTTTTGAGGGCGCCGGCGTCCGACAGTTCAAAATTATAGCGTGAATACTCGACCTCGTTTTCCCGGTATATATCGCCATAACGCGCGCCGCCGGCCCATTCCAGGTCAAAAACGCTGTCCCGCCCCTGGATATAGGTGGCCAGACGTTCCAGCCCGTAAGTGATCTCCACGCTCACGGGCCGGCAGTCCAAACCGCCGCACTGCTGGAAATATGTGAACTGGGTGATTTCCATGCCGTCCAGCCAGACCTCCCAGCCAAGGCCCCAGGCGCCGAGCGTCGGCGATTCCCAGTTGTCCTCGACAAAACGGATATCGTGCTCCGCCGCGGCGATACCGAGGTGTTCCAGACTCCGGAGATACAGCTCCTGCACGTCGGCGGGGGCCGGTTTCATTATTACCTGATATTGGAAATAATGCTGCAGCCGGTTGGGGTTTTCGCCGTAGCGTCCGTCCGTCGGCCGGCGCGACGGCTCGACATAGGCCGCTTTCCACGGCTCCGGCCCCAAAACCCGTAAAAAAGTGGCCGGGTTCATTGTTCCGGCCCCTTTTTCCATATCGTAGGGCTGCGCGATGATGCAGCCCTCATTTCCCCAAAAATTCTGCAAAGCGAGTATCAGCTGCTGAAAATTCATCTCTGTTCTGTCCCCGCCGGTTAGAGGCGCGCGTCCACTTCGGCGGCAAAAGCCTCGATGGAGCCGTCGTCGATAAGTTTTTGCAGGGCTTCGTTGATTTTGGCCACGAATTCCTCGTTGCCCTTCGCCACGCAGATGGCGTAGGATTCCAGCTCAAAAGCCGGATCGTCGTCAATAGCCTTGAGATCGGCAAAACCGGCGATCAGTTTATGCGCGGTGGGCGAATCGATCACGACGGCGTCGATACGGCCGTTGCTTAAATCCATGACAGCGTCCACGCCTTTGCGGTAATGCTGCAGATCGATGCCGCCGATGGCGCTCAAGGCGATGTCGCCGGTGAAACCGGTGATGATGCCGACTTTCTTGCCTTGCAGGTCGTCAACGCCCGCGATGTCCGAGCCGCTCGGCACGATGATGGACTGCACGGCTACCCAGTATGGGACGGAAAAATCGACGTTGGTGAGCCGTTCCTCCGTGACGGTCATGCCGGCGATGCCGATGTTCGCTTTACCGGAGACAATAGCGGGGATGATGGCGTCAAAGTCCATGTTGGAAATTTCCACTTCCAGGCCGAGTTCCGCCGCCAGAGCCTGGACCAGCATGATGTCGACGCCGTCGTATTCGCCCAGCGAGCCGCTGCCCTGTTCGGTGATGAATTCAAAGGGCGGAAATTCCGCGTTCGTGGCCACGATGAGTTTTTCCGGGAGAGCCGCCGAACCGTCCGGCTCGCCCGAATCGCCCGCCGGCTCGGCGTCCGCCGGCTGTTCCGCTGGAGGACTGGCCGGCGGAGCGGCTGCCGGGGCGCCGCAAGCCGCGGTCAGCAGGAGCAGGAGCAGCAAAGCGGTGATCAGAGTACATTTGGCAGCTGAAAGCTTTTTTTTCATGATTTTTCTCCCTTTTTTGTTAATTTTTGCAAACAAACCGCACTTAGAGTACATGCGTCACGCGGCGCAGGAACAGTTTCGTCCGCTCTCGCTCCGGCTGGGCAAAAAACTCGTGCGGCGTGTTTTCTTCAATAACGGCGCCCTCGTCCATAAAAAGGACGCGGGAGGCCACTTCGCGGGCGAAAGCCATCTCGTGAGTCACGACCAACATCGTCATTCCTTCTTCGGCCAGATCGCGCATGACGCGCAACACCTCGCCCACCATTTCCGGGTCGAGCGCGGAAGTAGGCTCGTCAAAAAGCATGATCTCCGGCTCCATCGCCAAAGCCCGCACGATGGCGATCCGCTGTTTCTGCCCGCCCGACAGCTGACCGGGAAACGAGGCGGCTTTGTCTTCCAGATTCACTTTTTGCAGCAGGGCGCAGGCGGCTTTTTCCGCGGCGGCTCTCGTCTTTTTCTTCAGGCGCAGGGGCGCGAGGACGATATTATCCATTACGCTCAGATGCGGAAAAAGGTTGAACTGCTGGAAAACCATGCCCATCTTCTGGCGGATGCGGTCAACGTCGGCGCCGGCGGCGGTGATTTCCTCGCCGTCCACAAAGATCTGACCGGCGCTGGGTCTCTCCAGCAAATTGAGACAGCGGAGCAGCGTGCTTTTGCCGGAACCGGACGGCCCGATGACGACGATTTTTTCTCCCGGCCCGATCGCCAAATCGACGCCTTTCAGGACTTCGAGCCGGCCAAAGGATTTGCGCAGCCCATGTACTTTTATCATACTACCGCCCCGCGCGCTGAATACTCAGTAACGGCAAAATTGTAGCATATAAACGCCGCCGCGTCAATGAGGGGCGAAAAGCGAAAAGCGGGGCTTTGGCTATAACCTCGGATCGACCGGCTCGCTTTCCATGGCTAGCACGCCGAACACGCACTCATGCACGCGGTAAAGCGGCTCGCGGCGCGCGAAGCGCTCCAGCGACTGTCTTTTTCGCTGCGTTCTTCTCACTGCTTCTCACTGCTTCAGTGTTGAGCGCAAAAACAGCCGGGTCCGTTCCTGGCGGGGCCTGTCCAGCACTTCTTCCGGGCGGCCTTCCTCCGCGACGCGGCCCTGATCCATGAAGATCACCCGGCTGGCCGCTTCCCGGGCAAATCCCATCTCGTGCGTCACCACGATCATGGTCATCCGCTCCGCCGCCAGCTGCCGGATCACCTCCAGGACCTCGCCGGTCAGTTCCGGGTCCAGAGAGGAGGTGGGTTCGTCAAAAAGCAGCAATTCCGGCTCCATCATCAGAGCCCGGGCGATCGCCACCCGCTGCTGTTCTCCGCCGGAAAGCAGCGCCGGATACGCGGTATCCTTATGGGCCAGACCGACTTTATCCAGCAACCGGGCGCAGCGTTTCTCCAGCGCGTCTTCCTTTTCCTTTTTGACCAGCCGGGGCGCCAGTTTTAGGTTGTCCCGGACGTTCAAATTAGGAAACAGATTGAACTGCTGAAAAACCATGCCCATTTTTTCCGTCGCCTGACCGGCTTCTTTTTTGCCGCGATAACGGCCCTCTTCCACCAGAACGCCGCCGCTCGCGGTGATGGAACCGCCGTCGACTTTTTCCAGATCGATCAGACAGCGGAGCAGCGTGCTTTTGCCGGAGCCGGAGGGTCCGATCACGGCGATGACTTCCCCTTCCGCCACCTGAAAAGAGATGTCCTTCAGCACTTCCTGATCCCCGTAAGCTTTGCGGAGATGTTTGACCTCGATTACCGCCACGGCCACACCTTATTAATAAGTAAGATTATTTTTCCATGAGACGATAACGCGTCTCCAGTTTTTTGAACACCAGCGTCACCGCGAAAACGATGACCAAATAAATCAGTCCGGCCAGAACATAAGCCGCGGGGTTGGAATCCCGGCTGACCGTGGCTTTCGCCGCGTGCATCAGTTCCGCTAAAGCGATCACATAGGCCAAAGAGGTATCCTTGACCAAGGTGATGGTTTCGTTGGTTATGCCGGGCAAGGCCACCCGGATCATTTGCGGGACGACCACTTTGGTCAGCGTCTGCATCCGGCTCAGGCCCAGAACCTGGCAGGCCTCATATTGCCCCTTGGGCACCGCCAAAAAACCGCCGCGAAATATTTCCGCGAAATAAGCGGCGTAATTCAGCGCGAACGCGAACACCGCCGCCGTCAGGCGGTTGAAACGCAGCCAGACGCCCACCACCGGGATAAAGGGCAAGCCGTAATAGACGAACATCAGTTGGAGCATCAGCGGCGTGCCGCGCATAATGTAAATGTATATTTCTGTCAGCCAGACCAAGGGGCGGAAACGGCTTCGCACCAGCAAAGAAACCAGGAATCCCAGAGGCAAGGATAAGACCAGCGTCAAGGCCCATAAGAACAGCGTCATTTTGGCGCCTTCCAGCAGAAACGGCGCTATCCCCGTGAAATAGGCCATGATCGCCGGCCCCTCCTTGGATCAATTATTCGATTATTTGATTATTTGATTATGATATCCGCCCCAAACCAGGTCTGGGAAATTTCACCGGCGGCGCCGTCGGCCACCATCTCGTCCAGCGCGGCCTGCACCGCGTCTCTAAGCTCTGTGTTCCCTTTGCGGAAGGCGATCCCGTATTCTTCGGCCGCCAGAGATTCTTCCAAGAGGATCAGATCCTGAAAAGCTTCTGTGGCCAGATAATACCGGGCCATGATCTCGTCAGCCACTACCGCCGACAGCCGTCCGGCTTTCAGATCGTTAAAGGCGTCCACGTTTTGGGGATACTCGCTGACTTGGGAAACCAGAGCCGCCAGCTCATCCGCGTTGACGGCGTCCAAGGCCGAAGACCCCTTTTGCACGCCGATCTCCTTGCCCTCCAGATCCGCCCTGCCGCTGACACCGCCGTCCGCGACGACTACAATGACCTGATTATTGGCGATGTAAGGTTTTGACATCTCCATGCTCTCCTGCCGGGCGGCGGTGATGGTCAAACCGTTCCAGATGCAGTCGATGTTGCCGCTGCTGAGTTCCACTTCCTTGGAGTCCCAGTCAATGGGCTGCAGCACTAGTTCCATGCCCAGACGGGCGGCTGCTTCTTTGGCCAGATCCACGTCAAAACCGACGATCTCGCCGCTTTCATCCCGGAAACCCATAGGCGCGAAGCTGTCGTCCAGACCCATGACCAGCCTGCCGCCTTCTGTTACGCCTACTCCCTCAGTTCCTTCTTCTGTCCCTTCCGTCCCCTCAGTTCCTTCCTCGCCCGATTCCTCGCTGGGTTGTTCAGCGGGAGGGTTTTGGGTCGGCTGGGTCCCGGTGCCGCATCCGGCGATGAGCGCCAGACACAGGAGACATAGCAGTATACCGATAGTTACCCTTTTTTTCATGTGATCCTCCTCGTTTTTCCTTGGAAACCGTGAATGTGTAATGCCCAAGGGAAGTACTGATTTAATTCTGTTGCGGCTGCCGGCGAGGATTTTTTTCGTCAGACAAGGCGGTAGGTTCCGCTAATACTGGCGGTATTTGCGGGTTCTGCTAACGAAGCCTGACGGAAAAAAGACCGGCGACAGCCGTGACATGAATTAATCAGTGCTTCCCTATAGCACGGTCATTTTAGCATGATCTTCAAGCAAAGTCAAATTTCAGGAAACCGGCGCTCCCTTTTCACCGTACAGCGCGATAATCAGCGCCAGCATCCCTAGCAAGCCGGGGTAACGAGTGCTTTTAAGGACGAGAGGTTTCCGATCTGTAAACAGGACCCGGCACTCCCAAAGCACCCAGTGGGTATCCTGGGATTTCTTCTTCATCTCCAGCACGGGCAGATCATCGCCTCTATCGTGCTTTCGCATTACTCTTGACCTTATATGAATATCCACATCGCGATAATTAAAGGTTTTTTTACTCAAAATGGATGAAATTTCAAAGCCGGTGCGCCGCAATTTGATCCGGCAAGTCGCGACGCTTATCAGCCACAGACCGTAGACAACCAAGTAGGTCATGAATGCCGTAAACCCCAGAACAGCTTGGGGCGTGCGTCCGCCAAAACTATCCATCACATCCGCCTGAGGCACCCTCCCGCCAAAAGGATCCGCCACATCCACGCCTTTATAGCTGACATAAATGGAGTACAGAATATACAGCGCAAAGCCCGCCAGCACCAGCCCCAACACCGCGTAGCCCAGCCGCCCTCCGATCACGCTTTGCACCGCGCCCAGCGGGTGGCCGGATTGCTGGTTCACGCCGGGCGCCTCATAGACGCCGCTGTGCGAAGGTTCGCGCGGCGCTCTACTCCCGTCGTCCGCCATCTTTGTTTTGGCATAAAGGCCCAGGCCAATGATCAAGATCACCGCGCTGACGGGTATCAGTATCTGAGTCGCAAAATAATTCCAAATATTCTGAATATTATCTAAAAACTGTACCACGTCATCCAAGGGGCCATCCCCTTGGTTATTCACTATGCTTTTTATCACATCTTCATTAAGTACCCATGGATCGCCCTCGGCATTAGCCATCCATTTAGTTAAAGGCGTATCAGCTAAATTAAAATGATATTTGAGGAGTTTTTCATCAGCCCCTATCGCCTGGAAAAGCTGATCTTCTTCCGGATAATACCGAAAATCACCTTCCTCCGCTGTTTGTATCCAACTGTAGTGTAATTCATCGTCCGGGTAAAATGTAAACGAGAATACCGGTTGCACATGGATCGTGTAATCAAACGAGGGAGCGTATGTGATCAAACTGTTTCCTTCGCGCAGATGAAGATACATATCCTCAAGGCATGTGTCTTCAAGGGTCGCGTTTATAGCGCCGGTGATTCCCAGAGCTAATGATCCGCCATTTGCCGCTATATCGCTATAATAATCGCTCAATAGCCCTTCTGGAATCACATCTTTTTCCATCAGGAAATAATAAGCTCCTGTATCTCTTAACAGCCATTTTTTATGATATTCCGCCGTCATAAGATACTTGGCGGTATACAACCGGGCCGCTGTTTCCGGATCGGCGGACAACGCGGCTAACTCCCTGTCTATTCCTTCTATGCTCCAAGCGGCGACTTCACGCGCCGTATCATTAGGAACGCCGTCCCAGCCGTTATTATAGGCGTAAGGCCAGAGATTGCCCAAAAGCGAAGCGAATTCAATAGCGCTCCGCAGGCTTGCCTCGTCGTAAATAGATTGGGCTGCCCCCGGAATAGCGCTGCGATCTTTGGCTTCCGCGGCAAAATCCGCGCTGTTTCTTGAATTTGGCAGCGGATTATACACATATAGCAAATCGCTGAACACCAACGTCACTTCGCCGTTCGTCGCCAGCGGGATTTCTTCAAAACCGCGTATCTGCTCATAAGTCAAATCGTCCCAATCAACGACTATTTTTCCCTGCGCGTAACCGGCGGATACCATCATAACCGACGACATTATGATGATCATGATCAGCAAAACAACCGGTTTCTTGCCTTGAAGCGCCTCCATTTGTCCATTCCTTCTTCCTTCTTCCTTCCCGCAAATCATAGCATGAGCTGTGAATTTTGTCCATATCAAACTCAATCAGTATTTGGCAATCAGTATTTGATGGTGGTAAAACTACATAGCGGCTTGCCAACCGCCGCAAAACATACTATAATTAGAGATGGAAGAAGGGAGCGATTGTATGGATAAAGCAGCTATGGCCAAAATTTTGCTGGACGCCGAACTTGAGGGGATGGATTTTTCGCGCGGATTGCAGCGTTTCAGTGGAAACGCGGAAATCTACTGCCGTATACTGCGCACGTTTGTCAAAACCATGCCCGCTTCGCTGGACAAACTGAAAGGCGTTTCGGCGGAAACTCTGCCGGATTATGTGATCCTGATCCATGGGCTGAAAGGCAGCTGTTACGGAGTCAACGCCGACGCAGCCGGGAAGATAGCGGAAAACCTGGAGATTGCCGGAAAAGGCGGAGATTTGGAGTATGTACTAAGTAATAACGGCGTCTTCATTCAGACGGTGACGGAGCTTTTGGCAAAACTGGCGGAACTGCTCCGCTCTCTCGAAGGGGAACAGAGCGGCAAACCCAGATTAAAAGCGCCGGAACGGGCGTTGCTGAGCGATCTTCTGACTGCCAGCCGGGAGTATGATATCGCAGCGATGGGCGCCGCCTTGGAAAAACTCGGAAAATGCGATTACGAAACCGAGACCTCTCTCGTACCTTGGCTGAAAGAGCAGGCCGATAACTTCGCTTATGACGCGATCCGGGAAAAACTGGAGTCTTATTTAGTTTAAGCCGTATGCGACGAAGGCTGCGCGTCGGCGCAGACGGAACGGATATGTTCCGCTATTTTCGCGTCCTCGCCTTTGATATGCCGCAGCAACCAGCGAACTATCACGGAAAAAACCTTGCCGCTGAGTTCTTCCGCCGACTCGCCGGCTTTGTATTCGGCGATGAGCGCGAGCGCCGTTTCTTTAAAATCGTCGTGCATTTTCTTATGCCGGGCATATTCGGGAAAAGCGTATTGGATCTGCAAGGCTTCTTCGTCGGCAAAATGCCGGACCGTGTACGCCGCGAGAAAATCCAGCGCCTCGCCCAGCACGGCCGTGCTGCGTCCTTTGGCGCAGGCGTCCACCAGCGCGCTGGTCAGTCGGAACAATTGCCGGTGCTGCGCGTCGATTTCCGCGTGCCCCGTTTCCAGTTCCGGGCTCCAGGCGATCCCGTGCGACCAGTCAAAATCCCCGCTTTTTTCGTCGGCGCCGTCGCTTTTTTCACTGCCGGGCCGCAGATATTTGTGTAATTTACCCAGTGTGCGCTCCAGATCGAGCGGCTTCTCCAAACAGTCGCTCATGCCGGCCGTCAGGCACTGGTCTTTGTCCCCGCGAAAATCCGTCATGGCCACGATCGGGACGAGCCCGGCCCGCGGCAGATCCAGAGCGCGGATCCGCCGCGCGGCCTCATATCCGTTCATCTCAGGCATCAAAGTATCCATGAAGATCATATCGTAGCGCTCAGGCTCCGCGGCAAACATCCGCACCGCCTGGGCGCCGTTTTCCGCGCAGGAGACGCTTATTTCCGCCGGTTCCAGCAGCGCCAGCACTATTTCCCGGTTGACCGCCACGTCTTCCGCCAGCAAGATATGCTGCCCGCGAAAACTCTCGCCCGCAGGCCTGTCGCCAACCGAAGCGTCCGCGCCGCGTCCCAGCCGCGCCGTAAAAACCAAAGTCAGCCCACCGCTTGGCTGAGCGGCGGCCCATATCCGTCCGCCCATCAGAGACGCTATCCGGCTGGCGACAGCCAGAGGCAGCTCCGCGCCGTCATAGCCGGACCGCGCTTCGCTTTCCTCCTGCGGAAAACGGCCAAGCAAACGCCGCCGATCTTCCGGATCCGGGTCCATCTCCTGGCCGCCGACCTCTATTTTTATCGCGCTGACTTGGCCTTCTTCCTGGAGCGATTCGGCAGCCAAGCGGAAAGCGCCGCCTTCCGGCGTGAATTTGACGGCGTGGGCCAAGAGAGCGGAGACGACCTGCGACAGGCGCAATTCGTCTCCGCTCAGGAGTTCCGGCGGGCCGCCGTCAAACGAACAGGTAAAATCCTGTTTTTTGGCCCGCGCGCGCGGCCGGATCTCCTCGGCGGTCTGCCGCAGCATATCGGCCAGAACGAATTCCCCGTCCGTCAGCTCCAGCTCATTTGTTTCGATTTTCGCCATATCGAGGATATCGTTGACGAGACTGAGCATTTGCGCCGCGGCGTCGTCGATCCCGCGCAGACACTCGTTTTTGCGCCGCGAGTCGCCCTCGCTCTGAGCCAGACCGCTCATGCTCAGGATGACGTTCATCGGCGCGCGCAGCTCGTGACTGACGCTGGCCAGAAAATAACTCGGGGATTGGGGCGGGGCTTCGGTTTCCGCCCCCGTTTTTCCCGCCGGCGTTATATCGGCGATTTCTATAAAAATATCTTCCGCAGACGATTTATCGGTCGTCACCTGAAAAAGACGCCTCTCCCCGCCGAGAGATATATCCGCCGTCTCCCTCTGCGAATCCGGGCGCGCCAAAATCCCGCTGACGATATTTTTCATTTCCGGGTTGGGCAGCAGGTCGATCAGCGGCCAGCCGAGCGCCGCCTCCGCCGATTTCAGCCCGGCCAGTTCCGCCAGCGGCTCGCTGATGTGACGGATGCGGCCGACCTCATCCAGAATAGCGGCGATATTGGGCGTGGACGTCAAGAGCCGCCGCAGAGCGTCCTGAGCCGTCCGGCTCTGCTCGCGGTTTTGCTCGTCGCCGGCGCAGATAAGGCACAGCAGGACGGAGATGGGGATCAGCATGACAAAGGTCGCCGCGTCCAAAGCGCCATCCGCCGCGCTGAGATGCAGAAGAGGCGCCGCCAAGGCCAGAAAAGCCGCGAACAGGTCGCCGGCCAGCAGCAAGGAGAGGAGCGCTTTTGTATCGCCGTAAAACAGGCTGATGCAGCAGAGACCCAGGTATACCACCACAAAATCGGAAAATCCGTGCAGCGTGAACCCGGTCAGCCCATAAACCGCCAGCAGGAACATCGGCACAAACAGCGCCGTCGTATACGGCCGCCCGGCCCGGCTCAGAGCGAGTACGGCGCCCAGAGCCACCAGACCGGCCATGACCGTCATGACCGCCTGCCAGAGCTCGCCGCCGACAAGGGAAGAAAGCGCGCGATAAGCGGTGAAAAAAATGACGGCCACAAGCGCGGCCGTGTTGGCCGAGCGGGGCCCGTTATTTTTAAGTTTCATCACGTTTCCCTCCTTATATGCCCTTGATTATAGCATACTTTAGCGAAAATACGCAAGGAAAAAACTTGCTTCCGGCGCGTCTGGCTACCGCCTAGCGGGTGTAGGCGTCTCAAATCATACGAACAGTTCGATCATATCCAATAAATTGCTTGACTTTTCGGTGATTTCCATTGTTTTCAGTTTTAGATACCCTATTTCTATCCATATATCTTCGTCAGATATTTGTATGTAGCTGACATTGGGCAGAGACTCATAAAACAACCCGTCGATGCTGCTTTCCAGGGAAACGCATTCACTGTTAGCCAGACAGGCCCGATAAACGCTTCTGTGCATGTAATATTTCACATTCTTGGAGCGGTCATAGCTCTTTATTAAATTATCCAATGAATTATGATGCGCGTGCGGTGAAAAAGCAATAATATCATATTTAAGCAAGCTCTTCATCGATACGCTTTTCTGGCGATAGAAAGCGATATTGCTGTTTGCCGTACAATACAGGCGCAGCCGTTTAAGCGGCGTGAACTCAAATCTCTCATCCCAGCCGTCAAAAGTGTGTCCTTTGGCGTGCGCCCGGAAAACCAGAGCAAAATCCGTCGTCCCGGAGGCAATTTCGCTGAGGATCGTTTCTATTGGCAATTGTATGGGAGTCAGGGCGCCGTTGAGATAGCGCTTATTGAATTCAACTGTCAATCCGGGTATCAAAATTTCGATTGCGCCGTACACACAATAAATTTGATAGTCTTGATCAATATACAAAGGGGCGTGATTAGCCGCGGATAAACTTTTTATCTCTTCGAGAAAAACCAACCCCGCTTTTAGCAGATTTTCGCCTTTTTTAGAAAGCGTCGTCCCTTTGTAAGTGGTTATCAGGAGTTTGCCGCCAATTTCTTCTTCGAGCCGGCGCATAGATGAACTCAGCGCCTGAACAGACAGGTTCAGGTTTTTGCTGGCTATACTGAGCGATTTGCTCTTTGCTATCTCAGATAAATACCCGATCTGTTCAGTTCTCATTGACGCCCGTCCTGCCATTGGCCTTAAAGTGAACTGTCGCCCTCTTGCTCGTATTTTACAGTATAGTCAAAAAATATGCAATACATACACATGCGGAAACATACTTCCTTCGCGCCGCGCGGCTTCAACATTAACTTGGGGTATCGCGGTGAGTTTTGAATAAAAAACTCATTCCCAGGCGGCCTTAACTAAATTATAATGGCATCATCATAATCGATTATGAATAAATATTGGGAGGGTGGTGACATTTTGAATGAAAAAGCCTTGAACAAGAAGGCTTTCTATGTCCATCTGGTGATCATTCTGTTTTTCTTTTTGGGATTTGGCCTGCTGCCCGAATTCAGCGTCGTCACGCGCATGGGCATGCAAGTGCTGGGGGTGTTCATCGGATGTATCTTCGCCTGGGCTTGCGGTTACACGACATGGGTAAGCGTGCTGGGTCTGATTATGCTGGGGCTTTACACGGGGCAGGGCGTCACGGCGATCATGGGCGGCGCTTATGGCTCGCAGACGATCTTGCTGGTGCTGTTCTGTCTGCTGTTTTGTTACGGCATTGAACAGTGTGGACTGCTGAGTGTAATCGCCAAGAGGATTTTGTCCAACAATTTCTGCAAAGGCGGCCCATGGTGTCTTGCCGGCGCGTTCTGGGGGGCGGCGACAGTCACATCCGCCCTGATCACAAACGCGCTGCCGGTTGTTCTGCTTCTATGGTCGATATTCTACGCGGTGTCCGAACAACTGGGCCTGGAGAGGTACAGCCCTTATTCTTCCATCGTTCTGATAGGCATCACTTCCAACGCCTATTGCGGGATGATTTGTATGCCGTACTCAACGGCGGGGATGATGGTTTTCGGCATAGGGGCCGGCGTTTCGCCAAACCTCGTCTTCCAGCCGGTTCCGCATTCGGTCTTCTTGAGTATCATGGCGGCGCTGGTCCTCGCGACGCATATCATTTTCTTCAAATTTGTTGTTCGTCCTCAAGCCGGTTTTCAGAAAATCTCCTCGGAAATTGTGCGCAAAGAAGATACGGTTATCGGGAAAAAGCAAGTATTCGGGATTTTTTTTGCCGGGCTGCTTTGTCTGCTGCTGCTTATCCAGGCACTGGGCCCCAAGACTTGGGTGATAACGCAATTGCTTCTGGCTATTGGCCCTGTCGGCATATTTGCTTTGGTCAACATCCTGATGTGCGTAACCATCTTCGCGGGCGCGCCCCTGATGCGGCTGGAAAAAGCGATGGCCGAAGGCATTCCCTGGGGATTGTACTTCCTGCTGGCGACAGCGGTCATCCTCTCCAATATGGTCGTCGCTGAGGGGACCGGGTTGAGCGAAGCGCTCAGTCTCACCCTTAACCCGCTCTTGAACGGCAAAAGCCTGATGTTGATCGCGATGATCGCGGTGGCTTTCGGCGTGGCCGTCACGAACGCCATAAACAACATGGTCTGCATAAATATATTTGTGCCGATATGTACGCTGCTCATTGTCAGTCAGGGCGGCGACCCGGCGGTCCTTCTCTCCTTGTTGACCTGCGTGCTGTTTGTGGGGATAGTCATGCCCTCCGGCAGCGTGGTCGGCGCTTTATGTCACGGCAACTCCGAATGGCTGAAAAAGAAGGACGTTTATAAATATGCCGGCATGTGCGCCGCTATTGTCGCCGCCGTTTACGCCTTGATCGGCGTTCCTTTAGGCGGCGTGATCTATGGATTATTTGTATAATGTATAAATAAACGAGGGAGTGTTGAAAATGCGAAAAGCTGCAAGTGAAAAAATACTGGTTCTTGGCATCGACGGATTAGATCCCAGTTTAACTCGGAAATATGTACGCGCCGGTCTGATGCCCAATGTGAAAAAGTTTTTGGAGAGAGGATCGGCCTCCGCCGATCTGGTAATGCTGGGCGGACAACCGACGATTACCCCGCCGATGTGGACGACGCTGGCCACCGGCACCTATCCCTGCACCCATGGGATCACGGATTTTTGGGTGGCGGACGGAAACAATCTGGATACGATCGCTTATGGTCTGGACTCGCGCTTGTGCAAAGCAGAGCAATTATGGAATGTATTTGCCGAGTCAGGAAAGAAAACTCTGGTCTGGCATTGGCCGGGCAGTTCCTGGCCACCGACCAGTTCCAGTCCCAACTTGAGCGTTGTGGACGGTACTCAGCCCGAAGGCGTCAACTGCGGCGTCGGCGAGATAGAAAAAGATTTTATTCTGGTCGCGGACGTAAAGACCGAGGACGTTTATTTCCGCGAAAAAGCCGCCGCCGACTCCCGTGTGCCCTGCGTGATCTC
The DNA here is from genome assembly GCA_031266805.1 of Gracilibacteraceae bacterium. Classification (GTDB taxonomy): domain Bacteria; phylum Bacillota; class Desulfitobacteriia; order Desulfitobacteriales; family Syntrophobotulaceae; genus JAIRRL01. The sequence continues at coordinate 17,646 of JAISAH010000106.1, forward strand.
TGATTTGGCTGTTGAAGAGACATTGGCCGACGCCAGTCGAATTGCAGGCAGTATCGCTGTCGGCGCGGCTGCCACCCGCAATCTGATTCTGTCGCCGGACGACGGGCAGGGAACGATGGGGAAAATGCCCTTTGACGTCGCTCTTTCCCCCATCAAACCGGCTGCCGGCTGGACGGACGCTCCGGAAGACGCCATGGAATTCACCATGCTTCTCTCCCATGGCCTTATCCATCGGTCCGCCTTACTGGTCAGGGGAGAAAGCGGGAAGTACGATACGGTACTGCTCTATAAGCGCAAAAAAAGCGAGAAACCCTTTGCCGTCCTGCGTGAAGGCGTATTTACCTGCGGCATCGTCGACGAGGGCTACAGAAACGACGTTAAATACGAGGTTACCCGCAGCATGCGTTTGCTGTCGGTGTCTGATGATGGCAGTCATTTGAAAATATGGGTGTCAACCGCCATGGATATAAATGAAAACTCCCTATGGCATCCGCAAGAATTGCAGCGGATAGTTAAAGACAACTGCGGTCCGGCTTTACCCGGCGCTATTCTGGGCGGTTACGACCAACAGCTGATGCAAGAGTGCATGATCCCGCAATGGCGGGCAATGGGTGAATGGCAGGCGAAATCTCTTAATTATCTTATTGATCATGAGAATTTTGAGATCGTCTTTTCGCATTTTCACAATGTTGATCTCCAAGGGCATATGATCATAAAGTTCCTGAAAGATAAGGGCGAAGGCAGTCTGCCCGAACATGTATACGCCGAGTGCATGGAAATGGTCTACCGGCAAACAGATGAGTATATCGGAAAATTCATGCATTATCTCGACAAGGGCTGGACGGTTTTCATTATTTCCGACCATGCCGCTGTTTGCCCGGAACACGGCCCTGTAGCCATAGGAGAGCCGGTGGGCGTGAACGTCCGTTTGATGGAAGAACTTGGCTATACGGCGCTGAAAAAAGATGCTCAAGGAAACGAGCTGCGTGAACTGGATTGGGAAAAAACACGCGCGGTAGCCGTGCGCGGCAATTTCATTTATATCAACTTGAAAGGCCGCAACCCGCATGGAACCGTAGATCCGGCCGAGCAATACGAACTAGAGGAACAGATCATGACGGATCTGTACGGTTATAAGCATCCGGAAACAGGCAAACGGGTCATTTCTCTCGCCGTCAGAAATAAGGACGCTATTCTTCTGGGCCTTGGCGGACCTGATTGCGGCGACATCGTTTATTGGACGGCTGAGGGCTACAACTTTGATCACGGCGACAGTCTGTCAACGACTCGAGGATATGCCGACACGTCGGTATCCCCGATTTTTATGGCGGCAGGCAATGGCGTCAAATCAGGATATTCTACAGACCGCATCATCCGTCAGGTGGATTTTGTCCCGACAATGGCTGTTATAGGCGGCGTCCGTATGCCAAAACAGTGTGAAGGAGCGCCGGTTTATCAGATTTTGAGCGAAGAATACTAGGTCTAGTAGCTGGCGCAAGCCGGGGACAGAGGCGCTGTCCCCGGCTTCGGCCTTGCTGACGGCGCCCACTATTTTTATCTACACCACCCTACACCCTACACCCCTTGATAAACATAAAAAACTTGCTTTCCTCTTGACAGGCGCAGTCTTTCCGGTTAAACTGATCACATACAGCAAAGGCGCTGCGGATTTTTCTGCACGTCTTTTTTTACTAAAAGGGGAACCGTCGGCGAAGCTAAAAACAAACGGAGGTTATTCTCATGAGCGCGAACTGCACCGAAATCTTTGGGAGCATGGTATTCAACGACGCCGTCATGAAAGAGCGTCTGCCGGGCGCCACCTACAAGGCCCTGGCGCGGCACATCCGGGAAAACACCAGCCTGACTCTGGAAGTGGCGCATGTGGTGGCGAACACGATGAAAGACTGGGCGATCGAGAGAGGGGCCACGCATTTTACCCATTGGTTCCAGCCGATGACCGGCATCACGGCGGAAAAACACGACAGTTTCATCGCCCCGGCCCCGGACGGCAAGATCATCATGGAGTTTTCCGGCAAAGAACTGATCAAAGGCGAACCCGACGCTTCCAGTTTTCCCTCCGGCGGTCTGCGCGCCACCTTCGAGGCCCGCGGCTATACGGCCTGGGACCCGACCTCCTACGCTTTTGTCAAAGAGGGGATCCTCTGCATCCCCACGGTGTTTTACTCCTATGGCGGGCAGGTGCTGGACAAAAAAACGCCGCTGCTGCGCTCGCAGGAGGCCATCAACCGCCACGCCCTCCGCATCCTGCGACTTTTCGGCGACCGGGCCACGCGCCGCGTCTTCACGACTATCGGCCCGGAACAGGAATATTTCCTGCTGGACCGGGCTTTATATGAACAGCGCAAAGACCTCGTCTACTGCGGACGCACGCTGTTCGGGGCCAAACCGCCCAAAGGCCAGGAGATGGAGGACCATTATTTCGGCAGCGTCAAATCCCGGGTGGCGGCGTACATGAAGGATCTGGACGAAGAGCTGTGGAAACTCGGCATCCACGCGAAAACGCAGCACAACGAGGTCGCTCCTTCGCAGCACGAACTGGCGCCGATTTTTTCCATGACCAATACGGCCTGCGACCATAACCAGATCACGATGGAAGTGATGAAAAAAGTGGCCCTGCGCCACAATCTCGTCTGCCTGCTCCATGAAAAACCCTTCGCCGGCGTCAACGGCAGCGGCAAGCACAACAACTGGTCCATGGGGACGGATCAGGGGGCGAATCTGCTGGAACCGGGCTCGGCTCCCGAAACCAACAGGCAATTTTTGACATTTCTCTTTGCCGTCGTCAAGGCGGTCGACGTCTATCAGGATCTGCTGCGTCTTTCCGTCGCCACGGCGGCCAACGATCACCGGCTCGGGGCGAACGAGGCGCCGCCGGCCATCATCTCCATTTTCCTCGGCGACGAGCTGACGGGGATCGTGAATTCCATCCGCTACGGCCGGGATTATGAGAAAGCGGCGGCAAAAGAGATGGACGGCGGAGTGAAGATACTGCCTCATTTTCTGCGGGACACCACGGACCGCAACCGCACGTCCCCCTTCGCTTTCACCGGCAATAAATTTGAGTTCCGGATGCTCGGGTCGTCGCTCTCCATCGCCGGGCCGAATTTTGTCCTCAACACCATTGTGGCCGAGATATTGGATGAATTTGCCACCCACTTGGAAAAGGCGGACGATTTTGATCAGGCGCTGGAAAAACTGCTGCGCGATACGGCGGAAAAACATGAGCGCATAATTTTTAACGGCAATAATTACGCGGAGGAATGGGTGAGCGAGGCCCAAAGGCGCGGGCTGCTCAACCTGAAATCCACCCCGGAGGCGCTGCCGTATTTTTGCGGCGATAAGAGCGTCCGGCTTTTTGAGAAACACAATATCCTGACGGAGGAAGAAATCCGCTCCCGCTGCGAGATTTTGCTGGAAAACTACAGCAAGACCATCCACATCGAGGCGCTGACGATGCTGGAGATGCTGAAAAAAGATATTTTGCCCGCGGCGACCTCTTATCTGAAAGAACTGACGGAAGTCGCCCTCAACAAGAAAAAACTGGAACTTCCGGCGACGGCTTATAAGGCGGAGGAAAACCTCATCCTCAAGCTGTCCGCTCTCTACGCCAGCCTGAGCGCCCAGACCGATTTGCTGAACGAGACAGTCTTAGGGGCCGCCGAGCGGAGCGACGCCCATGAAGCGGCGGTTTATTACAAAGATAAAGTCCTGCCGGTGATGCAGGAGGCGCGCGCTCTCGCGGACGAGATGGAAGCGAACGCCGCGGAAAAATACTGGCCTTACCCGACCTACGGTAAGCTGCTTTTCAGCGTGTAAATCACTCGAAAATCGCCGCCGCGCGTTTGAGTTCTTGGATGATCCCGATCCCCTGCGGGCAGACGGATTCGCACTGAGCGCATTCGCTGCAAGTCCCGGCGGCGCCGCCGCCGCGCGTATACATGCCGTAAAAGCTTTTGGCGGGTTCTAGGCTGTCAAACATCAGATATTGATTGAGGAGACCGAAAATATCCGGAATGGCGATCCCCTGCGGGCAGCCTGTAAGGCAATAGGCGCAATTTGTGCAGGGGACGCTTTCCACCGCGTTCAGCGCTTCCTTTACCTTTTCTATGACGGCGTATTCGGCGGCGGCGAGGGGGCGAAAATCCGCCATGACGGCCAGATTGTCTTCCATCTGCCGTGTATTGGACATGCCGCTCAGCACCGTGATCACATTGTCCAGCGAGGCGGCGAAGCGCAGGGCCCAGGAGGCGGGCGAGACCTGAGGATCCGCCTCGCTGAGGATCGCGGCGGCCGGCGGGGTGAGCGTGGACAGCAGGCCGCCTTTGACCGGTTCCATGATCACGACCGGTTTCCCGTGTTTTTTCGCCGCCGCGAGACAGGCGGCGGACTGCACCGTGGGGCTGTCCCAATCGGCGTAGTTGACCTGAAGTTGCACGAACTCCATCTCCGGGTGTTTTGTCAGTATATCGTCCAGCACGTCCGCCGTATCGTGCATCGAAAAACCCACATGTTTTATGAGGCCTTTTTCGCGCTGCTCCAAGACGAAATCCCACAGGCCGAAATCGTCGAAGACCTTGGTGCGCTCGGCGCCGCAGTTGTGTAGCAGGTAAAAATCGAAATATCCGGCCCCGGTGCGTTCGAGCGAGGTGAAAAACATCTGCCGGGCCTCTTCCGCGTTCTTGGGGCCAAACCAGGCGGGCAGTTTGGTGGCCAGCTGAAACTTTTCCCGGGGGTGACGGTCCACGAGCGCGATCTTGGCGGCTTCCTCCGATTTTCCCTCGTGGTAGCCGTAGGCCGTGTCAAAATAGGTAAAACCCGCCGCCAGAAATTTGTCAACCATAGTTTTCGTCTGCTCAATGTCGATCTCTTTATCCAGCATGGGCAGGCGCATCAGGCCGAATCCAAGTTTGGGGATATCTTGGCCGAGATAGCTCATAGCCCATTCTCCTCCTTAAACCGGTTGATCAAGCCCGGCTCCTGCATCAGAGGCCGCGCCAGACCGAAATATTCGATCTTTGAGTCGTTCAATATGCCGGTCATTTCCGCGAAATCCCGGTTGCCGCCGGTCAAGATGATTTTCGCCCCATGCGCCGCGGCGATTTGCTCCGCTTCTTTGCGGAAAAACGAGGTCGCTTCCGGGGGAAACGCGCGGAAGGCGCCGCTGATCTCGATGGCGTCTATTCCCAGTTTTGTTAATTCCGCGCATAAATACAATACGTCCGCGAACTCCGCGCCGCCGTTTTCCAGGCCGTCGCTCACGTTTATTTTTATCAACAGGGGAAAATCAGCTCCCGCCGCCTCGCGCACGGCGCCGCAGGTTTCCAGCGCCATCCTCGCCCTGCCTTCCGCGCCTCCGCCGTACAGATCCGTTCGCCGGTTGTAGTAGGGCGTCATAAACTGACTGAGCAAAAATCCGTGGGCGGCGTGTATTTCCACTCCGTCATAGCCGGCGCTCTTTGCCCGCAGAGCCGCTTTGGCAAATTTTTCCTGCACGGCTTTTATCTGTGCGACCGTCATCTCCCGCGGCAATACCTTGGTGTTTAAATTTTCTACGGCGCTTGGGGCCAAAACGGTCATGCCCGTCGCGTCGCCCATCACATACGAGCCGACGCAGACCAGCTGTAAAATAATGTTAGCGCCATGCGCGTGGACCAGATCCGTCAGCGCTTTGTGGCTTTCATGGAACGAATCATCATAAAACGCCAGCATGGGGAAATTTTTCTCGGCTTCGTCGACCAGCGTAAAACCGGTGATCAGCGTCCCGGCGCCGCCCAGAGCGAGTTCTTTGTACAGCCGCAAAATATTTTCGTTTACCTGCCCGTCCGTCGTCTTTTCCCCGATAGCCGCCCGGAAAAACCGGTTTTTCAGAGACATCCGCCCCAATCGCGTTTCGTCAAACAGTGTTTTCATTTTTTCTCCTTTGCCCGTCTTTGCCCGTCGCGAAAAATTGCCGCTTGTTATATTATCGGGCATAGAGTATACTCCAAGTCAAGGGTTTTTTTGAATTTTTTATCAGGGGGCGTTATGAAATTATGACTTATACCGTAAGCCAGATAGCCGAAAGAATGGGGGTGACGGTTTATACTTTGCATTATTACGATAAGGCGGGGCTGCTGCCGTTCGTCGACCGCGGGCGAAACGGCGCGCGTGTTTTCAAGGATACGGATTTTGAGTGGCTGGACACGATAACCGCGCTGAAAAATACAGGTATGCCGATCAAACAGATACGGCAGTATATAGAATGGGTCATGGAAGGGGATTCCACGATCGGGCAGCGGTTTGAATGTATCAAAAACCAGAAAAAACTGGTGGAGCAGCAATTGGAAAAACTGAAAAAATCCGCGGAGCTTTTAGACTACAAAGAGCGGCATTACAAAGCCGCGATGTCCGGCAATGATTAAACCCGGCGAAACCCCCGCCGTCTCCTGACAGCGGCGGCGGAGAAAAGCAGCCTGAATCTGATAATGTGTATTATGTAGTTCAAATATCGTGTAAAAAGCGGTTGAAAGCGGTTGCGCTACATATTTTGCCATAATTATAAGCAAAAACATCGGAGATGTCAAGGATAATATTGGAAATATGGCAAAAATTCAGATTTCGGACAACGTTGAACAGACCGGCTTTTGTTTGCTGTTGCCCTAAATCGGCGAAAATTTTCCGTCGCTCCGGCTTGCATTACTTTATTATACATATATAGCTGTTATTGTAAAATAAGGGTGTTTCATACACAGGATCGCCGCTGAATTGATTACATAATACACATTATGTGGTAAACGGAAAACAAGAGAAGTCAGAACAGCCTTACATGTTGCCGTTTTCCCGCTTCCTCGTTATTTATTCCGAGCTTATCCCGGGATCCAACTCCCTTCCTTCCTCCCGTTGTTCCCGAAATGACGGGCACGAGAGCTGGATTTCGGGATAAACCCGGAATGGCGGCGCATAATTGATTGGATATCCTCACTTTATCTCCAATGTTCAAATAATATACAGAATCAAGGGATGCTTTCCGCGAAATCAGACGAAAGGGATGTGATGCGAAGATCCACTGAATTGAACTGTTGGAGAATGTTTAGCGGACTGTTCGGCGAGTCGTAAAATATAAATAAAGGGGGTGATAGCGGCGGTAAGCGACCGGTTTTATCTTTATCGTACCGCGAACTGTGAAGAAAGAGCGAGGTGAGTGTTTTTTCACGATGGTTACTCTTTATTTGTGTTTTCAATGTCCTGTTACTCCAAATATGATTTAAGGAGACGGATC
>JAISAH010000114.1 GCA_031266805.1 Gracilibacteraceae bacterium
TATCACCTCCAATCGGCTGAACCGCCTCAAACTGCTACGGATGGAGCGTCTGCCTCTCTGTAATAGTGGTGGTTTGGACAACCACCCTTTACAGTATAAATTCTCCAGCACATTTTCAATTTCACGGGAGGCCAAGAGGTCTTTTACATTCTGAGTCAACCCGCTGGGAACGCCGCCCCATTTGCGAAAACGCTTCCATATCTCCACCGTGTAGGCGGCGGTCTGCTCTTCCTTTAAGAGGAGGTGCATTTCATCGACATAGAACCAGGTGAAGCGCCCCAAGGCGCGGTTCGCCGTTACCCGGTTCCAGACCGCGTCCTGCAAGGCCAGCATAGCAATCTTTTTCAGGCTCTTGCCAAGCTCTTTCAGGTCAAAACAGACTACGCGGTTCGTGACGTCCACATTGGTGCGGTGGTTAAAGACGTTGAGGGATCCGGAGACGTAAATCTCCAGCGCGGTGGCGACGCGCTGCGCCTCCGGCTCGGCCTGAGAGCGCAGAAGATTGTACAAATCCTCCAGCATGGGCATACGCTCCGGCGCCGGATCAGCGAGATAATTCCGGTAAACCAGCCGGACGCATCGGTCAATCACGGTTTTTTCCACAGGCGTGAGACCTTCCTTACCGCCAACGATCAGCTCGCAAAGCGATAAGATGAAATCCGATTTAAGGGTCAGCGGATCTTCATCGTCAGCGTAGTTGGGGTTGATATCCATGGGGTTCAGGTACTGCGTGGACGTGGGCGAGAGTTTCACCACCTGACCGCCAAGACGCTCCACAATGGGAAAATATTCCGATTCCGGATCCGCGATAATGATATCGTCGCTTGTCATGAGAAAGACGTTTACTATCTCCCGTTTAGCGGAAAAGGATTTGCCCGAGCCGGGAGTGCCCAGGAACAGACCGTTGGGGTTTTTTAGCCGCTTTCTGTCAGCCATGATGAGGTTGCCGGAAAGAGCGTTGCGTCCGTAGTAGAGGGTCTCGCCGCTCTGGAAAAGCTCGCATGTCGTAAAAGGCACAAAGATGGCTGTCGAGGATGTGGTGAGTCCTCGCTGAATCTCAATTTGATTCAGCCCGAGTGGGAGAGAGGACATCAGAGCCTGCTCTTGCTGCCAGTCGAGTCGTCTGAGAGAGCAGTTGTATTTCCGGGCTACGCCGGCCGCCGAGAACACGTCGTCCTCCAATTTCCGTTTTGAGGGCGCGGTGTTCATAACCAAAATTGTCACCAGAAACATCTTCTCGTTACGGGACTGAAGATCACTTAAGAGCGCGGCGGCTTCCTTGCCGTAGGTGACAAGGTCGGCAGGCAGCACGTCCATATCGTAGCCGGCGCGGACAGCTTTTTTCTGTTCTTGAATTTTCATCGCGTCCAGATCGGAAAGTTTCCGTTTGACCGTCTTGATGGCCTCCCCCTGATCAATGGAGTGAATATGCAAAGTCACAGTGACGGGCGACGTCAGGTCAAGGAGATCCGCCAGCATCCTGTCCGTCATCTCCGGCGCGGTGATATGCACAAAGCTGACCGCGCCATAATGCTCTCCGATTTTAAGTGTCCTGCCGCCTGTGAAGTCAAATGAAGTCGGCGCGACGAAATCTTTTGTGGACATTCCGGTTCTCACGATATCCTTCCAGTCGAAACTGAATTTCTCCGCGCCGCTCGGGTGAAACTGGCCATGGATGATCTCCAGCCGCTCCGCGCCGGAGAGCGGGCGGGCCGAGACGCCCAGAGTCTTGAAATTATTGATAATATCGGTCTCCACGCGCTCCAGCCGAGGCCTCGCTTCATTCAGGCTGTCAGCCTCAACGCCGAAAGTGATATACTTGGTCTTCACAAGTCCGTTGTTGCCCCGCGCCAGCTGGCTTTTGAGCATATCGGCGTACTCGCGCCGGATGGAGTCCCACTTATCCCCTTGGCCGGGAATGTCGACAGAGCGCTCAAACTCGCTGATATTGATCCGTTTGTTCACAAATGTCAGCTGAACGCTGACACTGGCGTCAAAATAATTGAGAAATTCGGAGTAGGCGTCAAAAATAGCGTTTTTGTCCTCGTTTCGCGCGAGCTGATAATTCACATCTGAGAACATGACTGTCTTGGTGTAAAGCCGGCCTGTGACGCGGCAGACGCCGTCTTTACGCATTTCCCGGTATGGTATGGACTCTTGAGCGCTCCGCGGCGCGGCGCCGCGCCCGAACAGGCGGGTTTTGAGGGCCGCCGCCAAACCGGTGCTGCTTACGGCCGCCTTCGCCTGCCTGCCCTGCGCCTTCCAATCGGCCTTATTCTCCGTTCCTCCTCGCTCGGCTGCCAGACGGACGTTTGCCGCCAGCCGTTGTTGCTGCTCTTTTTGCTTGGATTGCAACGGGTTTTCCTCCCTCGCTCAGATATTTGTACAGATTTTCGGTCCGGTAGGGGCGCCGGCCCGGCCAAAGCCGGGCTCGGATGATACTGCGCAGGATTTTCTCCGCGCTCTGGCCATCCTGCTCGAACATAGCAAAAAAGAAGAACGGCAGCATCAGGACGATCATCAGTAGAACGGCGGCGCTGCCGCCTACGGATCCTCTTGTGAGCAGATATGCCGGGATGCCCACAGCGGCGGCAATCCCAAAACAAATCAGCTGACGCTTCGTTAAATTTAGAGCCACCTTTGTCTTGACCTTCGTGAGGTCTTTAGGCACGGGGACATAGGCCATAACCAAAAATTACCAAAATTGATAGGAAGTTCTATAGAATTTCCCGTTCATTTTCGGTGTTCTCCTTCTTGTAGATTTTTGTTTCTATTGATGATACCGTAATGGCAGCTAAGGGCAATGGACAGATATGCCATTGCCCCGCCCGCATTTTACGGGGTTTTGCCGTGTCAAGATCGAGTAGGTATTTTGCTTCGCAAAATCTTCATTTAACCTCCTCTCATCTGCGCCGCAATATTGCCTAAAACAAATTTTGCGCAGGGGATAGCGAGGGAGTTGCCGAGCATTTGATAACGGCGGCTGTCGCTTATTTTCTCTCCGCCGCAGCCGAAAGCGGTATACCCCGCCATGTACCCTTGGAGCGATTCGCATTCCGCGGGAGTCAGGCGGCGCACGATGTATCTGTTTCCCTCCTGATCTGACCGCTCTCCGGTCTCAAAGACCAGATCCGTCGCATCCTTGTGCTGCCGGGCGGCTTGGGTCGAGGCGACGTCCCGCTTCCTGAACAAATCGCTGCGCTGGCGGTCATATACCAGTGCAGCGTGCTGGTCGCCTACCGTCATTGTATGGACGGGATCGCCCGGCTCACCTACGCCAAGTCCGTTCCCCGCACCACCTTCATTGCGCGAAGGCCCGTTATGACGGGTAGCCTTGTCCTGTATGGAGATGGGAAGCGCGGCGGCTATGCCCGGCGTGTCGGCGGCGGTCAGGGTGAACGATAAATTCTCGCTGACGCCGCTTCCGCTCGGGCCGTTATGCTCCCGCCGCCCGATCATGTTGCCCTGCAGAGCGTAGGCCACGCAGAGATCAGGCTCCGACGCCATCCCCGCGGGACGCGACAGTCCCGCGCCAGACGCGCAGAGAGTACCGGTGATATTCGGGTGCGGCTCGTTACAAGGCGCAGCGACATCTGCCCTTAGCGCCGCAATCACGTTCTGCCCCCGGTCGGCGCAAGGAGAGGAATCGCCTCTGGCAGTCAAAGTCCGCGCGATCTCCGGCTCGCAAATACAGGGAGCGGCAAATCCCCCCGCCTCCGCTTTCAGCGTGGGAGAAACGTCCTCGCTGTAGCCAATGCTCCGCGCCTGCGCGCTCGCGCCGCCGCAGAAGGCCGCGACCAGCCCTCCGGGATTTCTGCCCCCGCCGCCGTCCGCGCCCGTGAGCGCAGGCGAAGCGCCGTTTTCAATGAATATACGGGATTGCTGCGTGTCCCAAGGGTTCAGGCATTTGGCGGCGTAACCGTGACCACCGCCTTCCGCGCCATATAAGGCGGGCCATTGGCTGTTTTCAGGATGAACTCTGCGACTCTGGACGTCCCACGGCGTCAGGCATTTTTCCGCGATGAAGGTCTGCTGCTTCATGCCGGGGCTTGCGACGAGCGCGCCTGAGGCTACTCCTAAACTCCGCACCTCGTCGCGCTGGTTGCTGGCAAACGGGATCACGCCGCCCGGCATTGCGCCTCCAGCGCTTCGCGGAGCATCGGCGGCAGTTCTTTGCCGCGCTTCTGCGCCCGCCGCAGGATCCCCTCGCAGGCCTTTTTCGACAAAGAGTACTTCGCCGGCGCGTCCCGTTCCAAAACTTGCCACAAGAAAGATTCGACGGCGGCGCTGGGGGACTCCCCATAAACAGGCGTTAAGCACTCTCCAAGCGATAGTAACCCCAACGCCTCTGACCATTCCGGCATTTGCCCAGCGCCCAGACAGAGGAATTGGAATCTCGGTTTTTGCGAACGCCGTAAGCACAGCTGCAAAGTCACAGCCTCCCGCAGAGGACATAGCTCCTGGGACATTTTCCCAAACGGCATAATTTGGATATTTTCCATCGCTGGCTTTCCTCATTTCGTCTATTATTCGCACGGCCTCCGCAAAGAGACCACTGCGCTCGTCGGCTAGCCCCCGGCGCCGTCCTGCTACGGAAAGACCTTGACATGGCGAGCCAAAAGTTATGATGTTGACCGGCGGGAGTTTCGCGCCATCTATGGCGGTGATGTCGCCGACATGCTTCATGTCCGGGAAATGCCGCATGGTGACCGATATCGCCTGCGGCATTATCTCGCTGGCCCACAGCGATTTGATCCCATAAAAAGAAGCGGCATAGGGGAATCCCCCTATGCCGTCAAAGAGGCTGCCGAGAGAAATATAGAATGGGTGTTTGTTCACAATGTTTTCTCCTCGCATCATAAGTCAGGACCCTGTTTGCCGCGCCCCGGCTCCTTTTTCGGCGCAGACGGACGGTTTTTCATCTCTTCCTGCCAGAGCTTTTTCCACTCGCGTAAGGAGAGGCCTGGATTTCGCGGGCCTCCTCCGCGAGGGCGAATTCCCCTAATGCCTTCTCCGGGCTGGCGAAAACCGTCTCAGGTGAGCGCGCGTCCCACCTGTCATATATCACTTCCAACGGGCTGTAGAGCTTCATCACTTTACCTGCGGAATCGCCGCATAGTTCTCCGCGATCAGCTTTCATGGTCATGCCGCGCCATCCTTATAGTTCCGCGCCGGTGCGCCGGGCTTTTTCAGGCGTTTTCTCCGGAGCGGGGCGTTCTTTAAGACTGCGCGCCGTCTCGCGCATCTTTGCTACAGTAGACTCACGCTTTTCCACCATCTCCTCCAGCGCCTTAGCGTACTCGCTGAGTACCGTGTCGCTGATTTGATGCCGAAGCTCTTTCGTGACGGGAAAACAGACGTCCCGCCACTCGCCGCGGTTGTCCCGCGTCTGTGGCATGGCGACGAAAAGCCCGTTCTCGCCGCTGATTACGCGGACGCCGTTTATGGCAAATTTGTCGTCGATGTTGAGACCGGCGAACGCTATGGTGTTGTTTTTGGGCTCCGCGATGGGGTAAGCCCGCGCTTCGATTTTAGTCGTTGTGGTTTTTTCCTGTGCCATGTTAACCTCCCATATTTTTGAATTTTTGAGTGCGAAAATCAGCGCGCTCCAAACAGATTTTTAGCGAGCGACGATGTCTTCATGAGTGTGAAAACAAGCAATATAGTGTATGCCAGGGTAATCAGGATACTGGCGTGCGGATTGCCGCCGGAGGGAATGTTTTTAGTAAGAACGGCGTATATCGCGACACACACCATGATGAGAAATCCCTGAAAAGCCAGCGCAAACAGAGATTTGAGGTAACCCGCGCCGATCTGCCCCCACTCGCGGTTAGCCATTGTTGCCAGGGGTATAGGCGCCACCGAAACCGTCAGATAGATTTCGATCATGCGCCCGAAGATGACGATGAATACACAGATGGTCATAGCCTGCAAAGAGAGACTGATGATGAAGCTCTCCAGCCACAGCCCGATTAACTCCCACATCCCCATAGTCTCCAGCATCACCTGCAAATCCGCGAGAGCGGCGTCCACACTTAAATCCAGATCGCCGCTGATTACGCCCGCGCTGCCGCTTACAACATGCTGGGCCAGACTGAATATGCCCATGACAATGTCAAAAGTGTGGGTCAGGATATAGACCGCGCAGAACGTTTTGATGATCCATTTGTAGATGGTAAAAACCTCAAAATTCGCCATATTATTTTTCTCAATGACCATTGAGATCAGTTCATAGCAGAGGACGAAAGTGAGGATGATCCCGGCCACCGGGACGACGACCGTATCGGAGAGAGTTTTGATCATGGAAAAGACGCCCGGGTTCCATCCCTGCGGCGTCTGACCCACATTGACGGCGATTTCGCCTACCTGACGGTTAATGCTGTCGTAAATACCCGTGAAGCGCCCTATGATAGCTTCGATCAAGCCCTGCCTGATCCACTCGGTTAGCCAGTCCATCGCTGATTTAAATAAAGCCCGGTATAAACCGGACTTTATTTCGCGGACTGTTTGCAATAAAGTTTATCGTCCCGCTGCTTTTCATAAATGTCGCCCTTGCCTTTCCCGCGCCCGGATATCGTATATCGCGCTTTAATTTTTGTGACAGACTTCACCGTCAGCACCCAATTAATGTCACTCCCAAACAGAGTCCGCCGCATAATCTGTTTTATTTTGGATAATATTGAAAATATACCCTGACACTTGCTGCCCGTCATTGTTTTTCAATCTCCTTCGTTGCTTGATCCAGAGAACGTCTCGATAGTTGCAATATTCATTGCGAAACGTCGGGTTTAATTGTAATTTTTGTTAAACTTCGCAATCAAATAATGATTATCGATATTAAATATTAGCCAAAAAGGCCTGAAAGCAACGGAATTAAATTCAAACCGATCAAGATTAAACCGCCTCCACTCATAAGTTGCTTTATTCCTTGAGATTTCGCCCCTGGATTATCATTTCCGTATCCTTCTAACAGATTAATGATACCCCATACACCGAGACCGGCGCCAATTGCCACGACAAGCACAGAAAGGGTATTGATTGCCTCAGAGAAAAAATCCATATTTTACCTCATTTCCCAAATAATTTAATATTGTTGCTTATTAACATGCGGAGATCATGAAGACTGCGCCGGCGGCGCGGCAAAGGCTTCGGGCGGCGGCGGTTCGAGCAGTTCCGTTCCCTCATCTTCATAGGCGGTGAAGGAGTCGTCGGGCCTGACTTTTAGTTTGGTGGAAAGAAATCTCCTTGTATCGAACCGGTTGCGCCTATCATAGTCGGCAAGCTGCTTGTACAGCGGGTGTCTGGTTATATCATACTTCTTGGACATAAAGGGGCGCAGACCGCGAAGCATCAAGATACAAGAGTCGCTGTCCATGGCGGCGAGTTCGTCCACAGTCATGAGTTCTCTCCCTAATTTTTGGTAGCTATTGCTGAACGAAGGGCTGTTGCCCTTCGTCTCGCTGGTGTTAAGCGAATAAATCGTCTCCTTGCCCATCATTTTTGACCAATCCTCAAGGGTGGTCTTTTCCTTGCCGCCGAGGAAAATCGCCGAATCGCAATTGCCAACAATTGTATCGGCGTTGTCTTTGTAGAGCGCCTTTAATTGGCTCTGGGCCTGCAGCACCAGACAGGCCGAAATTTCGCGGCTGCGGATGGTCGCCATCAGTTTCTCCAGACGCGGGATCTGCCCAATGTTCGCCGCTTCATCTATAAGGCAGCGGACGTGGACAGGGAGCCGTCCGCCATAGACATCGTCAGCTTTCTCGCACAGATTATTAAAAAGCTGGGTGTAGCATATGGATACCAAAAAATTGTAGGGTAGGAAAGTGCCGCCTTACCGCATTTCTGCGGCAGGTTTGCACAGTCCCCCCTCCGAACCGTGCTTACAACTCTCGCTGTACACGGCTCTCCATCTCTGCTTGATCTG
>JAISAH010000017.1 GCA_031266805.1 Gracilibacteraceae bacterium
CGGAAGAACCCCTGAGCCTGCTCGCCAGCCCGCGGACGCTGCAAAAGGCCTGGCCAAAGGCCTGCATGACAATGTCGTAGCAGAAAGCGAACTGCTCCTTAGCCAGAGCCTCCGCCTCCTCGTTGCCCTTTACCGGTTCCTTGCCCCGCAGCTCCATTTCCCACACGTCATAACTCACAAGGACGGCAGCTGCGCCGTAACGCTCGTGCCAGCGCCGGAACACGGCGACCTGCTCGGCGGGAGAGGGGCAGTCGTTAAAACCGCCCATCGGGACCCAGGCGGGCAATTCCCACGGGTTCGCCGCCGGGATTTTGGCGAGAATGATCTCGGTGATCTCGTTTTTCGCGTCGATGGAGAGCAGGCAATCGACGGGTTCGCAGTCCTCAAATTCCCCCGTGACGTCGTCCTCGCCCGCGTGCATCTCCGTGTACTCCGCCAGCCGCGCCGCTAGGAAGGCGTCCGCGTCCACCGCTTCGGCCTTTTGCAAAATATCCGCGCGCATGGCGGCGGCGCTTTCGGCACGGGCTTCGAGATCCGCGTCCTCACAGCTGAGTTCTATCGCCTCCGCCAACGTGTCCGACACGAGGATGAGGAGCGGAGTGAAGCCTTCGCGCCGTCCCGCCTCCCACAATTCCTCATGGCGGGCGCAGATTTTCGCGCCGTCCGGCTCGTTTTCCAACAGTTCATAGTCGCAGGCCAGAAAATCAATGATGGTTCGGCAATCCTCTGTCATGGCGGTCTCCCTTCTTAAAACTTTCTCTCAGTCCTCGTCGGCCGGCGGCTCGAAGGGCGTTTCCCGGAATACGCCGCCGTCGTCCCGCACAAACGCTGAACCGTAGGGCGCGTTCAAAAACGGAATCACCGCCGCGTCGCAATTGGCGATGGTATTCAATCGGTAAAAACCCGAATGATCCGGGTCGTCGATATAGTCGTCGTCCTCGTCCCCCGCGAAAAAGCGCCAGCCGCTGTCGGGCACGCCCTCGTCGGGTTCTTCCCGGTACATATAGCCCACCTTGAGCCCGTCTACGGTAACGCGGTCGGTGCAGAGGCATCCGTCGGGCCCCTCCCAGTCCGGCAATTTAGCCTGGATATCACTTGGCTGCAAACGGAAATTTTTGCGCCCCGCCACCACGCTTTTGCGCGCGGGATCCACCACGAAGCCGTCCAGCAGCAGCTCCAAGTCCTCGGCGCTGTTGTCGTACTTGTAGTCCATCTCGTCCTGATAGATCGGCAGAAGAAGATAGAAGTTCACTTCGCTGCCGTCGGGCAGCGGACAAACGAAAGCTTCCTGCCCAAAAGGATAGGGCATGCTGAGCATCACGCCGCAAAGCTCTGTGTTTTCGGCATAAGGTTCGGCAGGCTCAAAGCCCTCGACGCTGTGGCCGTAACCCAGCCAAGTATTGTTTTCGCCGGGAAAACGCGCCATGGCTTTCAGCAGCCGGATCGGCCAATACCAGCGTTCGTCGTCGCTTGGGACCTTCCAGTCAGGCGGCAGACAGATAAGCAGCTCGGCGCGCTCCAATTTGTACTCGCGCAGCTCCTCCGGCACATTCATCCGGCGGGCGCCCATGCCCATAGTCACCAGCGTGTAGTGATCCCGCGCCTCGCTCGGCTCGATGATGCAGACATCGCAGTGGATGTCCGGGGAGACAATCTCGTGGAACACATTGGCGAAATCGCCGAACTGAGAGGCGATGTGGGTCTCCACCGCGTCCATTTCCTCCGGGGTATAGATTTCGGGGCAATCCTCTGTCATGGCGGTCTCCCTGATGCCGTCGAGAGCCGCCAGCGCGCCGTTGTGATCGTCTTCGTGTGGCATGACAAATTCCTCCCCCATGAAAAACAATCTCTCTTTCAAAGCAATTATACCAACCATCCGAACCATATTCAACCATGAAGCGGATGGCGGATGGCGCAAATATTTTGACGGTTTTCCGCGCCGATATTGCTTTTCGCGTTCGTCTGCGCTACAATGCTTTTGTCAGGTCAGGTCATATCCGATAAAATATTATCCGGAGGCAAAGGATGCCGCAAATTTCATTGAACATCGACCAAATTGTTTTCGAAAAAATCAAGAAAATTGCCAAACAGAAGGGAACTTCTGTCTCGGATTGGGTTGAAGACAATATAAGGAAAACACTGGGGAATGATTATCCCAATGATTTTTTTGAATTATTCGGCGCTATTAACGATGATACTTTTGTTGAACCAATTGAAATAGATCAAAAGTATGATATAAGCAGGGAACAGCTATAATTATTGCAATCATAAAAATTACGCAACTGCGACAACAAGACTGCTTATTATGCAAGTAAAAAAATTAACGAAAAAAGAACATATATTCGGGCATTATTTATTAAATTTGAATAAAGAATACGGCATAAAGGAAAACTAATAGTCCCTAAGTTCCCTAAACCTGCCGTTTTTCATCGGAATAAAGGATCCTCTGATAATCCCAATCCTTTGAATCCATGTCTCCAAGATACAGCCGCTCGTGTTCGGGAACGGCTTCATAGGCGGCGCGAAGCTTTTCTCTGTGATAGTCGGTCGGGTCTTCCAGGTAGGCGTGATAGGCCGATACCGCGGCGTCGTGCAGAGTCGGTTTGTCGTTCAACGCGTTTTTATAATCGAAAATCTCCTTCCGTTTTTCCTCGGCGGAAACCGCCCAAACGATCTCAGAGGCACAGGCAACGCCCAGCGCGTCCATATGGATCGGCGCGCCGAGCGGCGGTGTGGTAAAAATAAGATTCTGCGCGAATCGCGCGTTCAGTTCGTCCTCGGTCACGGTTCCCAGACTGCCCAACGCGTATGTGCCGTCGGCGAACGCGGTGATGTTTTCCAGCCGGACGACGCCGGCAAAAGCCGTGAAGACATGGGTGGATCTGCCCTCCCGCCTTGTGTAGCCATAATCGCCGCTGACGGAAAAAGGCGTCCCGGTCGCGCCCCATTCAACCCGCCGCTTTTCCCACAGTTCTTTCTTTTCGGCGGAGATCGCGTAAATCCCTTCCATTTTATGGTTCATAGATTTGACGACGCTCTGGATGTATTCAAAAAAAGCGTCGCCCGCCCAGTCCCATACGGCGTTTTGGAGACGAAACTCGGTAAGCCCGTGGACCACCAGGGTTTTGCCCTCCGGAACGGACGACGTCAGCCAACCGCTCTGAATGACGCCCGGCACGTCGGCTAGCGCGACTTCTTTCCAGCAACTGACAATACCGTCCTCGTAGACGGGCATATCGATGTAAAAATAGCTGCCGTTATGAATGACCGCGGGCACCGTCACCCCCTCTACGGCGCGTTTGTAATAGACTTTCATCCGCTTCGCTCACCTCTGTTCCTTATAAAATGATCCATACGAGCCCCGCGACGACCATCGCGATAGAAAGCAGAAAAAACATAGCCTTTTCCACGATAGTTCCGATTTTTTCGCCCATTATTCTCTTGAAATCCAGCATCCTGTAACGGTTACTGCCGCTCCGCGTTTTATTGAAAAGCGTCAAGACAAACAATACGATGCCGGCGGCGATCAGGGCGATCCCAAACGTCGTGGGGTTTTCCTGAAAGTATTTTTGGATGTTCTCCATGCTGACCTCGCTTTATCTTTAAGATCAGGCTCCCGCGCTTCTCAATCCGCGTCCACCCATATCCGGTATTTTCCGCAGTGCAGGCATTGAAAAAGATAGCCCGCCAGACTTCCTTCTTTCTCCAAATATTCCTTCACATCATCGATACTGAATCCATCCATCTCGGCATAGTCCGCGAACACCTCGTCGGCAATGCCCATGTCCGTCAATTCCTTCATGCCGACATCACCGATAAAGGCGCAGTAATCGCCGCAATGCGTCAGCCAATATTCACCCTGCCAAGAGGTGTAACCCGGCGTGCGTTTGGTCAGTTCGTCGGTTTTGGCCTGATCGTCCACGCCGCTTTCGACGTCCTGAATGAAATCGCCGCTGAATTTTTCCGCCGCCGCGCCGCTCGCTATACATTCCGGACAGAGACAATTCACAGTTTCCACGCTGTACATTGTATTGTAGTAATATTCCGTTTCCCGGCCGCAGCACTGGCAAACGGCGGGACGTCCGGGTTCGGCCTTCGTGTTCGTGAAGATCTCCAGTTCCGCGCAATTGGGATGGTATTTGAACGCGGGGAGCGCGGCGGTCATATTGTCCATCAGTTTTCTCCTCTCGTTTTACATATTTTGCCAATAGTCGATTTGATTTATTACATGTTTTTCTTACATTATATGTTGCTTAGAGCCGCAAATATGTGACAGCCACATTATACCAAATTGCGGGATTAAATCAAGAGAAAAGTATTGCGAGGGTGTGCGATAAATTTGTGGGAACCCGTCATTCCGGGTCCCGCCCAACCATATTCATGTGATAGTGCAAATCGTAGGGGGCGATGGCAATCGCCCCGTGTCCCGCGAGGAACAGGAACCACGGGCGGATTGCCATCCGCCCCTACGGAAATTCGTTTCAAATATGGTGCAGGGGTTAAACGGTACATAGGTGTAAACGCGAGCCTGGATTGCTTCGCTGCGCTCGCAATGACGTCTCTGGACTGTAACGGAATGACGGAACATGGGGAGGGTTCAAAATTTTGAACCCCTACCATAACGGCCTTATTTAAACACCCACCAAAAAATTTTGATGGGTGTTTTGCTGTTTCCTGCGGCAAAAATTGGCTGAATACACCTTCGTTTATCCCTGTTACGAGCGTATTCTCACCGCCGTCAACGGTTGCGCTTTTCGCCTGTGTCAGCGGCGCCAACAGCGCCGCAAACGGCGCGGTATATTCAGCGGTGACAGTACAATCCGGGGAAACCAGTATCCGCTCAAATATAGCCTGGTTAAAAGCGCGTTTTATGGAGTCCTGGGCTT
>JAISAH010000071.1 GCA_031266805.1 Gracilibacteraceae bacterium
AGGAGGCGCAGATCGGCGGGAATGAGTATTTGCCGAGCCTTGCCCTTGCTCAGGACGTCGGCCCGACCGGCGCGGACCGCTTCTACGGTGATGTGGACGAGTTCGCCCACTCTGATCCCTGTGGCGCAGATCGTTTGGAGGATCAGGTTCAGATTGCTTTTCTTCTGTTCCGCCGCCGCCTCCAAGAGCCGCCCGTATTCCTCCCGGTCCAGTTCCTCGTCCTGCTCGCAAAACGTGCGGTGCTGGATCCGCAGCTGTTTGAGGCGCATATCGCCCATCCCCAAGAAGCTCAAAAACCCATTCACGGCGGCCAGCATGGAATTGACGCTGACGGCGGCGTAACTCTGAGATATTTCATCCTTGTAAGCGCGCAATATCTCCTTGGTCAAACCGGTCAGAGCGCCCGCCTTGTCCGGCTCGCCTCCGCCCGCTTCCGTGAGAAATTTGATGAAGCGCCGCAGGTCATACTCGTATTTGCTCAAAGTGTTCCGGCTTTTTTCCTCGTCGCGCAGATACGTCAAATACGCCTGGATATGAGACTCCAGAGTTGTCACGGGTTTTTCCATTTTGATTCGTCCGCCTTTCGCCTGAATTTTTATGTACTATTATAACTTAGATCGACTTGCCCTGCACTTGCCTCTACAGGGACAACCACAACTGTAATTTTCCGGCTTGAAAAATCGGGGCGTACCTGTTATGATATGACAAAATATCATTATAATCAATATTCCCTGGAGGTCGTCATGCTTGATTTAAAATTTGTGCGCGCCCAGCCGGAACTCGTACGAGAAGCGCTGGCCAAACGCCGGGCCGCGGTCGATCTGGACGGTTTTTTGCGGATCGAGGAACAGCGCCGTGGGCTGCTGGCGGAAACCGACGCCTTGAAAGCGCGCCGCAACAAAGCGTCGGAGGAAGTGGCCCGCCTGAAAAAAAGCGGCGGCGACGCGGCGGTTTTGGTGGCCGAGACGCGGGAGGTCGGCGAACGCATCAGAGAATATGAGACCCGCTTGGCCGCCCTTGAGGAAAACACGCGGCAAATACTGTACGAGATTCCGAATATCCCGCACGCCAGCGTGCCGGTAGGCGAAGACGAGGACGCCAACACGGAGATCCGCCGCTGGGGCGAGCCGCGCCGTTTTGCCTTTCCGCCGCTGCCCCATTATGAACTGGGAGAAAAATGGGATATTTTGGATTTTGCCCGCGCCGCTAAAGTGACCGGCGCCCGTTTTACTTTTGCCAAAGGGCTGGGGGCGCGGCTGGAACGCGCGCTCATCAGCTTTATGCTCGATCTGCACGCGCCGAAAGGCTATACGGAGATCCTGCCGCCCTACATGGTCCATCGGCACTCGATGGTGGGCACGGGCCAGCTGCCTAAATTTGAGGACGACGCTTTTCGCGTGGCGGGCACGGAATATTTCCTCATCCCGACGGCCGAAGTGCCCGTGACCAATCTGTACCGGGATGAGATTCTGGACGCGGCGGCGCTGCCTATTTACCACTGCGCCTACAGCGCCTGTTTTCGCGCCGAGGCGGGGGCGGCCGGCCGGGACACGCGCGGTCTTATCCGTCAGCACCAGTTCAATAAAGTCGAACTGGTGAAGTTTTCCCTGCCGGAAAACTCCTACGCCGAACTGGAAAGCCTGACCGCCGACGCCGAAGCCGTGCTGCAGGCGCTGGAACTGCCTTACCGGGTGGTCTGTCTCTCGACGGGCGATCTCGGTTTCAGCTCGGCCAAAACTTATGATCTGGAAGTATGGCTGCCAAGTTTTGACAAATACCGCGAAATATCTTCCTGCAGTAATTTTGAGGATTTTCAGGCCCGGCGGGCCAATATCCGTTTCCGCCGCGGCCCTAAGGAAAAGCCGGAGTTCGTACACACGCTGAACGGGAGCGGGGTGGCCATCGGGCGCACCGTCGCCGCCATCCTGGAAAACTGCCAGACCGAAGACGGGCGGATCCGCGTCCCGCGGGCGCTCAGGCCGTATATGGGCGTCGATTATATCGGCGGTTAGGCCTTCCGCTCAAAAACCAGGCGCCCCCCGACCCAGGTTTTTACCGGATAGCCCCGCAATTTGCGTCCCAGAAAAGGCGTGTTGGCCGATTTGGACGCCATGCCCTCCACCGTCACCGTCTCTTCCCAGTCCGGGTCAAACAGCACCATATCCGCCGGCGCTCCCGGTTTGAGGGTCCCCGCTTCTAGGGCGAACCTCTCCGCCGGCCGGCGGGCGTAGGCGTCCACCAGGCGTTCCGCCGTCAGTTTGCCCGGGCGCACCAGATAAGTCCACAGGGCGGCCAGCGCGGTTTCCAGCGCCGCCATCCCAAAAGGCGCCTCCGCAAAAGGACAGGCTTTTTCCTCCCAGGTATGCGGCGCGTGATCGGAAGCCAGCATATCAATCGTCCCGTCCGCCAGAGCCGCCAGCAGCGCGTCCCTGTCCTCCGCCGAGGGCAAAGGCGGATTCACTTTGAAATCGCTGTTCGTCAGCGGCACGTCTTCATCGGTCAAAATAAGGTGATGCGGGTTCACTTCCGCCGTGATATCCCAGCCGGCCGCTTTTCCGGCCCGCAAGGCGGCCAAAGTCCCTTTGGCGGACACATGGGCCAGATGCAGCCGGCCGCCGGTTTCTCCAGCCAGCAGCACGTCGCGCGCCGCCATAACGCTCTCGGCCGCCGCCGGAACGCCGGTCAGCCCGCGGGCGGCGCTGGCCGGGCCGCGGCGCATCACGCCTCTGCCGGCTAAAAATTCATCCTCACAGTGGCTGACGACGGGGCATCCCGTCAGTTTAGCGTACTCCAGGGCCAGGCGCATTATTTCCCCGTTTTGAATACCCCGTCCGTCGTCGGAAAACCCTTTCGCGCCGCTCGCCGCCAGCTCGGCCATTTCCGTCAGTTCTTCCCCCCGCATGCCTTTCGTCACGGCGGCCATCGGATAGATCCGGGCCAGCGCGGCCTGACGGCCTCTCTCCTGCACAAAAGCCACCAGCGCCTGATTGTCTATCACCGGGCTGGTGTTGGCCATACATATAAGCGACGTCACTCCGCCCCGCACCGCCGCGCGGCTGCCGCTGGCAATATCTTCCTTTTCCTCCTGTCCCGGTTCCCGCATATGCACATGCGCGTCCACCAGTCCGGGAAAAAGGTATTTGCCCGCGCAATCCGTCACATCCGCTTCCCCGCCGCCCAGGGGATCAGCGGCCGCAATACCTTGCCCCAGCTTCAGCACCCGGCCGCCTTGGACCGCCACATCCATGATCCCGGAAATCCCCTGCGCCGGGTCGATCACATGCGCGTTTTTAAGCCACAACATCTTCTACCGCTCCTCCGCCCATCAACAGATAGATCAACGCCATCCGCACCGCCACCCCGTTCGTCACCTGCGTCTCGATGACCGATTGCGGGCAGTCGGCCACGTCGCTCATGATCTCCACGCCGCGGTTCACCGGGCCGGGATGCAATACCAGACAGCCCGCCGCGGCCTTGGCCAGCCGCTCCCGCGTCAAGCCGTACAAGCGGTTATATTCCCGCAGCGAGGGAAAAAGCCCGCTCCGCTGCCGCTCCAACTGCAGGCGCAGCGCCATCACGGCGTGAGCGCCCGCGATCTCCCGGTCAAAATCGTAAGATGATCTGACGCCCAAATAGGCCATTTCCGGCGGCAGCAGCGTCGGCGGCCCGACCAGCACCACTTCCGCCCCCAGCTTCGTCAAACCGACCGCGTTGCTGCGGGCCACCCGCGAATGTAATATATCGCCGACGATGAGCACCTTCCGCCCCGCGACGTCGCCCCATTTTTCCCGCAGGCTGTATATGTCGAGCAAAGCCTGCGTCGGATGGGCGTGCTGCCCGTCGCCGGCGTTGATGACGCCTACCGGCAGGTTTTGCGCGAGAAAATGCGGAGCGCCGGAGCTGGCGTGCCGGACGACCACCAGATCCGCGTTCATGGCCACCAGCGTTTTGGCGGTGTCCAGCAGAGATTCGCCCTTGCTGACGCTGCTCTGGGCCACGGCGAGACTGGCGGTGTCCGCACCGAGGATTTTGGCCGCGGTCTCAAAAGACACGCGCGTGCGGGTACTCGGCTCGTAAAACAGCATCGTCACCGCTTTGCCCCGCAATGTCGGCAGTTTTTTCACCGGCCGCGTCAGCACCTCTTTCATCGAAACGGCCGTGTCCAGGATTAGACGCATTTCGTCGACAGTCAGAGTCTCTATGTCCAGTAGATCCTTGCGCCGCCAGCTCATGCCCCGCCCCCTTTTTTATTCAGCAGCACCTCGTCCCGACCGTCCGTTTCCCGCAGGCAAACAGAAACGTCGTCGCCTTCCGCGGTCGGCGTGACCTTGCCGGTAAAATCCGCCTGAATGGGCAATTCTCTGTGCCCGCGGTCGATCAGGACGGCAAGGGTGATGCTGCGCGGCCGCCCCAGGTCGATAATGGCGTCCAGCGCGGCGCGAACCGTGCGCCCGGTGTAGAGAACGTCGTCCACCAGCACGACGCGTTTGCCTTCGACCGCGAAAGGAATGCGGGTTTCCCGTACCTCGGCCTGCGCGCCGACGCGGCTGAAATCATCGCGATAAAGGTTGATATCCAAGAGACCCAGCGGCAGCTCCGCGCCCACTTCCGCCGCCACCGCCGCCTGAATGCGCCGCGCGAGCGGGGCTCCCCGCGTGCGGACACCCACGAACACCACGTCGTCGACGCCGCCTCTGGCGACGATCTCCCGCGCGATCCGGCGCACAGCCTGATCTATATCGCCGCCGCTCATCAATACAGTATTTTCCAAGTGTATCACTTCCCGCAAAATCATTTCTCAGGCTATTTTAGCATACAGGCCAACTCACAGCAAGACCGCGCGCTGCTGTTCCCCTACACTTCGCCGACGGTAGGCGGCTCGGATGTCCTCCAGAAATCCGGAGTACATCACAAAATAGCGCTTATTAGGATTTCGAGAACATTTTTAAGTGATATGTACGCTGGTACATAAGACCCGCTTAAAATGCGGGTCTTCCCCAGTTCGGGGTATTCTAAATCATTATAATTTTTATCTAATGTCGTTAATATTAATAAGCCTGTATATAAAATATTCCCATAATCCCCCCAGGGCATTTGTTTGTTTCTTAAAATATAATAATCCATTTCTATCATCACACATGTCGTATAACTCGCAATCACTGACACAGATATTTTAGGAGCCTTAGTTTTGGTCCATGCGCTTCAGCCGGCGCTCAAACCGCGCGAGCAGCGTCGTCAAAGTTTTGATGATGATGTAGTAAATGACGGCGACGCCGATGAGCGGCATATATGGCGCATATGTGCGGCTGCGGATGATATCGCCCGCTTTGGCCAGGTCGATCATGCCGATGTAGCCGACGATAGAGGTTTCTTTGATCAAAACGATAAACTCATTGGCCAGCGCCGGCAGGATATTTTTTATCGCCTGCGGAAAAATAATGTGGATCATCGTGTCGCGGGCGCCGAGCCCCAGCGAGCGTCCAGCCTCAGCCTGACCGCGGTCTACGGACTCGATGCCGGCCCGGATGATCTCCGAGGCGTAGGCGCCGCTGTTCAGCCCGAAAGCGATGACGCCGACCGTGAAATTGGATAAATTTGGCAATACGACAAAATAAATGATCAGCAGCTGCACGACCATAGGCGTGCCGCGGATCACATCGACATAAACCATGGCGATCCAGCGGACAAAACGCCAGCGGGAGCGGCGGAAAAAATTCGTCAGGCAGGCCAGCGCCAAGCTGAGACTGATAGCGCAGACGGAAAGGGAAAAGGTGATTTTCAAGCCGTTCAGGATGATCAGATAACGGCTCTCGTTGAGGAAATTCATCGTAAACGAGGCGACTATACCGCTAAAGAGATCCGCCAAAAACTCCATGCCCCCCGTCCACGCTTATTTTTTCTCCTGTTTTTTCTCCGTGCTCGCGCTCTCCCTGTTCATATAATCTTCCTCCGCGACCGGCAGGCCTTTTTTCGCGAGCCGTCCGTCTATCAGCGCCCGCCCGGCGTAAAACAGGAGAGAGACGATCGGCACCCCGATGATGAGGCCGACGATCTGGAACCAGCCGCCAAAAATCAGCAAAGCGACAATGACCCAAAAAGCGCTCAGCCCCATCGTTTTCCCTAGGATCTTCGGCCCGATGACATTGCCGTCCAATTGCTGCAAAACGAGGATGAGGATCGAAAACCACAGAGCCTGCACCGGATTGACGATAAAGATGATGAAAATACTGGGGATCGCGCCGATAAAAGGGCCGAAATACGGGATGACGTTCGTCACGCCGACGATCACGCTGATCAGCACCGGGTAAGGCAGAGACAATATCGACATGCTGATGAAACAGAGAACGCCGACTATCGCCGAATCAAGGATCTTGCCGAGGATGAAGCTGGAAAAGGTGTCGTTCACGCGCTTAAAGACCGCCAGCAGCTGCTCGCCGGCCTCCTGGCGCAGAAAAGCGAAAATTATCTTCTTGATCTGGGCGGTAAAAATATCCTTGTTAAACAGCACATAGACCGAAATGATAAAGCCGATGAGCACCTGCAAGAGCCCTGTCGTTATCTGGCGGGTCACATTGTAAATATTGGCAAAATTTGTCAGCGCATAGAGCGCCCGGTCGAGCAGTTCCTGCATTTCCGCGGCCACAGCGTTTATCTGCGCGTCGATATACCGGTTCACATCAGGAAAACGCTCCTTGAACATTTCCACGACGCCAGACAGTTGATCCAGATACTGCGGGATGTTGCCGGTCAGGAGCATCAGGCTGTTCACCAACTGCGGGATGAGGACGGCGAACATGATTATGATGAGCAGGAGGGCGATCAGATAACTGCCGGCCACGGACAGCACGCGCCTGATTTTAGGCGAAAATTTCCGCTTAAACAGATGGCCCAGCAATCTCTCCTGGATCTTTACCAGCGGATTGAGCAAATAAGCCAGAATCAGAGCGTAGATCACCGGCGTTAAAAACCCGAGCAGTTTGCCCACGGCAGCCAGCAGGGCCGGCATAAAAGCCAATATTTGGTAAAAAATCAGCACCGCCGCTATGACTAAAAAAGCGTAGATCGCGATCGTCGTATAGTTCTTGTTCCATTCAGGCCGCATAGCTCAATCCACCCGCTATTTTAATTCCACTATCGTCACGCCCGTGTCGCCTTCGCCGAATTCACCCAGCCGAAAAGCGCCGGCGTGAGGGTGCCGCCGCAAAAAAGTGTGTACGGCGCCGCGCAGAGCGCCGGTGCCCTTACCGTGAATGACGCCGACCTGATGGATCCCGGTCAGCACGGCGTCGTCCAAATACTTGTCCAGCAGCTCCAAGGCTTCCTCGGCCATTTTGCCGCGAAGGTCGATCTCGCTGCGCAAGGTGACGGCTTTTGCCAGCCCGGCGCCCATGCTCCCGCGTATCGTCTTCTGCAAATGCTCCGGCGAGCGCGTCTCGTCCGTCAGGCGGATCTCCCGCAGCGGGACCGCCAGCTTCATGACTCCGGCCTGGATCAAAGCTTCTCCCTCCGAAGCCCAGCCGATGATCTGCCCTCTCTGGCGCAGATTCGGCAGATAAACCGCGAGTCCCGGGCGTATCTGCTCCGGGCGCGGGCCTTCTTTGCTATCGGCGGCGCCCTCCGCCAGCGTCTGGGCATAGCGTTTCAACTTGGCGCGCGAACGGGCCACGGCTTCTTCCTGCGCCGCCCGCTCTTTTTTTCGCGACGCTTTGATCTCTTTGACGGCTTCTTCCGCTTCCTGGCGGGCGGCGCGGATGATTTCCGCCGCTTGCTCCCGGGCTTTGCGCACGGTTTCTTCCCGCCGCGCCGCCGCCGCCTCCGCTTCTTCCGTCAGGCGGGCCGTTCTGGCCGCCGCCGCCCGCTCCTCGCCCGCGACGCGCTCCTCGGCCGCCTCCAGCCGCCGCCGCGTTTCTTCCAGATCGGTGAGCAAATCGGCTTCCTGCCGCTGCCGGCGGGAAAGATGCGAATGGGCCTCGGTCAGGATCCCCTCCGGCAGCCCCAGGCGGCGCGCTATATTAAAAGCGTTGCTGTGCCCGGGTATGCCGATGAGCAGCCGGTAGGTCGGCTCCAGCGTTTCGGCGTTGAACTCGACGGAAGCGTTCTCCGCCGCCGGATTGTTATAGGCGAATTCTTTTAAAGCGCCGTAATGCGTCGTAGCGGCGCCCCTGCTGTTCCGGCGCAGCAATTCCTCGATGATCGCCGAAGCCAGCGCCACCCCCTCCGCCGGGTCCGTGCCGGCGCCGATCTCGTCGAACAGGGCCAGCGAGGCGTCGTCCGCCAAGCGCAGGATCTCGATGATATTGGCCATGTGGCCGGAAAAAGTGGAGAGCGATTGCTCCATGCTCTGCTCGTCCCCGATATCGATCAGGATATGCCGAAAAACCCCCAGACGCGATTCCGGCTCGGCCGGGATAAAAAGCCCGCATTGCGTCATGACCGCCATGAGGCCGATCGTTTTCAGCGCCACTGTTTTGCCGCCGGTATTGGGGCCGGTCACGATAAGAAAACGGCGGGCGCCCCCTATATCCGCCGTGAGCGGGACAGGGCGGGCCAGCAGGGGGTGGCGCGCTTTTACCAGAGAGATATCCGGCGTCTCCAGGAGCGCCGGCGCCGATCCGTTGATTTTTCGCCCATAGCGGGCTTTGGCCAGAATAAAATCCAGACGCAGCAGAGCCTCGTAAGACGCGGTCAGCGTCTCGCCGGCCTCCGCCACTGCGGCGGAGAGACGCGTCAGGATGCGTTCCGCTTCCTTTTTTTCCTGTAACTCCGTCTCCCGCAGCTCATTGGCCAGCCGCACCACCGGCGTCGGCTCCATATAAAGCGTGGCGCCACTGGACGACTGGTCATGCACGATCCCGGAAAAAGCGGAGCCGTATTCGGCTTTGACCGGCAGGACCCAGCGGTCGCCGCGGGTGGTAAACAACAGATCCTGCAGCATTTTTTGCTGCGCCGGACTACGCAGTATGCTGTCCAAAGTCTCGCGGATCCGCCGGCTGAGTGCCTGCTCCGCGCGGCGGCAGCGCGCCAGTTCGGCGGAAGCCGTATCGCGCAGCAGGGCGTCGTCGCCTATCGCCTGACTGACGCTCTCCTCCAATTGTTTCAGCGGCGTAACGCCGGCCGCGATCTGCCGCAGGGCGACGAGAGAGACAAGGGCGTTTTCCCTACCGCCGCGCCCCTGGTTTTCCCCCAGCAGGGCGGCGCGGGCTTTCCGGCCCGCCTTCATGGTGTCGCGAACGTCCAGCAATTCCTGTTCGCGCAAGAGGCCTCCACGCAGCGCGCGCTCCAGCGCCGGGCGGATCTCCTTCGCCCCCTGCAGCGAAAAGAGGGGATCCAAGCGGAGCAAAGTCGAAGCCTCGTCTGTTTCTCTAAGCAAGGTTTCCACTTGCCGTTTATCGCCCGCCGGCGCGAGAACAGCGGCGCGTTCCCGCGCGCCAGGCAGCGAGCATTCCTCCGCCAGGGAATTCCTTATGGAGTTAAATTCCAATTTTTCCAGTATTTTTTCAGACGCGACCAATCAACCAGCCAACTTTCGACGAACATTAGATGTCTTCATTGTACATCTTCCGCGCCGGAATGTAAACATTCATAAAGCCGGTTCTCCAGCAAATAAAGCGCCTGAATGCTATTTTCCAGAAAAAAATAATGCTTGATGTAAAAGATCTCTACAATAAATATGATGAGCGCGAGCGCAAAAAGAAGAACTATTTGCCCCGCGCCGCTCAGCACTTCCGGGAGCGCGCCGGAAAGCAGCAGCATGGCAAAAAGCGCCAGCAATAAAAAGGCGAAAAACAGCGTCACCAGAAGATGGATCAAACGCTCATGCTGAAAATCGGCTATTTTCCCTCGGTGATACCGGGCCAGACGCCGGGCGCGCAGATCGCGCCGCCCCGAGGGCAGCGCCGCGAGGGCATCCAGCTCCGCGAGCAAAAAACCGCGGTAGGCTTTGATTTGTTCTTCCATAACTCCCTTATTCCTTAGGGTTGGTTTCTTTTTTTCGCTGGCGGACGCATTCATGCAAAAGGTACTCGATCTGGCCGTTGACGGAACGAAACTCTGCCGCCGCCCATTCCGCCAGTTCCCGGTGCAGCTGCGGCGCAAGGCGGAGCGGCACCTGTTTTTTCGCCTTTTCTTTATCCTGTTCCATAATTTTACACGGCGTCAGTAAAGCGAACCGCTGTTCACGATCGGCTGGGCGTCTTTATTGCCGCAGAGTACCACGAGCAGATTGCTGACCATGACCGCCTTGCGCTCCTCGTCCAGATCCACGACCCCGTTTTCGCTCAGTTTGGCCAGGGCGAGTTCCACCATGCCCACGGCGCCATCCACGATGATCTTGCGCGCGTCGATGACGGCGGTGGCCTGCTGGCGCTGCAGCATAGCGGCGGCGATCTCCGGGGCGTAAGCCAGATGGGTTATGCGCGCTTCCGTGACCTCCAGCCCGGCCGCGTCGACTTTGGCCTGAATGGCCTCCCGCAAGCGGGCGGAGATCGCTTCGCTGCTGGCGCGCAAAGATGTTTCGTCTTCCGCGTCTTGATTGTCGTAAGGGTACATGCGCACGATCCCGCGCAAAGCCGAATCGCATTGCATGGAAAGAAACTCCGGATAGTCGTCCACGTTGAACACGGCGCGGGCCGTGTTGACGACGCGCCAAATCACGACGATGCCGATTTCGATCGGGTTGCCGAGCAGATCGTTGATCTTTTGTTTTTCGTTGTTTAACGTCATGGCTTTAAGGGAAATCTTTTTCCGCGCGCCTGCGTGTATATTCAGTTTGACCTCGGATTTAGCCGCGGTTATCTCAGCCTCCGGCACATGCCGCTCCGGCGCTGTGGCCGACACGAACGGATTGACGAAGAAAAACCCCGGCCCCCGCAGCGTGCCGTAATAGACGCCGAACAAGGTGAACACGTACGCCTCATTCGGTTTCAGCACTTTCAGCCCGCAAAACAAGGTGATGGATACCACCCAATACAGCACGCAGACGAGCATGAGAATCAGTGCCCCCGCCGGCGAGTGGTTGCCAGTGGAAGTGACTATCCCCATGCTGTCCGGCACGGGTTCCGGCGAGCGGTTGCCGGCCAGCATGGCGATCGCGAAAACGAAACCGGCTATCGAAGCGGCCAGCAGCGCGATATTGAGCAGCATCACCGCCATACCATTCGCCGCCGCCGCTTTTTTCTCCGCGTCATGCGCCTCGTTTTTTTTGTCAGTCATGTTGATTTCCTCCCCAACTTTTATTATTATGATATCACTATGATATCATAATAATGTGGGGACGTCAACAGTTTTTATGTAAAAACTCCGCAAACTAAAACCGTCATTCGTCACTGTTGGCAAGACCGTCTACGAATACGGTTATACCACATCCCGGTCACACGGCGGTCACAAAACGCAATATTTTTTTTTCGCACGGCAAATTTCCTTATAAGGGAGGTGATCTTCCTCTGCCTGGCTTATATTGTCAATTCCGAGTATAATCCTTTCCTTTATTTCCGGTTTTAAGTATAACCTTAATCTGTGACCACGACCTCGGCGTATCCGGCGCCGCTCGCGACTATCCGGTAATTATCCGCGTGCGTCAGGTTGGAAAAAACGCCTTTTCTGTCGCCATAACCGCACAAAGTGAACGTCTGTAGCCACGCGTCCGAGACGGGGTCGTCAAGAGCGCCATAGAGAGAAAAAGTGATTTTTGTGTCGCTGCCCGCGATCAAAGAAACGCTGATTTCCTTGCTGTTGGTGCGCAGGGTAAAATTCCGCAGCTCCTCAAATGTCGCCGATAAGTTGCCGGAGGCCGTCAAATCGTGATCGCGCCCTTCCGCCGCCGCCGGAACAGCAGGCGGCGACTCGCTCTCACCGATACGCGCAGCCAAATCACTCGCCGCCGCCTGCCCGGCGTCCGCGCCGGCGTTCAAAGCCCAGAGAGCAGCGGCGACGGCGAAAACCACCGCCGCGACCACCGCCATGCGGATACGCTTATTGTTTTTCATGCTCAGCCTCCTGACGAGAATCATACATATTACAGCCGTACCGCTCCAAATATTCCTCCATGCGCCGGCGAACGCCGTCGTTCATCAAAACCGTCCCGTCGACCGGACGGTCGTGCAGGCACTCGATGATATCCCTCACGGTCACCAGCGGATATGTCTTGATCCCTTCTTTTACCTCCAGCTCGCGGATAGCGCTCATATCGCTTCCGCCCCGCTCCATCCTGTCCACCGCGACCACCAGCCCCGTCACCTTTACCTCCGCCCGGCGCAAAAGCGGCAGGCACTCCCGCACGGCTGTTCCGGCGGTGATGACGTCCTCGGTGATGAGGACGCGGTCGCTCGCCTTCAGAGGATAGCCGACCATCCCGCCGCCTTCCCCGTGATCTTTTTCTTCTTTGCGGTTAAAACAATAGCCTACGTTGAGACCTTCTTCAGCGAGGGCGATCGAAGCGGCCACCGCGAGCGGGATCCCCTTGTAGGCCGGGCCAAAAAGCGCCGTCGGCTCCCGCATCAGGCCGGACTCTATGTTTTCCATGACGCAGGCGGCGTAAAACCTGCCCAGCCGGGCGATCTGGCCCCCCCGCCGGTAATTGCCCGTATTGATAAAATACGGCGTTTTCCGGCCGCTTTTCGTGGTAAAATCACCGAACAACAGAGCGCCGGCGCGGGCCATGAACACAATGAAATCGTTTTTATAAGGCAAGCGTTTCATCGATCCCCTCCATTAAAACAACAGCCTGCGCGGCTATCCCTTCCTCCCGCCCGACAAAACCAAGCCCTTCGGTGGTCGTGGCTTTAAGCGACACCCTCTCCGCGGATATCCCCAGCGCCCCGGCGATCTTCTCCCGCATCTCCGCAAAATACGGGGCCAGCCGCGGCTGCTCCGCCATGACGACGGCGTCGATATTGCCGACCGCCCAGCCGGCCGCCGCCGCCTTTTGCCGCACGAGGGCCAGCAAACGGATGCTGTCGGCGTCCTTATACGCGGCGTCCGTGTCCGGAAAATGCCGGCCGATGTCCCCCAGAGCGCAGGCGCCCAGCACCGCGTCCATGACGCTGTGCGTCAGCACGTCGGCGTCGGAATGGCCCAATAGTCCGCGGGAAAAGGGGATCTTCACCCCGCCCAGCACTAAATCGCGCCCCGCCGCCAGCCGGTGGGCGTCAAATCCCAGCCCTATTTTCATGACGCGCCTTCTTCCCGCGCCCGCAGTATCGCTTCCGCCAGCAGCAAATCAAGGCCGGTCGTGATTTTGATATTTTCTTCCCAGCCGGGCAGCAAACGGACTTCACCGCCATAGCGCTCCACCAGCGAAGCGTCGTCAGTCCCGCCGGCCTCCTCGCCGGCGGCCGCGTACGCCGCCGTCAAGAGATCCCGGGCGAAAAACTGCGGCGTCTGGGCGGCGCGGAGAGTGTGGCGCGGCGGGGTGTTTTTCACCCGCCCTTCGCCGTCCGCCACTTTTATCGTATCTTTGACCGGCAAAGCCGCGACCGCCGCCGCCATATCCCAGGCAGCCAGCAAAAAAGCGGACAGATCCCCCTCGGCGAGGAGCGGGCGCGCGCCGTCATGCACGACCACCCGCCGAACGGAGG
Source organism: Gracilibacteraceae bacterium (assembly GCA_031266805.1). Classification (GTDB taxonomy): domain Bacteria; phylum Bacillota; class Desulfitobacteriia; order Desulfitobacteriales; family Syntrophobotulaceae; genus JAIRRL01. The sequence continues at coordinate 13,575 of JAISAH010000071.1, forward strand.
GCGGCAAGAGACGCAGCGCGTTTTGCACCGAAAACCGGCGCTCCTCGCCGCCGCCCGTAATCACCGTTTTGGCCAGATCATAAGTTTCCGCCAGACGGCGCAGTTTTTCCGCGTCTTCCGGCGCCACCGGCACGATCACCGTATCCACCAGGGCGCACGCTTCAAACACGCGCAGCGTGCGGATTATGACGGGGACGCCCCGCAAAGGCAGAAACAGCTTGCCGATCGGTCCGCCCATGCGCCGGCCCCGGCCCGCCGCCGGTATGATCGCGGCGGTTTTTGGCAGATCAGTACCCATGCGCCAGCGCTTCTTGCTCCATGCCGCGTTTCGGCCTGGCAAAAATCATCCGCCCCGCGGCGGTCTGCAGCACCGTCGTCACCAGCACCGGTATCTCCTGCCCGATATGCCTGCGCCCGCCGTCTATCACGATCATCGTTCCGTCGTCCAGATAAGCGACTCCCTGACTCGCTTCCTTGCCTTCCTTCATCACCTGCACATACATTTCTTCGCCCGGCAGCACCACCGGTTTGAGCGAATTCGCCAGCTCGTTGATATTCAGCACCTTGACGCCCTGCAACTCCGCCACCTTGTTCAGATTATAGTCATTGGTCAAGATCGGGCAGTTGAGCGACTGGGCCAGACGCACCAGTTTGCTGTCGACTTCCGTCACATCGTCGAAATCCTTTTCCGATATTTCCACCGGTATGTGTTCCGCGTGGGAAATCTCATTCAGGATATCCAAACCGCGCCTGCCCCGATTGCGTTTCAGGAGATCGGAGGAATCCGCGACATGCCGCAGCTCGTCCAGCACAAACGCAGGCACCAGCAAAATGCCGTCCATGAAACCCGTTTTCACGATATCCGCGATCCGGCCGTCGATGATCACGCTCGTATCCAGCACCTTGTACTGCGCGCCCCTCTTAGTCGCCGCTTCCTGCGACTTTTTGGCTTCTTTCTGTTTTTCCGCTTTTTCCGCCTTGCCGCGCGGTATAGCCGTCACGAGATGCCACAGATCCCCTTTGCGCTTGACGCCGACCGTCATGCCGACATAGCCCAGAAGCAAACTGACCACCACGCTGAGAATCGTGCCGAAATACGGTATCGAGGCAAACGAACGCTGAAACATCGTGGCGATAAAGAGCCCCACGATGATGCCGACGCAGGCGCCCAAGAGATCCGCGGCCGGCATATTCGTCAAAAGAGATACGATAGCTTTCGCTACTTTAACAAAAAGCCGGATAATAAAAGGAGCTATAATAAATCCGATGATTGCGAATAAAATAATGAAAACCGCGTATGCCGCCAGCAGCTGCAGCGGCGAATCCAGATAACCGTGAAATACATAATTTTCCACCTGGGAGGTCTGATATACCAGCACCGCTCCCCCGGCGCCGGAGACCAAAGCTATGATTGCCCGGAATATTTTACTGACCATTTTTTTCACCTCCTTTCTTTAGAGGTATCCTTAATTAACATTATATCATCAATCTCCGAGAAAAAAAAGCATTTAATTTTTCTTGCCAGACGCGCTTGCTTATGGTAAAATGTCTTGGTTCTAGTAATTTCAGCGCAAAGGGGGTGACCATATGCCAAATATCAAATCCGCCATCAAAAGAGTGCGCCTGACCAGTCTGAGAAATCAGCGCAACACCGCCGCCCGCTCCGCTTTGAAGACGTCGTTGCGCCGTTTTGAGGAATCCCTCGGCGGGGAAGACGCCGCCAATAATTTTCAAAAAGCTTGCTGCGCTTTGGATAAAGCCAAATCCAAGGGCTTGATTCATAAAAACAAGGCCGCGCGCAAAAAATCCCGTCTCGCGAAGCGGCTGGCCGCCACTGCCAAGATCGTCCTGGCCAAATGACTCCCGCCACCGGCGGAAAGGGACGGCGCATGTCTTATACCCAAGCACGATCCCGCGCGAAAACCGGCCGTCCGCGGCCCCGTTTCCTGCGCGGACTTTGTTTTTGCCTGATTTTCCTGCTGGCCGCTCCGGCCTACGCGGAGGAAATTTCATACGCGAATCCCAGCCGGGCGGAGGTCGCGGCGAAATTAGAGGTGGTCGCCAAAGCAAAAGCGATCCCCAGCGTCATTCTTAAAACCATCGCCTATGTAGAATCGGGCTGGCGGCAATGGGACGGCGCCGGTCGCGCCATAGGCGACGATCCCTCTCTGACCCGCCCCGCTCTCGGTATAATGCAGATCGCGAGTTACGACCCGGCGGACGCCGAATTAGTCCGGCGGCTGAAATACGACATAGATTTTAATATTGAATACGGCGCCGACCTGCTGAACAGAAAATGGCTGAGCACCCCGACCATCGGGGACAATGACCGCAACGTGCTGGAAAACTGGTATTTCGCCATCTGGGCCTACCACAGCTGGTCCACGGTCAATAACCCGCAGGACAGGGCGATGATCGGCGAAGTGCCCTATCAGGAGGCGGTTTACCGCCGGGCGGCCGCGGAGTATTTTCCCGGTTTTGTGACGCCGGCGGAGATAACGCGCATCGACCCGGATCTTTTGCCGCCCGGTTATCTGCCGGAAATTGATTCCCGGTGGGAAACGCCGGAACCGCGGCATTACGGCGACTTAGGCGGAGAGCCGGCGCCTCGGCCGCCGCTGGTCAGCATGATAAAACCCCAGGACGGATTCAGCGCCGCGGAGCGTTTGGCTCAGACTAAGTGGCCCTACGGCAGCGAAACCGTCGTCCTCGCCCGCGGCGATGATTTTCCCGACGCTTTGGCCGGGGCGCCTCTCGCGGCTTATTATCAGGCCCCGATCTTGCTGACCGATCCGGAGAGCGTGGAGGAAAGCCTGCTCGCCGTCCTTGGCGCCCTGACCCCCGCCCGCCTGATCATTTTGGGCGGCGAAGGGGCCGTCAGCCCGGCGGTCGAATCGGAACTCCGGGCCGCCATGCCCTGGCTGAGGGAAACCATCCGCGTCGCCGGCGCCGACCGCTATGAGACGGCGGCCCGCATCGCCGCTCTTTTGCCGGCGGGCGAGGGAGTGGCGCTGGCCACCGGCCGGGATTATCCCGACGCTCTGGCCCTCGCTGCCGCGGCGGCGGCGCGCGGGACGCCTCTCCTGCTGACCCGGGAAGACAGTTTGCCGCCGGCCACCGAAGCCGTCTTACGGGAGCGGGGGCCGCGGCAGGTATGGGTCGCCGGCGGGGAAGGCGTGATCAGTCCGCGGGTTTTACAGGCGGTGGACGATCTCGGTCTCGCGGCCTCCGTCCGCCGGTACGCGGGCGCGGACCGCTATGAGACCGCCGCCGCCATCGCGGCGGAATTTTATCCGGACGGCGGCGTCATTTATCTGGCGGAAGGCCGCGGTTATGCCGGCGCTCTGCCGGCGGCGGCCGCGGCGGCTACGGCCGGCGGATGCCTGCTCCTGATCGACGGGAGCGCCGCCGGCGCCGATTCCGCCGCGGAACGTTATCTGCGCGCGGTCAAGACGATAAACGAGCTGGTTTTTGTCAGCGCCGGCGGCGACGAGGCCCTATGGGCGCGGATATTGGCCCCGCTGGGTTTGATGGACACCTCTAAAAACTCACTCATCACGCCTCCGCCGCCCTTTTCCCGTCAGGCGTCGTTGTCGTCAGTCACCATACCGCCCCGGGTATGCCTCCTTCCTCCGCCTAGCCTGACGGGAAAATTGCTGGCGGAGGCATTGATTCTGAGTATTTAGAGGTGTCCTAATATGAACGATAAAACCAAAAACATCATCGGCAATTATTTGCGCGGCAGGCTGCGCTGCACGGAATTCGCCCTGACCAACGCCTGCATCGCCAAATGCACCTTTTGCAACATATGGAAACAGAAACCCAAGGTTTTTGTCGACCGGGAAAAAGCGCTCACGGCTATCGACCGGCTGGCCGATTTCGGCGTCTCCCATATAACGCTGACCGGCGGCGAGCCGCTCCTGCACCCGCATGTGATCGAATTTGTCGCCCGCGCCACCAAACGCCGCGTCAACAACGCCGTGCTGCTGGCCGCCCCCGCCTTGCTTTTGCGCAAAGAGACCCCCCGCCGTCTGGAGGACGCCGGCTGCGACCTCGTCAGCATCTCTTTTGATTCGGGGGATCCCGCGACCATGGCCGCTTCCCGTCAGATCCCGAATATCATGGACGAAATGAAAAAAGCGCTGGAAGCTTTGAAGCAAACCAGCCTGAAAACCATGGCCTCCGTGCTGATCTGGAACGAAAACCACGACAAAATGGAGGACGTGTGCCGCGAAGCGCAGGATATGGGATTTGACTTCATTTCCCTCAATTATCCAACTTTTTCCAATTCAGACGTCTACGAACTGGGCGGCGACGGGATCAGCCTGCCGCGCGCCAGAGTGATCGAAGCGATGGAGGACGCCATCCGCCTGATCCAGTCGCGCAAATACCGCATCATCAACTCCGTCCGCTCCATGCGCAATATCATCGATTACCTGAAAGATCCGGCCGCGGCGAAATTCCCCTGTTTCGGCGGCACGCGCGTGCTGTTCGTGGATTGGTTTTTCAATGTGCATCCCTGTATGCAGCTGCCGGATGTGCAGGGCAATATCCTGACCATGGCGGAAAAAGACCTCTCCCGCCCGGCCTGCAACGATTGCAATATGAGCTGGTACCGCGATTTCAGCATGCTGCACAGCGGCTGGCGCTCCATCCCCGCGCTTTGGGAATCAGTGACCGGCAATCGCGGGCTCCTTTAAGGCGAGGGAAGGCGCGGCGTGAAACAGAAATCGCGGCTGGACGTGCTGTTGACGGAACGCGGGCTGGCGCCCAGCCGGGAAAAAGCGCGAGCTCTCGTCATGGCGGGACAGGTTTACACGGGGACGGAGCGGCTGGACAAACCCGGCCATCTTTGCGCCTTGGATATTCCTCTGACTGTGCGCGGCGACCCGCTGCCATATGTATCCCGCGGCGGACTGAAACTGGCGCGGGCCGTCGAGGTGTTCGCCCTGGACTTCACCGGCGCCGTCGTCGTGGATCTGGGCGCTTCCACCGGCGGTTTTACGGATTGCGCCCTGCAAAACGGCGCCTTGCGCGTGTACGCCGTGGACGTCGGCTATGGACAGCTGGACTGGCGGCTGCGGCAGGACGGCCGCGTCCGCTGCGTGGAACGGACGAACGCGCGCTACCTGACGGAGGATAGTCTGGGCGAAAAAGCCGCTGTCGCCGTATGCGACGTCTCCTTTATCTCCGTGACAAAAATCCTGCCGGCCATGCGGCGCGTCCTGCGCGAGGACGGTCAAGCGGTCGTCCTGATCAAACCGCAGTTTGAGGCGGGCCGTCTTTACGTCGGAAAACGGGGCGTCGTCAAAGATCCGTCAGTCCACGCCGCCGTAATCCAAACCGTTTTGACAGCGGCGGCCCGCGAGGGCTTCGTGGCGCGGGGGCTCACTTATTCGCCGCTGCGCGGGCCGGAAGGCAATATAGAATATTTGGTCTGGTTCGGTTTGACCGGCGACGGCGGTTTTGACGAGTCGGCCGTAAAAACGGTGGTCACGGCGGCGGCGGCTCTGCCCTTCAAATAAGAATCACAAATCGTGGCGCGGATTTTTTTTGACGATATTGATCCCGTTGGAGATCGCCGCTATGATGTCGGCTTTAGCTTGCGTGGACATGGCGCGGGCGCGGGCGAAAGCGTTCCCGGCCGAGGAAACTACATAACGCGGCGGCAGATTGTTCAGGGCATAGGCCCGGATGTCCGCGACGCAGCGGGAGCAGGTGCAGGAATCGTGTTTAGCCATACATTCATATAAATAAAAATCAACCAAGTCTTCAGAAACATTTTTGACATTATATGTTTTTTCCGGGTTGCTATCCATACCAATACTCCTTTGTTTCACGGTTTTTTAAATTATACCATACATACGCAAATATACGCAATGAAAGAAAATAGAAAGAAAATATAAAACGAAATGAATCTCACTTGACATCGCAGGCTGAATGATGTAGACTAAAAATAGGTTTAATTGTATTAGACCTATGAGGCCTATGAAAATTACGACACTTCACTTCCTAACGGTATAGATAAAGAGGATTGAGATGGAACGGATTTTTTTGACTGTTTTGAATATGAGCCTGACTGGGAGCTATGTGATCGCGGTGATCCTCGCGGCCCGGTTTTTTCTGCGCAAAGCTCCGCGGGGCTTGACCTACGCCCTGTGGCTGGCGGCCGGATTGCGGCTGGTCTTTCCCTTTTCGCT
>JAISAH010000104.1 GCA_031266805.1 Gracilibacteraceae bacterium
GGACTGATAAGCGGCGACGGTTCCGCCATCCTCATCGACGATGAAACGGGCGTCAGGCTGGAAACGCCGGGAGATATAACGATAACGGCTCAGGGGCCGGTGAATATGGAAGCGGCGGAGACATACATCAGGGCGCGAAGGTCGATCTACGTGATATCCGGGCGCGGCTCCGGGTTCACCATGACGGCGGAGGGAGTAAATCTATACGGGGCGGAAGGGATAGAGGCTGCGGGCAGAGAGCGCGAGTCCTATGACTTGATCGAAGACGCGCCGATGGCGGATAAATTCAATCCGTGGCTGGTGCTGGGCCACGCGCTGGGAGCGATAGCCGCCGTGGGGTTCATGTCGCTGGCGGTGCTGGCCGTAGCGCCGGCGGTGGTAGCGGTATCGGCGTTTGCCTTTGGGGCGCTGGCGGTGGCGGCGGTGGCAGCCGGAGACATAGCCGGGCGCAAAGTCAGCGACGCCGAAACGTATGTGAAGGAAGGCGTCATCGGTTCGCTAGTCGGAGCGGTGACGGGCGGGGCCGGACTAGGTCTTGGCCTGGGCTTGGGGATAGCGGCCCGAAGCGCCAAGGGTTTAAGCGGAGCGGCGAGAATCGCGGCGGCGTCCGGCATAGGCGGGGGCGCGATGGGCGTGGGCGGGGCCGCGAATTACGGGCTGCATTGGCAGGAGGGAGAATCCAGCCTGAGCGGAATGGGGCAGGCTGCGCTGAAAGGAGCGGTATTCGGGGCGGTGGGCGGTCCGTTTTTCGCCAAACAGCTGACCGCGATGGAGAGAGCGGGGGAGAAACTGAGTCTGGAATTTTTGTCTCTGATGGGCAGAGGATTCGGGGCTGGAGTAACCGGCGACGCGGCAGTGCAGGGTATGCAGCTCTTAAGCGGGGAGCAGAGCGAGTTCGATGTGAAGGAAGCCTTCCAAAGCGGAATGATGGGAGTGGCGGGGGCCGCTATCTTCACCGGCGCGATGAAGCCGGCCGGGACGCTGAAGGATTATTTGCGCCCGGCCGGAAACGAGATTTTGCCAAAGATCGAAGGCGCGGTTCTGGAAGAATTGGGGCGACAGGCAGAGGAAATTGCGGAGATCGTAGAACAGACGGTTCGGGAAGAACGTCAGACCGCGATCCATAAGCAAGAAACGCTTCAAGGCGGCGAATCGCGAGGATTGGAACCAGAGAGCCAGATAAAGGAAATTGCGGAACAGGCGGCGCGGGAAGAACCTCTGACTGTGATCAATGAGCCAAAAACGCGTCGAGTCAAAACCAAACCGCAAAAACCGGTTGGAACCACAAATGAACGGGAAATAAGCGTCATAGAACGAGAAGACGGCACGGCCGTCAAAATATTTATGCGCGGTGACGGGGTGGTCGCGATTGAATTCACCAACAGAAGCAGGACTATATCAATCCGTTATGAGCGAACCCAGAAAGACATTAAAAATGATATTGAAAATTATATTAAATCTCCACCAAAAAACCCTAACTCAGGAAAACGATTCGAATATGTAACGGCGCGATTCCTGTTAGACAACAACATTCCGATTGAGGCTTTCAGGCAGAAAGTCTTTGAATTCATAGAAGGCAGAGCAGGAGACCCGCTGGGTGAATTAGATATTGCAACAAAAGATTATATTATAGAGGTAAAAGTTTCAACCAGAACTGCAAGAGCAGATCAATTGGAAAGATACACAGATCCGATGGATGTTAATTATATAAACTATGAAAACAAGAAGGTCATTTTATATGTTCAACGAGAGAATGGATTCAAACCTGGCGTTCGCGAATTGATAGATAACGGCGATGTAATTCTGGTAATAGGTGAAAAAAGTCTGTTGGAGGTGTTGCAAAATGGGCCAGGGCGGTGAGGTGCTATTTACCAAAGAGGATTTCGTCTCAGGTGAGGAAATAATTGAGCAATTGAGCAAAGAAAACGATGTTTTTTCATTTCATCTGGCTCTTGTTCAAGAGGCTAAACATAGGGACTATCTCACCAGTAAGTATGCCATTTGTAATATTTCAAATTCCGATAAAACCAACCAATTGGTAATATATATATATGACACTTCTGCTGAATCCATGGATTTTGAATGGGATGCCGAAGGATATCATACTTCTATTTTTATAGATGACGTCGCATATGGTGATCAGGTTTTACTGCCGTTTCTTCTGTATATCCTGAGACTGTATCCCAAAGCAAAAGTGTGGCTTGATTTTGACTGGTTTTACACCTTAGAGGATCTGGAGCAGCTTGCCACCAGACTTGACAGCTATGATGTTTGGTATGAGGTAAACCCCAAGGAGTTCTATCTGTGACTACAGAGCGGAGCGGCTCTCGCAAATTCGCCTAATACGGAAGGAGAAGGTATGAACAGTGCCATGCTGGAATGCCCGAACGGGCATATCTACCCGAAACGAATAGGGACGATCTGCCCTTATTGCGGCGCCGGAGTGAATCCGGACGGCAGTATTGCCGCGCCGCGCGATCCAAGCGAGGTGGAAACGGCTCTCCTGTACGAAAAGATCAGGCCGGCCTGCGGCTGGCTGGTTTGTATCAGCGGCCCGCGGCAGGGACTCAGTTTTACCTTGCGTCAGGGCGCCAATTTCATCGGGCGCGGAGAAAATAACGACATCCGGCTGCCGGGCGACAAGCTGGTGGCGACGAACAAACACGCCGCGGTTTCGTATGACCCCAAGCATCGCAAGTTCACCTTGCTTCCCGGCGACGCGGAACAGATCGTCTACTTGAACGACGATCCGGTATACCAGCCCACTCCCCTCTACGACTTCAATGTCATAGCCCTCGGCCACACAAAACTGCTTTTCCGGCCGCTTTGCGGCGAAAATTTCAGTTGGCTGGACGAATAACAGGAGAGACCATGTCATATTTTGTCACTTTATCAGTGTTATTCGCCGTCTTAGCCGTTTGCCGTCTCAGTCTCGGCAAGGCGGGAGGCGGGGAGCGGCTGGAGATAGCCGTTCGGCAGAGCATCGGCGGGAGACAGATAAACGCCGACGTTTATGATTGGGCGGCGCATCAGGAAGATCGGCTGCTGGTTGTGGCTGACGGCATCGGGCGGGAAGCGAATGGGCGTCTGGCCGCGAAGACGGCTGCCGCTTCCGTCACGCGCTATTATTCGCTGGCGGGTTACGCGCAGACGCCGGTACTCTTTTTTTGTCAGGCTTTTGCCCAGGCTAATCAGGCGGTGCTGACCCGCATACCGGACGAATCGGCGGGGACCAGTTTGCTGGCCGTGCTGGTAAAAAATGGCGAAGCGTTTTACGCGCTGGCTGGCGAATGCCGTTTCAGCGTACTGCGGAATAATGAACTGATCACGCTCACTGACGGGCAGACTTTGGCCGTCCTCGCTGAAAACGCTTTCCGGGAAAACAAAGTGGAGCGTGCCGAAGCGCGGGCGGCATACCTGAACAATCGCGTGTATAACTATATCGGCCGGGAAGATTTCCGCGGGGCGGAACTAGCGGAGTCGCCGCAGCGCCTGCAAAAAGGCGATATCCTGATCATCATGACGGACGGTATTTACACAAACTGCCCGGAACGGGAATTCATCGGCATCCTGCGTCAAAAAGGACGCCTGGGGAACATGGCCAGCAAAATCATCCGCGGGGTGGAAAATCAGCGCCGCCCGGAGCAGGACAACGCTACAATCGTGCTGATCCGGGTAAATATCTGAGCGGGAGGTCGCTATGCGCAAAGATATCGTGGAATTCCTTACATCATATGTGAGTTTTTCCGGCACCCAACTGTTTAACAATGACCATTACGGTTTTGCCGAACAGGAAAACTATGCCTGTTATGTGCTGGCGGACGGGCTGGAAGGCGGAAACGCGCCGTCTCCGGCAGCGGAAGTCGCGGTAAAAGCGGCGATGGCCGCTTTTCATGAGCGCCCTTCTCTGGCGACCGGGGTACTCAGGGCTTACGCTCAGGCCGCTCACGACGCTCTGGCTGAAAACCCCAGACAAAAAAACTGGCGCGCTTCCATCATGATTGTAGTAACTGATTATGAATATGTGCGATATGTTCACCTTGGCGACGTTCGGTTTACTTTGTACCGAAAAAACAAAGAGATCGAACAGAGTTTGGATCACTCGCTCGGCAGGGAAAACTCGGCCCAAGACACATTATCCACGGACAGGCTCGCGCGGCATGAATACCGGCATAATCTTTCCCGCTACCTCGGACAGATGGACAGCATAGAGCCGCAGGTGTCCAAGAAAATAAAGCTGAAAGACGGCGACATGTTCACGCTTTGTTCGCGCGGCATATGGGAAAACTGCCATCCGGCTGACATGCGCATGCTGCTGGACACGAGCGTCACGCCGGAGGAGACGGTCGACCCGCTGGAACGCCTTCTGGCGGACAATCATCCGGCCTTTCTGGACAATTACACCTTTGCCGCGGTCTTTGCCAATAAAGTCTATGACGACCCTAAGCGGCCCAAACGGCGTAAGTGGATATTGATCGGCGTTCTGGCCGCCGTTATTTTGATAGGCGTCATAACCTTGCTTTTGGTGCTAAGACATAATAAGCTCGCGGATTTGCGCGAAAAACTGGATGTTTCGTATATCAGCTGCATCGAGTACATTGAGGACGGCAATTTTGCGAGAGCCGGCGAGGAAATCGAGAAAGCCAGCGAGTTGGCCGACGAGCTGAAAGACGGGGATAAGAGCAGGTATCTTTCTGATTTGCAAAAACTGACGGAGTCGGTTCTCCGGGCTGAGGCGGAATGGGAAAAACAAAACTACGCCGAGGCGGCCAATCTCTACGAAATAGCGCGTACCCGCGTCAGACACACGGATAATCTGGGATCAGCTTATATTGAGCGGCGTCTCGGCGATTGCTGGAGTTATATTAATATAGACGATCTTCTTCTGCTCGGCTATACGCTGGCGGATAACGGGCTGTACGAAACCGCGCGGGAGAATTATCAGGAAGCTCGGCGCCTGTCGGCGGCGCTGCGGTACACGAAGGGAAAAGACGAGGCGCAGAGCGCGCTGGAAGAATTGGCTGAAAAAATGAACACCAGCGCCGCCGCGTCCGCGGACTCGGCAGCACTCCTGACTGAGGCGGCCGGGCTGGAAACTTCCGGGGACAAGCTCGTTGAGGGCGGCAAGCTATCCGACGCGATCCTGTTGTTTCAACTTGCGCGCGGACGTTTTGCGGAAGCGGGCGATGACGACTCGGTGCAGCGCTTGGACGACAAATTAGGGGCGGCGGATATGGCTGCTCAGGAAAGCGCGCTGGCGGTGAGGGACGCCGTTTCTTTCATCACATCCGGCGACGCCCTTCTGGCGGCCGGCGATATGAACGGGGCAAAAATCCTCTACGTTATGGCGCGCAATATTTACGCTCGTATCGGCGATGAAGACGCTATGCGCGCGGCGGAGAACAAAATCTACGGCGTGGAACTGCAAACAGAAACGCAGCCTGTAACCCCTCCGGCAGAATCCGGGGGAAACACCGGGGACAGCCCTGGCGCCGATGACGCGCTGCCGGAAGGGAGCGGGTAATGGAAAATCGGGTAGAGACGGTGATAAATGAAATAATGGCGGAATTGGAACCGTTTCTGGCGGCGGACGCGCAGGCGGCCGTCGCCCTGTATCAGGAAAAAGAGGGTGATCTGAGCGCCGAATTTTTGCGCGGCCTTGCCGATTGCGCCGCTCGGGCCGCGTCGCTAAGAGAGCAGGGGTTAAAGGGAGAGACGCGTTTTTTGGCGATTTCCTTCCTGCACTCGGCTTTTCTGTCAGGCGAATATTTGCTCCGGCTGGATCTTTTTGACGAGCGGGCCGAACTGGACGACGCGGAATCATCCTTTTATTTGTCATATAAATGGCTCCTGCCCTGTTTTGAGCAGAGCGCGGAACGCGCGAACGAGCTGGCACGGGAGCGTTTTGCTCCCTGGCTCAACTATGAGATGGCTGAACTGCGCACGCAGTGGATGGAAGCGGTGTATTCCCGTCTACTGCTCACGATGTATTATGACTTAGTCGCCGGAACCGCGGCAGAAGCGCGGGCGATCCTCCCATCGCGCGTAACGGTTACTTTCGGACGCTATCTCAGCGGCCAGCAGCCGTTACTGGAAATTTGACATGCGCTATTATCAATTGCTGCCGGATGATATTCTCGCCTGCAGGATCCCCCTGCCGGAGGAATTCATGACCATAAATCCCAACACACTGCACGGCGAAACGCCTCCGCCCCGCACTCTTTTCTGCCGGACGGACAGATACAGTTTGTTTCCTGATATAATTGCCGCGCCGATACTGCTGTATACGGATGAAGCCGCCGAAATCGCCCATCAATACGCCGACTGGCTGGAACACCTTCAGTTTTCTCTGTACGCGGGAGAAAAGACATACCGCTATTACGCGCCGCTCCTGCCTTATATAGACTGCCTGGCGCCGGAAAGTCGAGTGAACACCTCAAAAGGCCGGGTAGAACTGGCGGTGCTTCGCCCGGCGCCGATTCGCAACCACAGCCTGTTTCTTATCCGTGGACCGGCGGCGCCGAACATCATTATCCGCTTGGATTTAGCGGAAAGTTTCTGTTTTCGCCGTCTGCGCGGGTTTGGACTGAGAGCGGCTACTCTGAAAGAAGATTGAAGGGAGATGGAATAATGGCTCGAGAATTGCCCCCAGAATGGGTCGAGGTAGAAAAAAGATTGGAGGCCGCCGCGAAACTGCGGATCGCGCCCTCACCACCGGAAAAACAATTCAGCGACGAGGATCACCTGAAAGCGATCCGCAAGGCTAGGAGGCGTAACCCGGTACATGAGTTCCTCGTGCGCGGCGCCTATCTCCGCTGCAATTTCGGCACGCATGGACGGCGGCTGAACTTGTTTCTGTCGCACGGTGTGTATTCCTACGATCGCCCGCTGGTGAACGAAAACGACTGTACCTATGGCGAGGGGAAACATGTCACCACCTTTGGTATCTGCGGGGCGCCGGACTGTCCGCGCAGCGCTTCCGTTCGCCTGTTCATGGAAGAATATGACCCCATTACAGGCTACAGGCGGCCGGACGCCGGCAAGAGCGTGACAGGCTGCCCCTGCCAGATCCGGCTCATAGGCAAATGGCGGGATCCGCATAAAAAATTCACTTTTGACGGCGGCAAGGCAGTCACCACGAATTCATTTTTATGCTGTGAATTCGGGGGCGTTATTACGCCGATCACTTCCGGCCAGGACTATTTGCGACCACTGGAAACGAAATCGGGTAAGCGAATGTGGGCTGCGGCGGGAGGCGCTGAGGAAGCCATGATCCCGAACCCGAAAACAGGGGATCCTTACGCCTTGCTCAGCAAAGTTTTTGATCCGGATAACGAGTTCGGCGCCGCAAGCTCAGACAATTCGCCTGCTGCCCAAGATCTTAATATGACCGTTGCCAATGTTGGCATAAATCACCCGCGACCTCTTCAATATATCCGTACTTCCAAAGCTGTATATACAATTAGTAACACCAAATATATTTCCAGTGATTTACTGCCGATTTCGGAACTTCAGGTAGCTTTGAAAATTTTCCCCAAGGATATCTCCATGAAACAAACGCTGTTTCGCTCGGATTTAGTCACCTATGACATCCTCTGCGAAAACAATCACTATACGCTCAGAATCACTCACTCCAATGCATCCCTCAAAGCAAGCAATTCAATCGCTCTGATCGACAGCAAATGGGATGTAAATCAGAGTCCAGCATATCCATATCTTAATTTATCTCAATTGGTCAAAGCGCTTGGCATGAATATCACAAAAAGTGATTTGGAGCGCGCGTATATTATTTCCTTAAATGTTGACAAACAAAAAGAATATCCTTTCTATACCACATTTTGCGACATACTAAAAGGATTTAACTCAGGAATAATAATAGCGGCGTGCGACGGGGGGTTGGCAGTAAGTAATCCTTACGAAAACGAAGCGGCTTTTCAGGTCGGACTTATGCTGGGCAGCGGCGCGCAGAAGTTCATTGAAAAGCACAGTTTTGTTTTTGATGTCAGCATTAACTTGTCAGCAGGCCCGTTTGGACTGACGATAGGTTATTCTTATCTAATTAGTGGCGCTGATGCCGGTAATTACAGGGCGGGATATGTGCATATCGGCGGCGGAATCTCAATTGGGGTAATGCCTGTAAGCGTGGCTGCTTCTCTTGGCATAGTGGACAATGCTCCCGCTCCGGAAGATTATGCTGGAAGATTCTATGATGTGAGCGCGGCTTTTGGTATCGGAGCGGAAACATGCTGGTGGCCTGACGGAGCGTCAGCGATCAGCATCACGCTCGTCACTGATATAGGAGCGGCTCGCAGACGGGATTATTATTTTCTCGTACACTCCAGCACCAGAAGATACGATCTGTATCGCCGTAATGACGTCCCCCAATCTCTGCTCGGCATGAGATAATCAACTGACTGTGAGGAATCGCCATGAAAAAGAAGGTCGTTATTTGGCTGATTGTTTTTACTGTTTTTGCCTGCGCGGCTTGCGCGCGGCAAAACAATGACGCCGCAAACGAAAAACAGCCTTTTTCTTTTGCCGACATGGAGACATGGGGGTTCCCATACGGTATTACGGCGCAGGAATTGGATCTGGCCCGGTTTGGCATTGATGAGGAAGAAATCAACGTGGCGTTATCGCTTATGCAAGACGACGGAAATTTCTCCCTTCACGCCGCCGGTTTTGGTTTGGCGGATTTCTATAACTCACAAATCGGCGGCATGGTCAGGCGTGACGGCCGTTTTAATATCATCGCTTTTATCCAGTCCTGGGGCGGCGTTCATAAAGAAATACCGGGGCCGAGAAATATAACTTACGCCATGACGCTGAATGAAGTTTTGTCATTGTTTCCGGTGCAAAACGAGGAAGTTTGGGGTTTTCTCAATGCTCCGACCCAGGAATATATCGATTCATGCCCGGCTGACGTCAAATTGCAGTATGAAGGCTCGCCTGAGGTGCTTTTGATTTATAATTATCCGGAAGCGGGGTTCGCGTTTTTATCCGGCAATCAGGAGACGATGGCCTCTTTCGTCGTCTTTGACGAAGGACTGGCCAAATCGGCGCTTGCATTGAGTTTTGATGAAAATTTGCAATTATCAAACGCTACTATCAATAATAATTACGAAACAGAGCCTCTTGTGACGGCAGAGGAGATGGATAGTTATAATTCCGCAACAGATATGTACCAAACAATGGAATTTGGCAGCTTTGAGAATAGTCCTCTGGAATGGCTGATATTGGAGGAGGACGCGGACAGGATGCTGCTGTTGGCTAAGAACTGCGTTGCGTCCAGGATGTATGATGTGAAATGGAAGGACGCTGAATATACGGGAGGAACTACATGGGAAAAATGCGATCTCAGACGCTGGTTAAACGAGGATTTTTACGGTAGGTTTACAGATGCGGAAAAATCTCGGATAATGGAAACAAAACTGTCTAATCCAGATAGCGAATGGGTTGAAGCTTCGGGAGGGAACCCGACGACGGACAGACTTTTTCTTCTTACGCCAGAAGACGCGTTCCAATATTTTCCTGATGATGTGACCAGAATGGCTTATTATTATGGTGAATACACTTGGGAGAACGAGACGTTAGTATCGGACGGAACGTTTCACTGGTGGCTGCGGGCGCCGGGAGCAGGTGATTACATGGCGGCAATTGTGATGAATACAGGAGAAGTATTCACAATCGGGGCTCCTGTTGGCGAGGTGAATTGGAATTTGGGGGTGCGTCCGGCATTTTGGATGCAGAAAAACCAAGTCGATTGAATATAAAGCAGGTCATCAAAACAGCGGACACAATTGTTTGTGCGCTTTGGTGTTTCTTTTTTATTGTAACGTCGGAGTATCCGAAAAATAATCCCTCGGATATTCCCATGTTGATATTGATATTGCTTCTCATCATTGACATGTATCTGCTGAATAAATTTGAAATTTATACGAGTTTTATGGATGAAGAGGCCTTGTTGAGAAATGCTCTTTTCATATTTCCTTTTTTTGTTGATTTAATTAGATGGATTTTCAAAATATGAATTCCCAATGCGGACTGAGAGGAGATGGAATAATGGATCGAGAACTGCCCCCGGAATGGGTCGAGGTAGAAAAAAGATTGGAGGCCGCCGCGAAACTGCGGATCGCGCCCTCGCCACCGGAAAAACAATTTAGCGACGAGGATCATCTGAAAGCGATCCGCAAAGCTGGGCGGCGTAATCCAGTGCATGAGTTCCTCGTGCGCGGCGCCTATCTCCGTTGCAATTTCGGCACGCATGGACGGCGGCTGAACTTGTTCCTGTCGCATGGCGTGTATTCCTACGATCGTCCGCTGGTGAATGAAAACGATTGTACCTATGGTGAGGGAAAACATGTCACCACCTTTGGCGTCTGCGGGGCGCCGGACTGTCCGCGTAGCGGTTCCGTTCGCCTGTTCATGGAAGAATATGACCCGATTACAGGCTACAGGCGGCCGGACGCCGGCAAGAGCATGACAGGCTGCCCCTGCCAAATCCGCCTCATAGGAAAATGGCGGGACCCGCATAAAAAATTCACTTTTGACGGCGGCAGGGCAGTCACCACGAATTCATTTTTATGTTGTGAATTCGGAGGCGTTATTACGCCGATCACCTCCGGTCAGGACTATTTGCGGCCGCTGGAATCGAAATCTGGTAAACGAATGTGGGCGGGAGGCGCTGGGGCGCCGCCCATGATCCCGAACCCGAAAACAGGGGATGCTTACGCCTTGCTCAGCAAAGTTTTTGATCCGGATAATGAGTTCGGTGTAAACATGGTGAGGGACGACACAGCGGCGGCACAAATCGTGATACCGGAAAAAATCATTCCGGAGATGTTCTTCACCTCGTTGAATCCCGGTCTCAGTGCGCTCGACAAGATGATTATAGCTGTTTTGGGGCTAAGCAGCGGCGGTACGCCGTATAATCGTTTCGCCGGAAAACATGTTTACGGCAACCACCGGGATATTGAGAACGCGAAGAAATACTTGCCGGAGTACGACGGACATAACGACGGTTACACCTACCACTATACCGACTTGGACTGGGACGGCGCGGTTCTGCCGGGCGCTATTGTTCTGGGCGGGGAAGCGGCGGTGGGCGGCGTCGGTGCGGACGCTCAGGCCGAGTTTTTGCGTCTGTATGGGGAAACGAGCGAGGATACCAAGCGGGCAGTGGCGGCATATGCTCACAAGCTGGAGCAAGAACGCGGCGAGCCGAAGCTTGTGGCTTACAACCGTCCGCTGTATGTCTGGGAATACCTAAAAGAAGATGTCCCCGACGAAGTAAGGCAGGGGACAATAGAGGCCAGAGAGTACCTTGAAAATCTACTACGCTTTGATCTGGGAACAAGTTTCATAGAGGACTACTCCTGCGGCGACTATTATTTCACGCGATTGGAGCATTTGCGCTGGAACGCCAGCATAGCGAAAATATATAAAGATATCGGGGTATTCGGATTGAACTGGGCGATCAATACCGTTATCCTCCTGCCGGACACCAATATGGGCATTCCTTGGATATCCGTCACCATCGCCGCATTGGCTGGTTTAGGCTATACGATTAAAAGCACTGATTCATCGGGGCAGGTGAAGACGGAGACTCCCGTATCGCCCCAGGATACTGAGGCTCTGAGACAAGCTCTGTTTGTGAACGGATCGCCTTACCGTTATCTCATCAATACATCTAAGTACGATGATGGCTCATTGTACAAGACTAGTAGTACATTGCCGCGAGAAAGATTTGTGGAAGCAATCGAAGATCACATTGCTACCTATAGGGTTACTGATTTCAGCAACTCGGCCAATAAAGACCAGCGCGAAAGAATATACCGGTATTATTTAAGAACAGTGATTAATCTCAACACTGCTTACGATGCATCTTATCAGCAGATGGAAAGCGAGATAGAGCGAGAGAGTCAAAGCGGATGGGCTTCGTTTCCCAATATCGTCCGCTTGACTAATTGAGGATATTATGAGAACAGTTAATTTTAATGCCCGCTTCTTAATCTTTGCTTTACTCATCCTCCTGCTCAGTGGTTGTCAAAACCAGAGTCAGACTACTACTTTGCGTGAGTATTATGAGGAATTCGCCAGAGAATATATGCGAGCTACCGATTTTTTAGAAAACTATTATGCTATTACCGTAGAAATGGTGGCGGAACTTGATGCCAATGCCATGCGGGAGAGCTTGCTTAATTTGGCGGATATTCTGGAAAAAATGGAAGAAATCCAGTCTACCGCCAATGGTCGGGACCCAAATGTCCCGATGGGAAACTGCCAGCGCAGCTATGAACAGTTACAAATCATATATGCTACAACGCAGGATTTGGACAGCTTGCAAGATGAACAAACACGAGCGGATAAGTTTTTTTACTTCAAATTAATTCAAACAAATCGCTTCTTTTTTCGGAGCGACTTGGAAACGGAACCCGAAGAAGTATTTGACCCAGCACCTGTGCCGGAAGGTGCTTACGAGGAATTTATCCGACTTTATGCCGAATTAAAACGGATTTTTATTGACGCGACAGAGTTCGTTGTATACTACGATACGATTCCCGGAGCGATGGCTAGTATTCCGGTTGAGGAATTGAGCGGCGATTTGGATGATATGGGCGCGCTTTTGCAAAAGATGGGCGAGATAGAGAGCAGATATAACAACAAAGAATTACGCGAGAGTTACGAAGCGGCGGCCTATGGGCTGGAAAATCTGGAAGTGCTGCACGATCTCACCGCAGAAATTGACCAAATAGACCAAGATATTAACTTGCGGGGCAAATGCACCCGCTATATTGCTCGCATAGAACTTTACCGAAGTGATATCCTATTGGAGTGGGAAATGGAAGTATGGGATGAGAGCCAAGGGGAGAATGACGTTTATTGATCAAGGAGGAATCGCTATGCCGTTCATAGAATGTGTGAACCATCATATGTTCAATCCGGACCGCCATAATTATATCTGCCCCGTCTGCGGCGTCGAGGTGAAAAAAAACCGGGAAAAGAATATGACGGAGGAAGAGATCCAGCGTGAACTCAAAAAAAATGTAAATCAGTTTTGCGTCGGCGCGCTGGTTTGCTGCGAGGGACTGAACATAGGCTCAATGTTCGCCCTGCACGCCGGAAAGAACTTCATTGGCGGCGGCGACGACATGGATGTGCAAATACTTGGCGACGACAAAATTGATTTGCGGCGGCACAGCGCTGTTTCCTACGATCCTAAATCGTATGAAACCGTTATTCTGCCCGGAGAATCAGGCGGTCTGACCTATGTGGACGATCAACCCGTGTACAAGCCGGCGCCGCTTACGGAGGCGTCCGTGATTGAGATCGGCGCCCATAAATTCCACTTCCTGCCCTACTGCAACTCGGAACGGAATTGGAGGAATTATAAAGAGTGATAGAAGATTATCTGCGGCAAAGAATGAACCGGATGAAAAACCCCGAAGACAAAGCGTTTATGCGCGAACTGCTGGAAACAGCCTTGTTGCCGCTCTGCGCCGAAACCGAGCGGCGATATAATGAACTGGCGGAAAGAGTACGGCGGGAGACGGCGGCGGAAGATCGCTGGATTACGGCGCATACCGTGCTGGAGCGCGGCGAGGTTTTGAGCCATCCGTATTTGCGCCCGCTTGTGCCGGATGAGGCGGCGGAGCGACCGACCGCAAATCGTTTCGCCATTACTGTTTTCTATGAAGGCGACGCTCTGAAAATCAGACGCCTGCGGGCGGACAAGCCGTATTACGCTGGAACGGCGCGCGGGAATGTTAATATGACGTTTCGGCTCATGCCCTGCGACAGGTATAACCGTCTCGCGGCCCAAATATACCGGCTTTTTTTGCAAAACGATGTGAGTTGGCAAACCTTGCCTCTCATATATTTGGATAAATTTTTTGACCTTGTCCCGCTGGAAGATCCGCCGGCCGGTGTCACCCAGGCGGATATCAGCCTTGATCTCGGCGACGAGCGCTTCCGCACCGGGATGATCCCCGTCTGGAATATAGATAAAGTGCGGCTTCGAGGCAGTGAATTCCCGCAGGCGGCGCTGGACAAAGTGAATTATGAATTCCGCTTTGACCTCTCGAAACACGGACTCGAACATAGTTATCTCGTGGATGCGCCAAGCGGTTCTGTTTCGGCGCTCAGGCGGGAAGAAAGCGAACTTGTCGCTGTGACCCCGGAGCAAAAACTGCCGGATTTGTCTGTGTACCGGGTGCTTAACATCGCGCCGGGTTCCGCCGACTCCTTCCGTTATCCGCTCGTAACAAACGGGTATGAAGCGCAATTTGCCGCGCGGCTCCAGGCCCAGAGCGGAACTGCCATCAAGTCTCAGCTGGAGCTAACCCGTTTCCTGCGCTCGTTCTCCATGTCTAAAGGGCTGGAACTTGATTCCTTTGCGGTGACTAACGATGCTGCGCCAGGGGAAACATACGCGCTGGACGGATTTATTGAGGATGAGATCCGGGACCGTGGCGTGAAAAAGACTCTCTTGCTCAGATTCCGGGCGGAGCAGCGGGATTATTTTTTGAACAGGGATATCATGAGTTTTTTGGCCGCGCGGACCCAATTGCTGTTTCCGGAGTTTTCGGTGCGGGGGGTACTCGTGTGATATATCTGTGGGAAGCGATACTTGCCGCCGCCGAACGAGGTATGAGCCTGAGCGAACTGGAATTTATCCCGGCCAGTGCCGTCAGCCCTTATACCGAAGTCGTGCTGCCGGACATAAACGGTGAACCTGCACCGGGCGTCCCGATAGAAATAAACCCGTATTTCCGCTTTTCTCAGGTTTTTTCTGCTCTGCTCGCCGGAGGCTTGCCGGCAAAACGCCCGGAGTTTTTTGCCGCTCTCTTTGACATGATGCTGCACGTCCTGGGCTGGATCGATATCCGTTCCGGTATGAGCCGGGCGGAAATAGAGAAAATGCTGCTGCGGGAACAATTGGAGCGCGGGGATTTTGGCAAATGCGGCCGCAATTTTACGTCGCTTTTCTGTAAGCGGGAAAGAGACATCGTGCTTACCGGGCTGAGAAGCGTCTGTCGCATGGGGATGTCGTTGGCGCTTTTCACAGCCGTGCTGAAACAAGTCTACCCATACGCCGGCTGCTATCTTGATGTCGAGGAAGAGCGCCGCCTGCTTGTCTATCTGGCCTGTCCGCAGGATAAGACGGAGGAAAAAAGAATAGATTTTCTCCGCGCCGCTTTCGTGCCGCTTGATATCCGGGTCACTGTTTTCTGGCAGCGCCACTTTGGCATCATAGATGTCGGCGAAACGATGGAAATCGGCGAAATCATGTCCTATAACTGATGAGGGAGGAAGTTATGCGTTACACTCTGGCTTCGGTCCGGCAGGAAAAGCGTTATAAGCGTTACCGGTTGGAAGAACTGCAGCGACTGGATTTACTGCGGCTTTTGGATATTTGCCGGCAGGAAGATATCGTGACTCCTTCGGAGGGGATAGAGCGCGAACGGCTGATTGAACTTATCTGGCTTTATCGAGGTAACCGCGACACGTTCCTGATCCAGGAAGACTCAGAGGCAGGCCTTAATTATCTGCAGGCGGCGCTGAAGCGGGCGCGTAAAACAAATCTGCCGGGCGACATAAGATTTACCGCGAAACTGTCGCTGTTTCGCGGTTTGGAGACGAATTGTTTTGACCAATACCGGATCCCTTTTAACAGGGAAATCGAGGGTACAAACGCCATAGTAGCGGACAGTGAGGATAATATCTGCGCGCTTTTGCGCGTAACAGCCTATCCCGGCGAGACGGACCTGTATCTGACGCGTCTCGCTTCGCTTCCCTGCCGGGAGACGCCGGCCCAGACTTTCCGCTTGTACATTCTGCCGCAGAAACTATCCGATCTGGTCACGGAAATTTACAATGAGGCGGGAGCGGCCAATGAAGGCGAAAGTCCGAAAACTCTGCCGGAAGAAATATTTATTCACATAGTGCCTCTGCTCGCGTACACGATAACAGAACCCGCGCCAACCGATCTGCCGCTGGCCCTGGATTTCGGCACCTCGAACACGGCGGCCGGCGTCTACCTGAACAAAGCCCATTACGCCGCCCTGGAGGACCATATCCGGCCCGGTATTCTTACCCCGGACAGCGTGAATTATGTCAGTTTTCTCACCCCGGCCGGGGAAGCGGCGCCGATGCTGCCGACCGTAATCGGCGTAAACCGGATCGGCGCGGACGGAATCCCTGAATACCTCTACGGCTACGCGGCGGAAGAACTCTCCTTGCGCGGCACTTTGAGCGACCGTTTTTGCGTGTTCCACGACCTGAAACGCTGGGTGGCCGCGCCGGAGGAAGAAGAAACCCTGACGGACAACGACGGCAAGCAGATTTTGCAAAAAAGGCGAGACATAATCGCCGCCTATCTGGGCCATATCGTCGCCGAAGCGGAGCAGCGGTTCAAATGCCGGTTCCGCAAGCTGTTTCTCTCTTACCCCGTCAAACAGAGAGAACGGTTCGTCACCTT
>JAISAH010000105.1 GCA_031266805.1 Gracilibacteraceae bacterium
TTGCTGCTTCCAACTGTATTGTAGCACGTTTTACGAGGTGAGTAAATCACCAGCGACTGAAAGGTTATCTACCCAGGTTTCATAAACTATTTGTGACGGCGCTTGCGCCGTCATGGAAACAAAGGAGAAACAATATGGTTTTTTTTAAAAACCAATGGGTTGCTGGAATCTTGAGCGGAATAATTGGCAGCAGCATAGTTTTTTTTATTGTGAATTTTATTTTTTCAAGGCAGGAAAATAAATTGCACAACCAGAAAGTATCTCAAGGTAATCAGGAGATGATTGCAATAGTAAAGCCCTTGAGTGTGGAGAAAAGTAAATTTAACAGCGAATTTTCATTAAAATCAGCCATTTCGAAAAAATACTCTATTTCTATTAATAAAAGTGATGTCTATTCGATAGATGATTTGACCAGTATTATTATAGAATCAATTAAGGATATGCCGCCAGATTATTCATTGTCATCAAAACATATGACCACAACATTAGCAATATTGGCACTTTTGTTTTCCTTTGTCTCGTTTTCATCAATTGTCAATGAAAACAGCGACATGGATTGGATAACTACGCCCATTGTGATACTAGTAGTGATAGCGACCACTTCAATGGTAATGGCAATAGATATTTTTTCGGACCGCAGACGATCAAAACGTAAAAAACGCAAGAAAGATTAAAGAAAGATGTAATGACATGTTTGAAAAACAGCATATAACACGAAAACCACAGCGAAAATAACTATCGCTGGACAGTCTGCTCAGACTGTGTTATGCTGTAAAAAATAAAGAAGGAGTCTCGGCGGGATGAAAACTCCGGAAGATATTATCATCCAAAAGTTTAACGCCATGCGCGGCGGAGAGGATAAAGCGCTTCTGCGCGAAATCGTAAATGAGGCGCTGCTGCCGCTTTGCGCCGAAACGCGGCGCCAGTACGAGGCGCTGGCGGAGCGGGTGCGCTCGGAAGTTACCATGCCGGACGACAGCCTGACCTGCGCGCATACGGTACTGCCGCGCGGCGCGGCGGACAGCAGCCATCCTTTTCTGCGCCCGCTCCTTCCGGATGTGGACGGCTCGGATCACATCAGCGCGGAAGCGCTGCAAAGCGCCCAAACGGACGCTCCCCTCCCCTGGCTCACGGTGTTTTACGCGGGAGACGCGCTGGCCGTCAAACGGATCCGGGCTAACGCCCCGCTTTTTCCTGGCCTGATCAAAGCCGAGGGAAAGGAACACTCTTGCCGTTTTCGCCTTATCCCCTGCCGGCGCTACGCGGAGGCGCCGCGCCGGATATACGAAGCTTTTGTCGCGGGCGGTCTGCCTTGGCGCACGCTGCCGCTTCTCTATCTGGATAAATTCTTCGATCTCGCCCCGGTTGACGCGCCGCCCATCAAAGCTCCGGACGGTTTACCCGCCGGCAGCGTCTCCGTGGACTTTGGGCCGGAAACCGAGCGCTTCCGCCGCGATCTCATCCCGGTCTGGAATATCGACCGCGTGACGGCGACAAGCACCGGTTTCCCCAAACCGGCTCTGGATAAACTGAACTATGAATACAATTTTGACTTGGCCGACCTTGGGACAGAACACGCCTACCTGATCGCGGAAGCGGAATCCGTCTCAGCCGCGCGGCGGGAAAGCGGCAGTCTTGTCGTAGTATCAGCCGAACCGAAGGCTCTAAAAATGGATATGTACCGATTTTTCCGCGTCAAAGAGGATCTGTCCACGCAGTATCCCTATCCGCTCGTAAGCAACGAGAGCAGATCCCTGCGCCTGCGGGATCAGGCCCGCCTGCGCACGCCCGCCGAACTTCGGAGCGTCATTAGTTCATATGCCCTTGGGCGGGAGATGGAACTCGACTCCTTTGCCCTGCTCAAAACAGCCGCGGGCGAGACTTATGACCTGGACGGTTTTCTGCGGGACGAAATTCGCGACCGGACGGGACTCAAAACTTTGCTCCTGCGCTTCAAGACCGCGCGGCGGGATTTTCTCAGCCGGGATATCATGAGTTTTCTAACATCGGCCGTCCAGCTTCATTTCCCTGAGTATCAGGCGCGGGGCGTCCTCATATGATATACCTGTGGGAAGCGATGCTGAGCGAAATCGCGCAGGGGAGAGATCCGGGCGATATGACCTACATACCGCCTGAAACAATAAGTCCCTATTGGGAAATCACCTTGCCAGACATTAACGGCGATCCCCGGCCCGGAGAACCGCTGGAGCTAAACGGCTATTACCGCTACCTCTCCGTGTTCATCTTTCTGATGGGCGATCGGGCGCGGCAGGAACACCCGGAACTCGCGCGGACGCTGTTCGACATGTTCGCTCATATCATTGGCTGGTGTAACTTGCGAGAAGGTCTCAGCCGCGCCGAATACGAGAAAATATTTTTGCGCGAATATGTGGAAAGCGGCGGATACGGCGCCGGTCACGCGGATATTTTCACTTTGCTGAGTATAGCCGAAACAGACGCCCTGCTCTCGGCGCTTCGCTCAATGCTTCGCTCCGGCACTTTCCTCAGTGCTTTCATCCGGATATTGCGCCGTCTCTATCCGGGATCCGGCTGTTATCTCGACCCGGAATACGGGCGGCGGCTGCTCGTTTATCTGGGCTATAAGCGCAGCGCCGAGAACGAGCGCAAAATCGCTTTTCTTCGCGACGTATTTGTCGCGCTGGACATAGAAGTCGTCATATTCTGGGACAAACATTTCGGCATCATCGGAGTCGACGAAACGATGGAACCCGGAGAAATCATGCTTTATTAAACGGTAAACCGAGAGAGAAAAACAGGTCAGGCGGTGATATGAAGTGAAAAAGCTGGGCTACACATTGACTCCCGCGCGGAAAGCCGCGCGTTACGGGCGTTATCGCCGGGAAGAACTGGAGCGGATGGATCTGCCGCAGCTGCGGGATATATGCGCTCTGGAAGAAATCGTCGCGCCGGATATGGAAAAAATCGACCGAGAGGAACTCATCCGGCTCATCTGGCTCTACCGCGGCAGCCGGGAAGCGTTTCTCATCAGATCCGACTCGCCGGAGGGCCTGGCCTCTTTGCAGAGCGAACTCCTGCGCGTCAAAAAGTCCTTCCTGCCGGACGAGATCCGTCTGCAAGCCAAAATCACTTTGTTCACCGGCCTGGAGACGAATTTTTTCGACGACTGCCGCCTGCCGTATCGCGCGGAACTGGAGGGAACGAACGCCCTGATCGTAGACTCGCTGAATAGTATCTGCGCCGTATTGCGCGTAACCGCCTATCCCGGCCGGGAAGAACTCTATCTGACCCGCCTCGCCTCCCTTCCCTGCCGAGAAACACCGGGACAGACCTACCGGCTTTACCTTTTTCCGCAAAAATTCTCCGATTTGCTCACCGCAGTCTACAATCAGGCTGGCACCGAGCCGGAAGGCGGTAATCCCGTATCGCTCGGCGAGGAGATCTTCTTTTATGCCGTCCGCCTGCTCGCTTACTCCGTGCGGGAACCGGCGCCAACAGATCTGCCTCTGGCCCTGGATTTTGGCACCTCGAACACGGCGGCCGGCGTCTACCTGAACAAAGCCCATTACGCCGCGCTGGAAGACCATATCCGCCCCGGTATCCTTACCCCGGACAGCGTGAATTATGTCAGTTTTCTTACTCCGACAGGGGAAGCGGCGCCGATGCTGCCGACCGTGATCGGCGTGAACCGGATCGGCGCGGACGGAACCCCCGAATACCTCTACGGCTACGCGGCGGAAGAACTCTCATTGCGCGGCACTTTGAGCGACCGTTTTTGCGTGTTCCACGACCTAAAACGCTGGGTGGCCGCGCCGGAGGAAGAAGAAACCCTGACGGACAACGACGGCAAGCAGATTTTGCAAAAAAGGCGGGACATAATCGCCGCCTATCTGGGCCATATCGTCGCCGAAGCGGAGCAGCGGTTCAAATGCCGGTTCCGCAAGCTGTTTCTCTCTTACCCCGTCAAACAGAGAGAACGGTTCGTCACCTT
>JAISAH010000111.1 GCA_031266805.1 Gracilibacteraceae bacterium
GTTGGAACATCACCGCCATACATAAGTTGTCACTTTCAGGTGTTCTCATGGCGGTGTGTTCCTGCCGATAGCCGCGCTCCCTGTTTCGCTTTGGCGCGGTCGCGCGTCTATCCGCCGAAAGCGTAGAGCTTGGTCTCCGGGGTGATGGCCCCGAAATCCGCGCCCGCGGGATCGTTCCCCGGCAGGAGGACGATGGCGGCCTTAGTCTGGGCGGCGAGGGCGGAGCCGGTCAGGGCGTCCACCAGAGTATTCCCGTCCGCCGTGTAAATATTCGTGTACTCAAAGTTCAGGGCGTCGCGGACGGCCTTGTTCGTCTCATAGCGCGTCGCGCCGTAGAGCCTTGTGGCCCCGGCCACGTCACGCACCAGAGTTGGGCCGCCCAGAATATAGACCTCTCCCGTCGGCGCGCCGCTGACGCTGCCATCAGGACTGGCTATTTGGATAGCGTAGCCGTTGGCGGCGGCGAATGAAGCCGCGCTGACGGCGTCGGCGATAGCGTTATAACCGACGATGAATGTGCCTTTCGGGGCGGTCAGTTTCGCGCCCACCAGTTCCGCCGTCTCAAAACGGCTGGCCCCGCGTAAAGTCTCAACCGTGAGACCGGGCAGCGCCGCCTGCAGCGCGCCGATCACATCTTGGCTGATGGCGCCGACGGCGTAAACTTTCTTAGCGCCCAGGCGCTGGATCTCCGCGACCACAGCGGGGTCAAGGGTTCCGGTACTGAGGAGGATCGGGGCTTTTTCCTGACCGGCCAGCGGCGCGACGGCCAGCGCGTCGATCAGGTTATTCTGCCCGCCGGGAGCGAGGATTACCGCCTCGGCGCTCGTCCAGCCCTGACGGGAGATGGCGACGGAAGTTTGCACCCGGTCCGCGCCGCTGATATAACTGAGGCTGGCTTTGCTCACCGTGATCGGCGCGGCTGCTTCCGGAATGGCGGTTGTCGCCAAGCCGCCGCCCCCGTTCGGAGAAGGTTTCCCGACCGGCGGGTCTGGCGTGACCGCCTTTTCCACATAGCCGACCGCGTAATAGGAGAGATGATTGGTATAAAATGTCACTCTGCTAGTGTCCGAGTTGTAATCCACCGCCCCCGGCATGGGTTCGCTGTCATACCAGACTGTAATCGTGACCCGCGCCGGGTCTATGCTGTCCGGCAGCGCGTATGGCAAAGAGATTGTGAGATTGCCGCCGAAATTCCGTATCTGTTCTTTGGTGTCGCCCTCCACATAGTAAACGCTCAGGTCAAACACTTGGGCGCCCTTGGCGCTTTCCGGCAGCGCGTCCAGCTCTGCCTGTTCCTGCGCCTGCGCCGGCTTGCTGATAACGACGTTCACGTCTTTACCCGCACCCGCCTGCGCGCGTGCAGTGCCGAGCGTCTCCCGGTCAAAGCTGATGCTGCCCACCGGCGATGTGATGGTAATGGTTTCCAAGGCGCTGTCTTCTTTCTCCAGTTCTTCGAGTAAAACATCGAGCGCCGCCGGCGGCAGGGCCACATAGACCGCGTCTACAGCCGTCACGCCCTCCGGCAGGGTATCAGGTAAATTCACGCTGATTTCTAGAGTTGTAGTGTTGTTCCCCACGGCCTCTTGCACCGCGTCTGTGACAAAATCCTCGTCTACTGTGACCGCGGCGGCCGGAGCGCCGTTATCGCCCGTGATGATATCCTTCGGCGCGACTTCTATCGGGACGCTCGTCGGGGCTTCATCGGGAGGCTGAGGCGGAGCGACCGCTGGCAGCAAAGCCTCGATAGCCGCCAGAATCGCCGCCGTCCGTGTGTCGATCATGGTCTGGGTCACGCCCTCCAGGGTTTTCAGGGTCTGGCCTGCCCGAACGCCGGCTAAGAGAGCGGCGTAAGACTCGGGGCTATAGGCGCTCGCGTTTGCGCTCACGTTCCCGGCCGCCGTTATCGCCGCGTCCAGAGCGGAGGCGTCAGGCGCCTCGCCGTCCAGGTCGATCCCGCTCCAGTCGATCCACAGCCGGGCCGGCTGGTTAGCCGACGCGCCCATGATCGGGACGTTCACGTAGACGTCCGTCCACTCCACGCCCGGCGTGACTTCTATCCCGAGTTCTTTCGGGTAAAGCCAATCCTCACCCGTGTTGAAACTGTCTTTAGTATCGTAGTGGCTGTAAACCTCAGCCGGGACCAGCTTATAAGTTACAAGGATCCCGCCGTCATCTTTAACAACATTTTCCATTTTGGAAAACTCTTTTAAGGAACCCTGCTGTCCCAAAAAGGTTAGGGGTTGGAAGATCAGGCGCAATTCGACTTTCCCATTTTCGACCACGAGCTTAGACTGAGCGTGGTCGATGGCGTTGTTGCCCATGGAATATTGATTCTGCGTATAGTGCCACAGTTCGGTCTTGTTCGCGAGGGAATATTCGCCGTCGATGAGGCCGACCAGCAGATCGTCCTCGGCGGCCAGCGCCGTCTGAGCGGCCTCGAGTGCGGCGATCTGCGCCGTGATTTGCTCCGCGCTCAGACCGCCGGCCAACAGCGCCGCCTTAGCCGCTTCGACGGCGGCGGTCAGCGCCGTGTAAGAACTGGCGATATAGCCTGTGCCCTCTATCGCCTCAGCCGCCGCGACAGCGGCTTCCAGCGCCGCCTCGTCCGCCGCCGGCCGCGCGGCCTCAGCCTCGGCCAGCGCGGCGGCCACGGCTTCTTTGATGCCGTTACTGGCCAACGTCGCGCCGGTTATGGCGTCCACGTCCTCCAGACTCACGCCGCCAGCGGCCTGAGCCGTCATGATCTGAGCGGGCACGGAAGCCGCGGTCTGCCCGCTCACCACACCCGTGCCGCCGTTGGTAAAGGCCATGGCGAAATAGCCGGGGGTCTGAGCGTGCGTTCCGGCCGTGATGCCGAGGATACGCCTGTCGCTCACTTCTACATTGATTTCGATCGCGGCGCTGCCGTTGCCGGCATAGCCCCGGCCCACGCCCTTATAGACGCCGGGGCCGTAGATGACCGGCCAGTCGCTGTCGTCGATATCCGTTTCCGTCTCCCGCGCCAAGGCTATAGCTTCCCGCAGCGCGGTTTTTGCCGTCTGGATCCCGTCTGAATCCAAACCGGTCTTATTATATTGAGTCTGAGCCGCGCTGATCGCCGCCCGCAGATCCATGACTTTCTCCAGCGCGACTGTTTCCAGCGCCCGCCGCGCTTCCTTCAAGGCGGCGGCCAAAACGTTCTTGTCATAGCCGGCGAGAGGGTTCTCCCCATCAAACAGCGTGGCTGAGGTGACGACTAGCCGAGCATAGCGCGAGCCAAATTCCATAATAGGGATGTCCATTAATATACGGTATTCGTCTCTGGCGCTGGGTGACGCTAGTGGTAGAATTATACGTTTCGGAAATTCAATGTTGTAATTCTCATGGATATTCTGTGATACCCCATCCACATCGTTGGCGATGATTTCCTCGTCTGTAAAGTAAGAGAGGTGTTCTGCGGGCACATTGTCATGATATATTTCGCTCAAATAACCCTGAAGCGTTTCTCCCACATAAACAGATCTGTTCTGCAAATACAGTAGCGGTGTCTGGCCAGCGACCGTCTCAATGTAGCCCCATTCATTCTCAATGGCGGTGTTGCCCATAGAAGGTTGATCTTCGTGATCATTCATAATAGCGACGGAAACTCGGTACAGCCCGGAAGGAAGATTATCCGTCCTGATGCCGGGGACCATCTCGCCGATAAAGTATGAAGCGTTCAATGCTTTTATATCCTTTGTCGAGACCTCAGCAAAGAGTCCGTCCTCACTAACGGTAAAAGGGACGTTATAGTTGATTTCTTTATCGGCGGTCAGCCATCTGTGAATTCGGATTTTATTTGTATCCCATTCCGCCGGTATGGGGAAACAGACTGTGACGTCATTCACAGGAGCAAAAGTATGCCCTGCTGTGTTGAGTAGCCCAAGTGCGTAAACACGGTATCGATCCGTGTCGCTACCGCTGAGGGCAGCCATTGCGGCAAAATCCCCTGGACGCATATTGGGAAGCGCCGGATCGTATTCGCTGTATTGCTCAGCAGAAAAATCCGCACTAGCTGGAATAGCGGTGCTGAGATAGCGGAGAGCTACGCCTGATTCGGTTTGCTTGACTTCCGCGCTGATAGGTACATAACTTAAATGTAGCCAGGCATTAGCAGTTTGTGAGACATCTTTATTATTGTAGAGAGTTTTTGTATGGAGTTTTAAGTATACACCAAAAATCAGATCGGTGTAGTCCATATCCAATTCAAAAGTGCTCGCGTCTATTATTTCCACATTGGCCCACGCCGCCCCCATCTGCTCATTTAGGTAATATCGAGGGTTTGCCTCCGAAGCAAGCTTCCTGCCGCTCGCTTTTTGTAGAGTGAACTCATCATCAGACTCTTTGAGCTTGAAAACAGCCTTGAGCTTCCCTGCGTCGTCCACCGCCACCTCAGCGCCCGCGAGGAAATCCGGCACAGTGTAGGCTGAATTGACTCTAGTCGCTGTATTGTCAGTGCCAGTTCCGGTATATATATTAGGGTTAGTCCAAAAGCAACTCATTTCGTAAAAGCCTTCATCCAACGATCCATCAGGCAGGGAGATAGCCACGTCGGTATTGAAGACTATACTTTGGTCAACAAAGCTATAACCTGCTGCAGTAATAGCGTCTGAGTAAGCCCTAGTCCATACCTCGGTCGGTTTGCTACTCAGCGAAAATGTGAGAAGCCCTGTATCCATCGTTTCATCGTCGATTTCTCGCTGCACACCACTTAGGTAGTATTCATTATTTATCGCGTCTATCGTTCCTTTGTCCGTCAGTTCCACCAGCAAGTCCGCCGGGCAATCAAGGGTTCCCGGTTTGAGTTTCGCCAAATCAGTATAGGCGCTACCATAACTGTCTTTTATTGCGCTGTGACAGTCCGGGTCAACGATGGATATGAAGTCAATAACACTGTACGAATTGTATTGCAGTGTGATTGTGTATTCCCCCGCGCCGTCACTATATACAAGCGCGCGCTCATTGAACTGAATACGTTGGCTGGCTTGGAGCGCCTGTGGGGCGACTACTCTGTATAATTGAATCGGAACAGAATAATACCCCGCGGCCAAATGTTCAGCCACAGGATCGCCACTACCATCGGCCCAAACAGGTGCAAGGCTGTAACTAAACGGTTGGGCTAGAACTATTACCATCAAAAGCACAGCCATTTTGCGCAACAACGGCAAGTTGCTATTTTTCATAAATATTTAATACTCCACAATATAGAGTTATGGCGGTATTCATACCATAATCTCCTACAAATTTGTAACCCATCCCTGCGAGGGTTCGCGGCAAAGCGATATGGTAAAATACGCCATAACTACTTAATTTTTACACGGGAGCGCCGCCATCAAAAGCGGCGCTCCCAAATGTCAATTGCAACTGGTGCTATCAAAGCGATGAGTTACTGCGGATATCTGGCCAAGTAGTAGGTTTGAGCGTTATCATGGTAGAAATTCAGGTAAAAATCAGCTTCGATTGCTGAAATTGAATCTTCGGCGTCGTCTATTACTACGTCAATAAGTTCAAAATCAGAGAGATTAAAGACAGCTTCTCCATTGCCAGCACCTTCATCTTCCGCATAAACAGACGTGCTATCCACTTCAATATCTTCTACATAGGCGTCAGTGTAGTATACTAGCGTGTGCTTGAAATAGAAAGTAACTGTTCCATCTACAGGGTTGTCATAGCCCTTAACAACTCCCTGACCATGGGGAACAGGGACAATATCGGTGCCGTTGTCATAGAACAGATAGTATACAGGAGCAGTGTCACTTCCGGCTGTGGGATTGTCGGGGGCGCCCCAAGTTCCCGCGAAGGCGGGGGCGGCGATCAGGCTGAAAGCCAAGACCGCGGCGACGAGCAAAGTGGTGATTTTGTGGTTTTTCAACATTATAAACTTCTTTCTCCTAACACTGAGCAGTAGGCAGCTTTGTTCATAATTGCAACTGATGGGTTCTGGTTATTGTGCCGGGCCGCCTGAGTACAAGCGGCGCTTTGGCTGTTATGTTAACACCTCGACGCGTTACAAATGGCCAATCCGTAACTCCCGGAGCATACCGGTATTTGTGCTTGAACTTGCTCCAGGCTGCCGAATGTGTAAACACCCTTTCCTTGTTACCACGGGCGGGGACCCCTCCGTCCGCAGCAGTAGGGCGGCGCGCCCTCCTGCTGCGGACACCTCCCCTGGAAGGGGAGGCAAGGGACCGCCGGGTGGCGACTTGGGTCTCGTTGGATTCTGGGACGCGGTTCGGAAGAGAGGGGATGGAGGGGAGTCGCCCCTCCGTGGGAGGGCGGAGGGGTTCCCTCGATAGGTAACACTAACTTTCGCTCACTGATGATCCTGAAACTTCTCCTTGACTGCGCTCTGCCGTTAGTCGTTGATAACTTGATATTAATTTACCACAATAGAAAGAGCGTGTCAATACCCTGGGAGAAAATTTTTGATAAAATTTCATTAACCAATATTATTGAGGTTATTCCATTTTTTCTTCACGTTAATGTTAGCATCTTTGCGCAATGCGCAAAATTAACATATGTTAACATTCAAATTTACTTGCTTGGATCCGTCAGGGTTTCAGCGCCGCCGCTCCGCGCGCCCCTGTCAAAAACGAAAGTTGGCGAAAAAAAGTTAATGTTTTTTCAGAGAGGAATTTTACATATTTCCGGCGTTTATTCATATTTTTTCGCTATTTACCCATTTTTTTCCGCAGAAGTGACGAACGGGCCGGGGAACTGGCGTCAAAAAAGCTATTTCCCCGGATGTTGACGCTCGCTTCGGTAACGCTCAAGCTCCGCCCGCGGGATAAACCACTGCCCGCCTGTTTTGAGGGCGCTCAGTCCGCCCCCTTTGAGCAGATTGTAGATCGTTCCCCGGCTGAGGCGCAAATACAGGGCCGTCTCCGAGACGGTGCACAGATCCGCGAACGCGCCCGTGCTAGGCGAGCCGTCGTCCGCGCCCGCGCTCACGGCGATTTCCGCCGGGACCGCGATGCCTCGTGCCTGGCAATAATTGACAAACGATACGCGCGTCAGCGCGTTCGGCGTGGAATGTTCTCTTTCCCATCTGTTGACGGTCACATAACTGATCTGCAGATCCGCCGCCAATTGCCGCTGGGTGACGCCGAGTTCGGCGCGCGCTTTTTTTACAAAATCAGAGAAACTCATGCTCATCCGTTTCCCAGCAGATACACGGTGTCCGCGACGCCCATCGTCGAGGGGCGGTGAGAGACCAGCGCGACGGCGCGGCCGCTTTTTTCCTCTCGCAGCGCCTTCAGAATAACGCCCTCGTTCAGGCTGTCCAAATTGCTCGTGGGTTCGTCCAGGAGCAGGAGGGGCGCGTCGTGGAGAAAAGCGCGGGCCAGACCGACTCGCTGCCGCTCCCCGCTCGAAAGCGTGCAACCCATCTCGCCCACCGGCGTGTCATAACCCTCCGGCAGCGAGAGGACAAAATCATGCAGCGCGGCTTTTTTCGCGGCGGCGATCATATCGGCCCGTGACGCCCCCGGCCGGCCGATCAGGATGTTTTCGCCGATGGTGGAATGGAACAGATAGGTCTCCTGGGTCATAAAACTTTCCAGTTCCCGGAGCCGCCCGGTGTTGATATGATCGATCTCCGCCCCGGAGATGAACACCGTGTTTGCCGGGGGCTGCCAAAACCGCATCAGCAGCTTCAAAAACGTGGATTTGCCGGAGCCGCTCCGACCGGTGATGCCGGTGATCACACCTTTTTCCAGCGATATGGAGATATCGCGCAGCACTTCCTCGCCGCCATAGGAAAAACTGAGGTTCCGGCTCTCCGCTCCGCTGAAATCCGGGCTTTCACCGTTCGTGACCTCCGGGGTTTCCGGCTCTTCCTCCAAGATGGCCAGCACGCGGCGTCCGGCGGCAAGCACGCCGGGCAAAGAGCTGCCCAACGCGGTCAGAGCCAGCGCCGGCCCAAAAGAGGAAAAAATGAGGACCACCGGCAGGACGGCGGCGGCCGCGATCCTCCCCTGCCCGTACAGGAGACAGCCGGCGACCAGAGCCAGCAGAGTAAAGGCTGTGACCAAAAGCCCGGCCAAGGCCCCGGTCACGCTTTCCAGCCGGTTCAGCCGCCGGCGGGCCGCGTCCGCCATGTCCGTCCGCCGCCCCATTTCCCGTTTTCTTGCCTCGGCGCCGCCGTACTGCAGCAATTCGGGCAGCCCGCGCAGACTGTCCAGATAAAACGCGGCAAAGCGCCCGTTTTCTTCCCTGAGACGCCGCTGTCCCTCCCGGGCAAAACGAGAGGCGACCGCCGGCAGGGCGGCGCCCAGCGCGATATGGGCGGTCAGGGCGATCAGGGCGAACAGCGGGTGACAGATCCAGACCAGACCGGCGACGGCGGCCGCCATGATCAGGGCGATCGCCGCCGGCGAGAGCGTGTGGGCGTAGAACACTTCCAAGAGTTCGATGTCGCTCGTGAGGACGGCGATGAGATCGCCTTTTTCCTTGCCCTCCAGTTTGGCCGGACATAGGCGGCGCAGAGCGGCAAACAGTTTTTCCCGGATCAGGGCCAGCAGGCGAAAAGCGATATAATGGTTCGCGGTCTGCTCGCCGTAGCGGAAAACCCCGCGGGAGAGGCCGGCCAGAAAAGCCAGACCGACGAAAACGGTCGGGGTCCACTCCGGCGGCGCCGGAGTGGCGCCGATCCCCGCCGCTGTGAGCAGGGCCGCGGCCCCGAGAACGGGGATGGCCGCCGCCGCCAGAGCGCCCAGAGCGCCCAGCAGCACGGCCAGCGCCAGTATGCCTTTCAGGGGGCCGACCAGCAAGATGAGTTTTGCCATGATCTTCAAGGACGAACACCTCTTTTGCCATAATTTTCCAGTAACATCTGCTCGTTATATAGCTGGGCGTACACGCCCTCCCGGGCCAGCAGTTCCGCGTGCGTTCCCCGTTCGGCGACGCGGCCGTCCGCCAGAAGGTAGATCCGGGCGCACGCCGTCAGGTTGGCCAGCCGGTGGGAGATGAGCAGCACGGTCTTGGTTTCCGCCAGCCGCCGGGCCACGTTCATGATGGCTTCTTCGCTCTCCGTGTCGATATTGGACGTGGCTTCGTCAAAAATATAGACCGCGCTATCCCTCAGCAGGGCCCGGGCGATGCACAGCCGCTGCCGCTGCCCGCCGGAGAGATTGGCCCCCCGTTCGCTCAGAGCCGTGGTCAGGCCGCCGGCCTCCTGCAGAAAATCCCAGAGGCGGACGGCGCGGAGGGCCTCGGTCATCTCCGTTTCCGTCGCTTCCGGCCGGGCGAGACGCAGATTGTCCGCCACCGTGCCGGTAAAAACATAAGCGTCGTGGCTGACCAAGGTGACGCGGCGGCGCAGATCGTCTCGCGCGATATGACTCAGCTCCCGGCCGCCGGCGGCGGCGCTGCCGGTATAATCCCGCCGCTGCCCGCTGAGGAGAGCGGCCAGCGTACTCTTGCCGCAGCCGGAAGGCCCGGCCAGAGCGGTGAGCGTGCCCGCGGGGACGGAAAGATCGGCGCCGGTCAGGGTATCCCGGTCGCCGCCCGGATAGCGGAAAGAAAGGTCGCGGATCTCGATATCCAGGGGGCCGTCCGGCGGGGCGGCCTCGCCGTCCGGCGGCGCTTCCCGGCTGAGGAACTGAAACATGCGCTCGCCGGCGGATACTCCGTTCATCGCCACATGGAAATACGAACCCAACTGCCGGAGCGGGATAAAATATTCCGCCGCCAGCAGCACCAGCGCCAGAGCGGCGGCCATGGAAACGCGCCCTGCCTCATAAGCCATGGCGGCGGCCGCGACGCCGAGAGCCGCCCCGCCAAAGGCGACTATATCCATGAGGATGAGAGTGGAGAGCTGCATCCGCAAAAGCCGCATCGTCGAGCGGCGAAAAGATTCCGCCTCGCCGGCCATCTCCTCCTGCCGCCCGCCGTCCGCGCCGTACACTTTCAGCGTCGTCATGCCCTGAATGTTTTCCAGGAACCGGTCTCCCAGCGAGATATAGGAGTCCCACTGCCGGCCGGCCATCTTCCCGGCCAGACGGCCGATCAAGGTGAGGACGGCCGGGATCAGCGGGGCGCAGATCAGGAGGACGGCGGCGGCGCGCAGATCGATGGGGGCCATGACGCCAAAAAGGGTGAGCGGCGCGGCGATGCTGTAAAAAAACTGCGGCAGATAGCGGCCGAAATAGATTTCGAGCTGGTCGACCCCTTCGGTGGCGATCTGCAGGATCTCCGCCGTGCCGATGCTCTCGCCGTAATCGGGGCCGAGCCTGATGAGATGGGCGTAGAGCTTTTCCCGCAGTTGTTTCTTCACGCCGGTCTGGACGGCAAACGCGGCTTTCTCCGCCCGCAGACCGCAAAACGCCCGCAGGAGGGCGGCCAAGGCGCAGACGGCCAAAGTCAGCGCCAGCTCGTCCGGCGCGGCGCCGCCCGCGGTCAGGAGACCGAGTAGGCGCGTTACCGCGGCGATGATGATCACATCCGCGAGCAGAGCGCCCCATTTGGCCAGGACCGCGGCCGCCACCCGGCGTCCGGCCTCCGGGGCGAGAGCTAAGAGCCGCCGGTCAATCACAGGAGGATCCGTCCGTGGTGACGCTGACCGGGCCGGCGGGCGGTTTGGTCTTCAGGACAAAGAGGAAATAATACCATTTGAAAAGCAGGGCGCCGGCGATCAAGACCCGCGCGGGCCAGACCGGGGTGAAACGGAACGCGGCCAGCAGCATGACGGTGACGGGAAGGCAGATGACGAGTTTGGTCTTCATGGGCATCGTTTTATCCCGCACCACGCTTTGCAGATATTTTTTGTACAGTTTCGTGCCGAGAAACCAGCGGTGAAATCGCTCCGAACCGCGGGCGAAGCAGAAAAGGGTCAAGAGGAGAAAAGGGGTCGTCGGCAAAATGGGCATGACGACGCCGACCGCCGCGACGGTCAGAAAAATGAAGCCGAGCAGGACAAAGAACGGCTTGGTTATTTTAGACATTTTTATCAACTCCTTCCATGAAGACCGATCAGACCGGCAGCACCCATATCCGCTCACCGTCGGCGCGCACGGGCAGGCGGACGCCGTACATGGCGAAAACCGTCTCATCTGTGACGACCTCACGCGGCGGGCCCTGGGCCAGCACCACGCCGTCTTTCAGCGCGATCACTTCGTCCGAGTACACGGCGGCCTGATTGATGTCGTGCAGCACCATCAGGATCGTGATGCCATGCTCCGCGTTCAGCGCGCGGATCAGGCGCAAAGTTTCCACTTGGTAGCGAATATCCAGAAAAGTGGTGGGCTCGTCCAGAAACAGAAGCTTGGGGTCTTGGGCCAGAGCCATAGCGATAAACGCCCGCTGTCTCTGCCCCCCGGAGAGAGTGCCCATCGGCTGCCGGGCGATGTCCGCTATCCCCGTCGCCGCCATAGCCCAGGCCACCCGCGCCCCGTCCTCCGCCGACCGGCTGTGAAACGGGGAAATATGCGGCGTTCGCCCGTAAGTGACCAGCTGTTCCACGCTCAGGTCGTCCGGCGCCGTGTTTTTCTGATGGACGATGGCGGCGCGTTTGGCAAAATCTCGCAGCCGGAGAGCGGCTATGTCGCGGCCGTCCAGCAAGATCCGCCCGGCGTCCGGTTTCAGGTTTTTGGTCATGAGCAGGAGCAGCGTGGTTTTGCCGCAGGCGTTCGCTCCCATGAGAGTGGTCACGGCGCCGGGCCGGACCGTGAAACTGACGCCGCGCAGCACGGCGGTCGCCCCGTAGGCGAAGGAGAGGTTTTCCACTTGCAGTCTATGGCTATGAGCGGCCAACGCGGCGCCCCCTTTGCAGCAGGATGATGAAAAACGGCCCGCCCAGCACGTTCATCAGCACCGCGGCCGATATCTCCGCCGGCGCGGCGAGGACGCGCCCCAAAGTGTCCGCCGCCAGCAGGATAAAGGCCCCGAGCAAGACGCAGCAGGGGGTGAGGATCCGGTGATCGGAACCCACGAGCCGGCGGGCCATATGCGGGGCGATCAGGGCCAGAAAACCCACCACGCCGATGATGGCGGTCGCGGCCGAAACCAGCAGAACGGCGACGGCGGAGATGAGACCGCGCAGGAAATCGGCGTTTACACCCAAACCGCGCACAGTTCTGTCTTCCAGAGCCAGAAGATTGCAGGCCGGAGCGAGCAGCACGGCGGCCGGCAGACCGCCCGCGGCGTAAAGGGCCAGTTGGCGGACGTCACTCCAGGAGCGCTGACTCAGACCGCTGACCGGAGGGGAGACGCCGCCCGAGGTACTCATGCCGAACAAAGCCTCGGACAGTCCCGCGCATACGGCGCTGACCGCCACGCCCACGAGGATGACGCGCACGGGGTCCAGCGATCCTTTCCACGCCAGCCGGTATATGAGCAGAAAAGCCATAATTCCGCCGATGAAAGCGAAGATGGGTTTGGAGAAATAGAGCATGGGGAAAAAAGCGGCGACCACAGCGGCGGTAAAGGCCGCGCCGCCGGCGATGCCGATGATGCCGGGGTCGGCCAGCGGGTTTTTCAGAGCGGCCTGCAGAAAGAGTCCGGAGGCCGAAAGCATCCCGCCCGCCAAGAGAGCGATGATAACGCGGGGAAAGCGCAGATCGTGAATAGCCGCCACCCGCGGGTCATAGGCCGTGAACAGGCCGTGCCACAGCTGCGCCCAGGTAACGGAAATGCTGCCTATCTTCAGGGACGCGAAAAAAAGGAGCGCCGTGAGCCCGGCGAGGACGGCGCAGACCAGCATGCCTGTCAGCAATTGCTTGCCGGCGGCCTTCACGCGGCGCTCTCCTCGTAGAAGAGGTCCTCCAGCTGATCCAGAGCCTCAGGCCAGAGAAAATTGGCGCTCATGCTAAAGATCTCATAGTCCAGGTCATAGACCCGCCCTTCCTGTACGGCGCGAAAATGTTTCCAGATGTCGTTTTCCATAAATTCCCTGGCGAACATCTCTTTGACCAGATCCGGCAGGGCGTGGGCGGCGCACAGTATGATATCCGGGTCGAGCAGCAGCAATTCCTCCGTGTTCCAGTTTACGAAGCTTTCGGCCGGATCTGTGACCACGTTTACGCCGCCGCACAGTTCGACCAGATCGCCGATGTAGGAATTAGGCGTGCCCTCGATATAAGCGCCGGGCAGTCCCATGAGGATCAGGACGCGGGGGGCGGGGCGCCCGTCTTGTTTTAGCCGCAGCTGGGCGAGGCGGTCTTCGTATTCCTGCCGCAAGGCCCGCGCTTCCTCAGCCGCGCCGTATTTGCCGCCCAGGTAGTCGGCGCTTTCGTATAAACCCCGCACGCTGCGCAGATTCAGGAAGGTGGCCGGCAGGCCGGCGTTTTCGTAGCCGGGGGAGAGGCTTTCCGCCAAGGTGTCCGGCCCGGCTATTTCCGTGGGGGCCAGCAGTTTGATTTGTTCCATGTCGGGGGACATGGAAGCGCCGATGCGGGGGACGTCCGCGTAACGCGCGGGTAGTCCCGCGAGCGAGGGCACTCCCGCCAGTTCCAGTCCCAGGCGGTCGCAGATCTCCACCGTGGCGCGCGACGTGGCCATCAGGCGGTAGGCGGCCGCGCCGTCTTCCGCCAGCAGCGGCCCGGCCGGGTTTTGGTCCACGCAGCCGCCGCCCCCCAGCGCGATGAGCAGGAGCAGGAGCGGGAGCGCGGCCCGCGGCGCGCGCGGGATATTCATGGTTTGCTCCTCCCGGCCCGCCGGGCGATCAGGACGCCGGCCAGCACCGCCGCGGCGGCGCCCGCCGCCAGAATCGCCCCTCCCGGCGGGTCGGCCGGGGCCGCGGGTTCCTCCGGTCCCTCCGGTTCGGTCAAATCGCCGGTCACATCGCTCGCTTCCGGCAGCGCGGCGGGGTCGTTCGTACTCGTTTCCGGCGGCGCGGCGACCGAATCATTCGCACTCGGTTCCGCCGGCGTTTCCGTTTCGACCGCCGACTCGCTTGCTGCCGGCGCCGATCCCGCCGGGGATCCCGTTTCCGCGGCCGGTCCCGCCGGCGCGGTCGTTTCCGCCGGCGGTTCCGGCGATTCCGCCGGCGGCGCTGCCGTTTCCGCCGGCGGGGCGGGCGGTTCGCTCGCTTCCGCCGGCGCCGCGGCCGGTTTGACGCTGACGATAAAATCCCCGCTCCCTTCCCGCAGGGCGTCGCTGACATTCATATAAAATTTCACGTCCCGTCCCATCGGCTCCACATACATCGCCCAAGAGATATAGCCGGTGAGCGCGGGGACGGCGAAGCGGTAATCCGCGGAATCCGCCGCCGCGTCCTCCATCATGATCCGGGGAGTGACGCTCTGGTAAGCGCCGCCCGATCCCTGCTGGACCCAAAGACGCACATCCCGCATGTTGCTCATGAGCAGGAGACGCACGGTCAGGTAGATCTGGCCGTTTTCGATCTCCGCCAGCGCGTCCTTATAGACGACGCTGCGGCACATGCCTTCGCCGATGGCGGTGTTCTGGCTGCCGCCGTCGTCGGTCAGCCCCGTGTCGGGGTTCAGGTAATAGGTGTTGGTCGCGGCCAGATAGGCCCCGTCCGCCGCGGCCCAGACAGGCGGGGCGAAGCAGGTCTGCGCCAGGAGCGCCGCCACCGCCAGATTCAAGATGATACGCTTTAACCGCACAGATGAAATCCCCTTTCTTTTTAGGACATTAGTGCCCGGTTCAGGCTCCCGGTTTAGCCCGCCGCCGCCTGATGATAAACCCAGCGGCCACGGCGGCCAGCGCCAAGGCTCCTATCGCCGCGGCCTGAAGGCCGGCGCTCTGTTTCGGCGCCTGCTCGTTGACAACCGGCGCAGTCGCCGCGGCTGCGGGTTCCGCCGCTCGCGCCACCACCGGCGCCGCTTCCGGGACGGTCTCTTCTGCCGCGGCTTCCGTTTCCGTCTGGACCCTGACCGGCTCGGCGGCGGCGGGCGCGTCAGCGCGGACCACAGCCGGCTCGGGCGCCGCCGCGGCCGCCGGCGCCGTCACAGTCGCCGCCGCGGGCGGCGGTACAGGCGGCGGCGGAACTTTTGCCGCTCCCGCTACGAGAGCGTACAGGCTCAGATGATTGAGATCCACCTCATAGAAATCTTCGGATATCCGCCCCCTGATCAGCGTGGCCGTGCCGTCCGCGTTGACGCGGTAGCAAAGGACGCTTTCCGGGTCGTAGCCCGCCGGAATGGGTATGCGCAGCGTGATCAGCCCGTCCGGCTGAATGGCCTCGCCCTCCAGTTCCAAGCTGATGTCAAAGAGGGTGAATTTGTCCCCGATCTCCGTAAGCGCTCTTTGCGCCAACTGATAGCCGGTACTCGCGCTTTCCGCGCCGATCTGGGCGACGACAAAGACCGCGCCTTCCGGCACCACGCCGGCGGGGGCCGTCAGGCGGATATTCGTCGTCTCATCCCTGAGCGCCGCGGTCGGGGCTTTGCTCGGACTCAAAGACGAATTGCCGTAAGCCACGTTCTCGGTGGGATTCAGTTCCGCGTCGGCCGGGGCGGTTTTCACACTGGCCCAGTTGATACGGAACCGTGCTTCCAGCCATCCGTCCGTAGCCGCGCCCACCGCGTCCATCGGCGTGTAGGGGACTTTGATCCGCGTAGGCAGATACTCCGCAGAGACGTCGGGCAGGCTGATTTCAAACACTTTCAGGTAGATTATCTCATGCTCCTCGCCGTCAAACTTTGTGTTGGTCGTAAAAGGGGCGCTCACCAATTCACTGGCCCCCTCCACCTCGGTGATGCCCGTGGTGTAGCCGCTCACCTCCACGGGGTGGGTGGCGATATGCATAACGGAACTGCCGCCTTCCGTGATCACAAGCGCGGTTTTGTCAAAAGCGACGCTGCCCATGGAGGATTTATTAAGTTCCGCGTGCCACAGATCGACATTCACATAATACCGGCCGTCCTGCGCCGGATCGACGGCGCCCGCGCCGCCGCCTGTGCCCGGCGTACCGGGGTTTACGGGTGTTGCCGCGGCCGGCAGCAGCGCGCTGAGCGCCGCCCGGACCGCCGCCGCCCGCTTGTCCGCCATATCCTGGGTGACGGTCAAAGCCGCGTTACGGCTCACCAGCCATTCTCCCGCCGCCGTCGCGGCGCTGAGCGCGGCGCGGGACGCCGCCGTCCAGCCCGCGGCCCCGCTGCCGCCGGCTTCCGCCAGAGCGGCCTCCAGATCGGCGACGTCGGCGCGCTGGGCGCCGCCGCTCAGGTCAACCCCGCTCCAGTCCAGGCGCAGCCGAGCCAGCTGCGTGCCGGAGCCGGAGTTGATCTTCTCCATTACCGGCACGAATACTTCCACGATCACTTCTTCCTCGCCCGGGGAAACGGGAATGCCCAGCTCCCGCGGATACCAGAGTCCCTGATGTATCGGGCCGTGGGCGTCGGTAAAACCTTCATACGTTTCGTAAACGGCGGCCGGCGTTTTATCGTAATGGCTGATATAGCCGCCGTCGTCATAATATATGCGATCCACGCGGGCAAAGGTTTCCAGATACCCGGTCAGCCCGGCGGTGCTCAAAGGCTGGAAAAACAGGCGCAGTTCCGCCTTCCCGTCCGG
The DNA here is from genome assembly GCA_031266805.1 of Gracilibacteraceae bacterium. Lineage (GTDB taxonomy): Bacteria > Bacillota > Desulfitobacteriia > Desulfitobacteriales > Syntrophobotulaceae > JAIRRL01. The sequence goes on from JAISAH010000111.1 coordinate 16,495, forward strand.
GCCGGAAATCACCCGGCTCAGTTCGTGGGCGACGGCGGCGTGCCCCATGGAGGGGTTCGCGGGAACGCTGTAATTCCAGAGGGCGGTCCGCTGGGCAAACGGATGATCGCCTGCGGGCAAAGCCTGCCGGTTTTGCAGGTCTTCGCTCAAAACCAGCGCGGCCTGCGCCGCCTTGAGCAGGGCGACCTGAGCGTCCGCCTCTTTCTGGGTCAGTCCCTCGCTTTGGATCGCCGCCTCGGCGGCGGCGACAGCCGTGCCCAGGGCCGCGAGCGACGTCGCTTCCGCGGAAGCCTCGGCGTCGCCATACCGGGCCTGGGCCTCGGTTATAGCCTCCGCCAGCGCGGCCGTGTCCGCTCCGGGCACGTACACACCCGCGGCGGCGGCGCGCATTTCCGCCCGGAATGTGTCGTCCTCGGTTTCATAAACACCCTCCGGCTGTTCCGGCGCCGCGCCGTCTTCGCCCGGCGTCTGTCCGGCCCAGACGACCGGCAGCGGCATGATCGCCAGCAGGGCGAGCGCAAGCAGCAAACTCAGGCAGCAGCGCGCGCGGATCCCTTTTCTTGTAAACATACTCATGTCATCCTTAACTCCTTTGCCTTATAATAAAATCAATCCGTCGCGGGGAAGCGGAGGGAGGGGGAGGTATGTGACAAATTTCCCGCACACCCGCGGGGGAGTCGCAGTTTCGTTAGCATAAGCTAACGATAGAGCTTACCACCGCCGTTTTTATGTTCGCTCCGTATCAGCGGAAACAAGCAAGAAGTTTGCCGCTGATAACCCACGGATTTAGTCCAGTCTAATGGATTCCGCAGAATAAGTCAACACAGGCAAATTTCAAATTATCTCCCCGAAAAATGACAATATATGTATGATATTGTAATATTTTTACAACAACTTTGCCGTCTTTTCAAGGAGTTTCGGCTTTGCGCCCGAAGAAAAACGGTGACAACCTTGGTTGTCACCAAAGCTGTTTTTTTCCAAAAAAAAATTTTTTGAAACGCCCTTCATTTTAGCTCGAACAAGCTCACCGTTTCCACGTCGACGCACCAGCAAAACATGTCCACGGGCCGCACGGCGGTCAGCCGGTACTTCCGGCTGAGCAAAGCGGCGTCGCGCGCCAGAGTCGCCGGGTTGCAGGAGACGTAGACGAGACGATGGGGGAGGGCGGTCAACAACGCTTCCGTCACCTCCGGCGCCAGACCGGCGCGGGGCGGATCCGCCACGACCGCGTCCGGGCGCTCCGCGGCGAAAGATTTCCGCGAGAGGACGGTTTCCGTTTTACCCGTGAAAAAACGCGCGTTATCTATGCCGTTGCGCCTGGCGTTAGCCCAGGCTTCTTGTACCGCGCGGGGATTTTCTTCCACGGCGCTGACCTGAGCGGCGCGCGCGGCCAAAAGCAAAGATATCACGCCGGCGCCGCTGTAGAGATCCCAGACTGTTTCCCGGCCGGAGAGCTTTGCCCATTCCAGGACAGTGTTATAGAGAACTTCCGTTTGCGCCGGGTTTACCTGTAAAAACGTGGCCAGGCCCACTTGAAAGACGAGGCCGCAGACGCCGGCCGTCAGAGTGTCCGCCCAGCCCGGCAGCGAACAGGCCAGTTCGCCGCCCGCGCCGCACCGGATAGCGACCGCTCCCGGCGCTTGTCCGGCCAGTTCCTTTTTTACGGTGTCCAGCGCGGCGTTCATAGCCTGCGGCAGGAGGGCGCAGCTCTCGCAGGGGACGACGGTACGGCTGCGCGGCGCAAAAAAACCCAGATCGCCCCCGTCCCAATGCAGCACCGCCTTATTGCGATAACCCCAGGGCCGCTCCGCCGCGTATACCGGCAGCACTTCCGCCGTCACGCCGCCGATCCGGCGCAGGGCGTCTTCCACCCAGCGCCGCTTCCAATCAAGGGTGGCGGCATAGGATAAATGCTGGAGATGACAACCGCCGCAGCGGCCAAAAAGCGGACAGACCGGGGCCTGCCTTTCCGGGGCCGCGCTGAGCAGCCGCTGTATTTTTCCGCGGCGATAATTTTTCTTATATTCTGTCAATTCCACCAGAGCCGTTTCGCCCGGCAAAAGCCCCGGAACGAACACAGCCGCGCCGTCAGGGGCCGCGGCCACGGCGCTGCCGTCCGATGCTAAACGCTCGGGGCTGAGGCGCAGGAGATGATCGTCATGTCCCGCTCTTTTCTCCTCTCTCACAGTTCTCGCAGTCCTTTCCTCCGAAGCAGGGCATAACGGCCCGCCTGAGACAGCAGCGCGGCATGGGTCCCGCGTTCCGCCACCCGGCCCTCGTCCATCACGATGATCTCATCCATATCTTCCAGCCCGCTCAAATTATGCGTGACCGTCAGGACCGTCCTCTGCCCGGCCCAGTCGCGGAGCGAGGCGCGGATCTCCTCGCCGGTCAGCGTATCCAGCCCTTGTTCCGCTTCGTCCAGAATGATAACGGGGGAGTTCTTGAGAAAAACCCTGGCCAGCGCCACTCGCTGCCGCTGACCGCCGGAAAGCTTCAGGCCGTTTTCGCCCACTTCCGTCTCATACCCGTCCGGCAAAGTCCGGATGAATTCGTCCAGCCGGGCCAGCCGGCACGCCTCCCGCAAGTCGGCCGCCGTGGCTTCCGGACGCGCCAGCAGGATGTTTTCCCGGATGGTGGCGTGAAATATCCACGGATCCTGACTCAAAACCCCCAGCGCGGCGCGCGCTTCTTCCGCCGCCATGTCCGTGATCTCCCGGCCGTCCATGGTTATGCTGCCGGCCGTATACGGCCAAAACCGGAGCAGCAAGGAGACGACGGTGCTCTTGCCCGCGCCGGTCGAGCCGACCAGCGCTTTTTTCGCGCCCGGCGGCAAATGCAAAGAGAAATCCCGAAGCGCGAAAGTTTCTTCTTTCCCGTAACGAAAACACACCTGCCGCCACACGATGTCCGGCGGCGCGCTTGTTTTCACCGCCGCCGGTGCCGCTTCATAGCCGGGCGACGGCGGCGGCTCCGGTTCCGCCCGCCGCGGCGCGTCGTCCGGGACCAGGGAAAAAAGCCGCTCCGCCGCCGTCAGTCCCTCGTCCAATTGTTCCAGCGCCAAAGGCATCGGCTGCAGCGACTCAAACGCCGCTTGCGCGACCAGACCGGTCATGGCGAGAAATATCCCCTCCATACGGCCCTCCGCCACCAGACCGACTCCGGAAAACACTCCGGCGATCAGGGCCAGATGGCTGAAAAACTGAATGAGGACAGCGGTCAGGCTGTCCAGAGCGTGGAGCTTATTTCGGCGCCGCCCGATTTCCCGCAAAGCGGCGGCGACGGCCTCCCGTTTAGCCCCGGCCGCGCCGCAGGCCGTAAGTTCCGCCAAACCGCGAGCGAAATCCGTGACGCCGCCGTAAACTTCGTCCCACAGGCGGGCTGTCATCGCCGCCGCGCCGCGCGTGACCCGCCGGGCCAGCAGCGGCACGCCCACTCCGCCCGTCAGCGCCAGTATGATCAAAAAAGCGGCGGCCGGCGGGCTGAAAAAACTGAGAAAAACCGCGCAGGCGGCGACGGAGACAAAGGCGATAAAAGGAGCGGCTAGGACGCGGATGTAAAAAAATTGTAGCGTCTCGATATCAGCGGTGATCCGGCGAAAAAGGGCGCTTTCCGCCCGGGACTGCAGATTGGCCGGGGCCAGCGGTTCTATCGCCTGGTAAAACCAGACGCGGATCTTTTTCAAGATGCGGAAAGTCACATCGTGAGTGAAGTATCTTTCCGCGTAGCGCAAAGCGGCCCTGCCGACGCCAAAAAAGCGCACGCCCACGATGAGGAGCGTCAACTCAAACAAAGGCGGCATCAGCGCCGCCGAGGAGATCAAAACCGCCGAGACGGCTAAGAGTCCGGCGTTAGCCAGCACGGTCAAAGCGCCGCAAGCGGCGGCGCCGATCATCATCAGCCGGTAAGGCCGCAAGAGAGTTAGCAGCCGCCGCAAAACCGTCATGGAATCAAGCTGTTTTTCCACAAGGCCCGCCCGCCTATAGCCCGGCGCCGCCGAGTCCGGCTTGCCGCAGAGCCCGAAACGCTCCGTCCCGGCGCATGAGTTCCGCCGGCGCGCCGCTTTCGCTCACCCGGCCGCGCTGCAGGACGAGGATCCGATCCATGCGCATAGTCGTCTGCAGACGATGAGCGGCCGCGACGACGGTTTTATCCCGCATGAGCCGCCACAGAGCGTTTTGGACGGTTTCTTCCCGCGCGAGATCCAAATTGGCCGTCGCTTCATCCAAAAGGAGCAGCGGCGCTCGGCGCAGAGCCGCCCGACCTATTGCCAATAATTGGATCTGGCCGCCGGAAAGTCCGCGCCCGCCCTGACCGACGCGGGTCGCATAACCGTCGGGCAGATCGGCCACAAATTCCGCCAGGCCTAGCTCCGAGCAGGTTTGGCGCATGAGTTCTTCTGTCGCCTCGGTGTTCCCCAGCAGCAAGTTGTCCCGGATGCTCCCGGCAAAAACCCACGGTTTCTGCGGCACCCAGGCGACCAGCCGCCGCCAGGCCTCTATATCCAGGTCCCGCATATCCGCGCCGTTGATGAGGATCCGCCCGCTGTCCGGCAGGACAAATCCGAGCAGAAGATTGAGCACGCTTGATTTGCCGCCGCCGCTCGGCCCGACCAGGCCGATTTTTTCGCCGGCCCGCAATTCAAAACTCAGGCCTTCCAGCGCTCTTTCCCGCTCTTCGCCATAGGTCAGCGTCACGTCACAGAAGGAAACGCTTATTCCCGCCGCCGCGTCTACGCCGAGGCGCGGTTTTAGCCGTCCGGGGTCCGGCGCCGCGCTGCCCTTGTCATCCGTGCTCCCCCCGGCGGGCGTCCGCAAAAAAGCGTAAACGCGCTCGGCGGCGGCGGCCCCGTTCAAACTGGCGTGGTACTGAGCGCCGAGGGAACGGATGGGCAAATAAAATTCCGGCGCCAGCAGCAGCAGAAAAAACGCCGTCTGAAAATCAATGCCGCCGCCCACCAGGCGCAATCCCAGCGCCACCGCCACGATCGCGATGCTCAGCGTGCTGAAAAGCTCCAGCGTCAAAGCGGATAAAAAAGCGATCCGCAAAACGCCCAGACTGACGCGGCGGAAATCCTCGCTGATCTCCTCGACTTTTTCAGCTTGTTTCGCGCTTTGCCCCAAGATTTTCAGCGTGGTCATCCCTTGCAGCACATCCTGCAGATATCCCGTCATCCGCGCCAAAACGCGCCACCGTTTTTTCGTTTCGCTGCCGGCCCATTTTCCGATCATCATCATGAACATGGGGAGCAGGGGAGCGGTGACCAGCAAAATCAGCCCCGTCGTCCAGTCCCGGGGGAATATCACCCCCAGAAAGAGGATGGGCAATATGCCGGTCTTAAAAAGCTGCGGCAGATATTTGCCGAAATAAGCGTGCAGGACTTCGAGGCCTTCCGTGACCAAATGCAACAATTCCCCGGTCTGTTCTTCCCGCAGCCGGAGAGGGCCTATTTTCTCCATATGGGCCAGCACGGCTTCCCGCAAGCGAAACTGCACGCCCCGCGCCAGACGCAGCGCGAACCATTCTTCCAGCCAGCCGGTCAAAGCGCGCAGAGTGACTAAAGCGAGAAGGGCGGCAAAGAAAGATCGCGTGCCGAGGGGCGCCGCGCCGTCCAGAAAAACCGCCCGCACGACGCAGGCCAAGACCCAGGCCTGGGCCAGCACGGCGACGCCGCTGAGCAGACCGCAAAGCACTATGCCCGCGAGATACAGTTTGTCACGGCCGGCTTCCCGCCACAGGTTTTTGTCGATCATTCAGCTGACCGCCTTTTCACCAATGTTTGCTGGAGCCGACGAAAAAACCCCCGGTCTCGATGAGCAATTCCCTCGTGATTATATCCCCGCGCAAAGAGCCGCTGGCAGTGATTTCCAGCAGGTTGCCCGCTGTGACGCCGCCTTTCACCTTACCGCCGACACTGACGTTGCGGGCTTTTATGCTCCCCTCCACTTCGGCGGAAACGCCCAAAGTCAGATCTCCTTTTACTTCAATGTCCCCGTCGAATTTGCCCTCGATCCGCGCGTCGCTTTTCGAAACGATTTTGCCCGTCACATGCGCGTCCGCCGGAAGAATAAAAAGACTGTGCAATTTCTATTACCCCGCAAGAACCTTAATTCAACAACAGACGCTGTTCGATCACCCGGCCGATTTCCGCTCCCAGCAGGTTCTGACTGTCCTCCCGCAGCAGCCATTCGTATTCGTCCGGATTGGACATAAAAGCGTTTTCGATCAGCACGGCCGGGCAGTTGGTCAGCCTGGTCAGCGCCAAATTGCTGTCATATAACCCCGAACCGCTCTGCGGCCGGCCGGTCGCCGCGCTCAGAGCGTCGGCGAAAAACCGGGCGTCCGCCATCTGGGCCGGCAGCGAATAGCAGATCAGCAGTCCTTTGGTCGTCGTCTGGTCCGTGGTGCTGGCCACGGAATTGTTGTGGATCGAAACCGCTATATCCGGATTGTTTTTCTTTATCATGGCCACGCGGTCGTCGAGGGAAACGAAGACGTCTTCAGTGCGGGTCATAATAACGGTGGCGCCGCGGCCGCGCAGATAGTCCGCCGCGCGGAGCGTGATGGCGAGGTTGATGTCCTTTTCCGCCGGGGAGGCCGTGAGCGCCGCGCCCAGCGCTCCGTTTTCACTGCCGCCGTGACCGGCGTCAAGCAGCACCTTCATGCCGGCCAAACTGCCGTCCGCCGCCGGAGAGGGCGGATGCCGGAAACCTATGACCAGCCCGCCGTCCGCAAAAGTTACATAATAAGCGGCCGGTTTCACCCCGGCTTGGAAACGGAAAGCGTAGCGCGTATGGGTCGCCCCCGGCTCACTCAAAAGGACGGCGTCGCGGATCATGGCGTTTTCCTTCAATTCCGGCGGCCAGGCAAACGCCGTATTATATAAAGTCAACACCGCATGTTCGTTTTGCATTTCCACGTTATAATACGCCTGCACCGGCATTTTCAGCCTGATCTCCGTGGAACGGCTCTCCGTTAAAGGCGTCGTCTTAAAGGCCTGGACCTGATTGCGCGCCAAAGCGGCGCCGCTGTAATTCACGGCGCTTTGGAAAATATAACTGCCGTCCGCCAGCCGGTAATACGAACCGCTCTGCCCCGTGATCACACAGGCCGTGCCGCGGACGACCGGCTCCAGCAGAGGATAGGAGGCGCCCGGTCCCTGCCGGTGCGTGATATTATCCAAGCGCACGACGCCGTGACCGCCTAACGGGGAATAGCCGGTCGGATCAGGGGTCGCCGGTTTTTTCGCCTCGCGGGTGATGACCACGGTTTTTATCACGCCGTTGTTTTCCAAAGTATAACGGTTTTCACCCATTTGCAAAGATAAATATTGGGCAAAAAACCCGTGTTCCGTATAGGGAATGACCGTGCCGTTCAAATAAAGAGGGTAATCGTAGTCACAGGCCCCATACAGGCTGATATGCTCGCCGGTGGTCGTCGCTTTTTCCCCCGGCGCGGCGATAATGATCGTGCGGGGGTTTTCATAAGCGGCGGTCTGAAAAGAGGCCGCCGCGACCGGCGCCGATTGCCCGGCGAGCGGCGCGGCGCAGCCAAGCAAGACCCCCAGACCCAATAATATCCATATTTTTCCACGCGTCACTGTCTGTGCCCGCCTTTCTCATCAGTTTTCGGCGCCGAGAAGCCGCCTCAGAATTAAATCAGTACTTCCTTAGCACCCCCGGCAGTTCCTCCCGTTCATGTTTGCGCCCGCGCCGCATGAGCGTCTTCAGGGCGTCTTCCGTCGCCAGCCTTTCAAACAGCACCCGGTAAGCCTGTTCGGTTATCGGCATTTCCACGCCTTGTATACGGCTCAGTTCATAAGCCACTTTCGTATTGCGCACGCCCTCGACCACCATGCCGACCTCGGCCAGGGCCTGCTCCAGCGGGATGCCCGCTCCCAGCAGACGTCCGGCGCGCAAATTGCGGCTGTGTTTGCTCATACAGGTGACGATCAGATCGCCGATGCCGGCCAAACCGAAAAAAGTAGCCTGCTCCGCGCCCAGCGCCGTGCCGAGACGGGCCATCTCCGCCGCGCCGCGGGTGATGAGGGCGGCTTTGGTATTGTCACGCGAGGCCATGCCCTCTATCATGCCGCTGCAAAGCGCGATGATGTTTTTCAGCGCTCCGCCCAATTCTACCCCAATTATATCCATATTTGTGTATACACGGAAACTATCGGTCATGAGCATATCCTGCACAAACTCGGCCACTTCCGCTGTCGCCGCCGCCGACACCACAGTCGTCGGCACTTCCCGCCCCACTTCCTCCGCGTGGCTGGGGCCGGAGAGCACGGCTGCCGGATGACCGGGCAATTCGGATTTGATCACTTCGCTCAAACGCAAATGAGTGTTTTCTTCCATTCCTTTGGCCGTATTGACGACGACGCAGCCGGGGGGCAGCAGTCCGCGCAAAGATCTGCTGGCTTCGCGCACCGCGTGGGAAGGGACGGAAAGGATGACCGCTTCGCAGCGAAAAAGGAATTCCTCATCCGCCACCGGAGTGATCGCCGCCGGCAGGATGACGCCCGGCAAATAGCGCCGGTTTTCCCGCGAGCGCGCCATTTCCGCCATATCCTCCCCCCGGCGTCCGTGAAGGAACACTTCATGGCCGCCGCGCGCCAGTACAAAAGCCAGCGCCGTTCCCCAACTGCCGGCCCCATAGACCATAACCCGCATAGCGTCTCCTTCCGACTGCCGTCAAACTCGCTCCAACATGCCGATGCCCCGGCCGGCCGCCAATTCTTTCGCCTTGTCTTCCGCCAGAAACGAGAGAGCCATCTCCACTTTCTTGCCGGCTCGGCGCAGTTCGCGGCACCGCTTGATCACCTTGAGCGGCGACTGGCCGTAGACGAGAAAATCCGCGCCCGCTATCTCGATTTCCTCCAGCTGTTCCGTGATCAAGCCCAGATGCAGGGCAAAGCCGGTGGCCGGCTGCGGAAAATCAAAGTCGCCGTACAAACCGTCATAACGGCCGCCGTCCAGGACCGGCGCGCCTACGCCCGGCAAATAGCCCTCAAAGACCGCGCCCGTATAATAGGAAAAACCCTGCAAGATCCCCAGATCAAGCGTCACGTCTTTTTGCGCCCCGAATTCACCCAAGTAGCTGTAGATAGTGCGCAGAGCTTCCGCCGCCCGCCGGACAGACGGCATCCAGCCCCATTCATCCAGAGCGTCAAGCACTTCTTCCCGTCCGGTCAAAGTCGGCAGCGCCGTCAGCAGTTTCGCCGCTTCCGGCGGCAGACCGCGCGCCTGGATCAATTCTTCCAGTTTCACGATGTCCTTGCGGGCGATCCCGTCTTCCAGCTCCCGCCGCAGCTCGCCCTGCAGGCCGAATTCCTGCATGAACCCGCTTAAAATCCCGTTATGTCCCAGACTAAGGTGAAAACCGCGCGCTTCCAGCGCTTTCATCACTTCGACCGCCAGGGCCAGCACCTCCGCGTCCGCCAGATGGGATTCCGCCCCGACGAGTTCCGCCCCGGCCTGATAAAACTCCCGCTGACGCTCCGCGCCATAGCGGTACACCGGACCGGCGTAGCAAAACCGCAGCGGCGGCGTTTCCTCCCGGCAGCAAGACGCCGCCATGCGGGCGATCGGGGTGGTGAATTCCGGTCGGAGCGCCAGGATATTGCCGTCCCGGTCAAAAAACTTGTATAATTTATCGTCCTGATCCGCTCCCGGCTCGACGCAATCGCGGAATTCCAAGCCGGGAGTCCGCACCCGGCGGTAGGTCCACGCCTGCATGACCTCGAGCGCTTTTCGCTGAACGGCTTCCAGCGCGGCCAGCTGTCCCGGCAGAAGATCCATCATGCCGTCCGGCTGTTTCAGGCCAAGAGAGCCCCGCTTCATCGTCTCCGCCGGCCGGGCAGCCCAAGACGGCGGTGACCCGGCGGTTCCGCCAGCACGATCCCCCAGACTACGCCGCGCATGACTTCAGGCGGGCTGATTTCCAGTCTGACAGAGGACGGGGGCGGGGATTCCTCTTTCGCGGTTTCCGCCAGCCAATTGCTGCGGTAATGTTCGCTGTGCCCCTCGTCGCCCCAGACGCCTTCCTGCCCCCGCACGCTCTCGTTGACCCGGTCGGGGAGGGCGTCGCCCAGCGGATTGCGGATCTGCTGGGTATAGTGATGCTGGTGCGGCGGCGGGTAAGCGGCTTCCCGGCCGTCGGGCTCCGCCGCCTCGGGCAGCCAAAGGCCGTCCTCCCGCGGCGGCGCCGGGGGGTGATTTTGAGGTTGAGGGTGAGTTCGGGTATAGGTTCGGGGAGGAGCGGGACGCGGCGACGCGCGCCCGGCCGGAGTTTGCGCGGCCCGGCCCGGGGTCCCCACATACTCCCGCAGCCGCTGCTCCGCTTCCGCCGCTTTTTCCGGGTCCGCCATATTTTGCGCGATTTGTTTGCGGGCTTTGCGGTTAGCCGAAATAAAGAAGACGGCGAGGACCGCTATCATGATCACTTGAACAATTAATTTGTCCATGCTTTAGCCTCCGTCCGGCAGCGCCCGGTTATTTTTTCGGCTCGCTATCAGGAATGTGGGCTTTGGGCGGCTGCGTAGACGTGCTGATCGTGTCCCGCATTTTTGTGTCGGCGACGATGTTCTGTAAATTATAATAATCCATGACGCCCATATTGCCTTCCCTTAAAGCGGCGGCCATCGCCTTCGGCACTTCGGCTTCCGCCTCCACTACCTTGGCTTTCATCTCCTCCACAGCCGCCTTCATCTCCTGCTCGCGCGCCACAGCCATCGCCCGTCTTTCCTCCGCCTTGGCCTGCGCGATCCGTTTATCCGCCTCGGCCTGATCGGTTTGCAGCGTCGCGCCGATGTTTTTGCCGACGTCGACGTCGGCGATGTCGATGGACAGTATCTCGAAAGCCGTGCCGGAATCCAGTCCTTTGTTCAGGACCGCCTTGGAGATCACATCCGGGTTTTCCAGCACGTCCTTATGCGATTCGGAGCCGCCGATACTGGTGACGATACCCTCGCCGACGCGGGCTAGGATCGTTTCTTCCCCGGCGCCGCCGACCAGCCGGTCGATATTGGCCCGCACCGTGACGCGCGCCTTGACCCTGAGTTCAATACCGTTGGCCGCCACGGCGGAAACAGTAGGCGTCTCAATGACCTTGGGATTGACGGACATCTGCACGGCCTGCAGCACGTCGCGCCCGGCCAGATCGATAGCCGCCGCCCGCTCAAACGGCAACGGGATCGCCGCTCGCTCCGCGGCGATAAGGGCGTTGACCACGCGGTCCACATTGCCGCCGGCCAGATAATGAGCTTCCAATTGGGAGGAATTGAGACCCAGCCCGGCTTTATGCGCTTTGATCAGCGGGTTGACGATACGGCTCGGCACGACGCGCCGCAGACGCATCCCGACAAGGTTGAAAATCCCCACGTTCACCCCGGCGGCCATGGCCGAGATCCAGAGCCCCACCGGGATGAAGCTGAACAGGACCATTAAAAAAATAAGGACGACGATGCCAATGATCACAACAGAAACCACCGGAGCGGTAAGCGGCATATTATTGACCTCCTTTAATTTTGAGCGTACAGCTCAGTCGTTGTTGGCGCGCACGATAATGCGCGTCCCTTCCACAGCGATCACTTTAACCGGCGCGCCCTGCGGGATATAGTCTCCCTGTGAGACGACGTCCACACGCTCTCCCTCGATCTCGGCTGTTCCGGACGGGCGGAGCAAAGTCAGCGCCGTGCCCGTGCGGTGCAAATAGCGGGCATAGTCCTGCTTGGGGGCCACATACCCGTCCCGGTTATCCTGTTTGGCCCCAAGGGAGATCCGGTTCCATAACCGTTCCAAATTGCCTGTTTTCCACGCCAGAAGCAACACGATCACGATGAACAGCAGCAGGATACACATATACAGGATGCCCTGCGCGACGGTATCGGCCATGAAAAACAAGCCGGCCATCATCATGACGACGCCGATCAGACCGGCGATACCGCCCGGCAGGATGAATATCTCCAGAGCCACAAGAATCAGGCCCAGCACGATCAACGCCGGCGTCGTCGCCTCAATAAACATATTCTTTCTCACCTCCCCTTGCTAATATTACCACAGTAAAAGGCAAAATAAAAGAGCGTTTCGCAATATTCAAGGCAAGGGCTCGTTGAACGTTGAATCCTAGACCCGCCGCATTATGACCTTAAAATTGTTGCCCTCGCGGTCGTCAATAAATTCAATATTAGGATACGCTTCTATCGCCCTGAGGATGCCGGAACCGTAGCCTCGGTAGGGGATGATGTGATAAGCAAACGAAGCAAGCGCCGGATTTCTTGTACAGGAATTCCCCAACTTGATATTTTCGACCTGTAAATTGTTTGGGAGACGACCCGGGCTGATGATCTCTACTCTGTCACGGAAAACAAATACGCGTACAGGCGCGGAAATAAAATAGTCTCTATGCACCAAGGCATTGGAAATTATTTCCTCTATCGCGCCGCGGGGTATTTCGGGTATTCCTGCGCTGTTAAATCCTTGATCGCCTTGAACATGGCGGAGGTTGGCGATGATGAAATCGACGGTCCTCGCGAATATTTCTTCAAGTTTTCCGCTAAATTCTCTTTCATCCGCATAGGTGTTTGTGCTGATTTTCGTATCATTGAACGCTCCCGCTTTGACAATAAAAGCGGGCAGGAACGAACCTGTATTCTTGCCAAAAACAATCGCGCACGTCAAGTTCAGGCAGCCGCCGTTCAGCAAATTCAAGTTGCGCAACAACTGCGGCAGAGGAAGGTTCTGGCTTTCCAGTGTTTTCCCGTAGCGGCGGCGGAAAAACGACTGAAAATAATCTAAATCCAGATCTGCGGCCGTCATGCTGGAAACACGCGCCTCATCAGCGTGAATGAAATCGGATTCCTGAAACATGCGCTGCAATTCTTCTCTGGAAGTCGCCTTGCGTTTGTCGGCGCCGCTTTTGACCCAGAATACGCCGTCTTTATCCTGATACGGACGGTTGGATCCGGCGGAGACCGTCACAATCAGCACAACGCCATTCCCGGTGACGATGTTTTCGGTGATTGGATTGATCGCCGGGCGCACATTTTGACTGGCGACGTTTGAAATCATCGTGTTCAGCCGCCGCACTCCGGCGTCGTCCAGACCGGAAATCAAGCCGGTCTTGTCGTCGACGCCGATGAATATGCGACCGCCGCCGCCGTTAGCAAAAGCGACCATCTCCGCGGCGAGCTGATCTGAATTGTAAAAATCCGATTTAAACTGGTGCTTGCTGTCCTCTCCGGCGGCGAGAATTTGAGCCAGTTCTAAGAGTTCCATGACTGATAGATCTCCTTGCGCTTATTGAATGCCTCTCTGCCGCCTTCCATGACGTTCACGACGGTCTGTTGCTGCTGCGGATCGTCTAAGCCGCCGGACTGAATAGTAACGGCGTTTTCCGCGAATGAGCAGGCAATGATTTGTTCGGCGTCGCCCAGAACAGGGATGTTGGGATTATGGGTCGCCAAAATAAATTGGGTTTTAGGTTTCAGCGCGCGGATCAGTTTGATCACGTCCTCGTAGATGGTTTGATTGTCCAAATCGTCTTCGGGCTGGTCGATGAGGATAAGGTCGTTGTCGTTCTGACTGAGGATAAACAGGATCAGGGCGGAGGCGCGTTGTCCCAGGGAATGCCGCTGGAGTTCCTTGCCATGGTATTGGATAACGAAACGGTTGGGGACTTGAAAAATCAAAAATTCCGCCAGATCGCGGTTGAAGCAATTCGTGAAAAGTTCGGGGTTGCTGCCGAGGAGGCCCTTTTTTCTGGCTTCCGCGTAATTTTGGAAGAGTTCGGCGAAGTCGGCGTAATAGTCAACGATTCCCTTCAACGTGGATTCACGAATACCGGATCCCCGGAACATGTTCTTCGCAAAGTCAAGAAACGCCGCTTTGTCGCCCTTGTATTCGCAAGAAAGCTTCAGCGCGCCGCTCCGCGCTCCAATAGCGTCAAATTCGCGCTGGATCAAAGCAAACTCCTCATGGCGCAGATTTCCAAGTTCGGCAAGCCGCGAAAGAAGGAGTTGACTCGCGTTGGCGTTTCGTTCTCTTGATCGGAAAAGTAAAGACAGCTCTTGCTCCACTTGGGCCTGCCGTTGTTTCAGTTGCAGAAAATCATCCGAACTCACGCGCAAATTCTCGGCCGCCAGCTCTCGCGCCAGATTGCGCTCAATTTCCGCAAACTCTTCGGCAAGAGCAAGTTTATTTTGAAAGAGTTCCTGCAGCAATGTCTCCATCGCGGCGATTGCTCTGTTGATATGGGGTAATTGCTCACCGGCTTTCTCAAACCCGGATTTCACTTTCTCGTATTCGGCCATGAATTTGTTCAGAAACTCCGCGTTATGCTTGGATACATATCCGCCGAGATCAGGCAAAGCGGAATTCGCCAGAAAAGCCGCCAATCCCTGCACCACGTTTCTCACACCGGCGACAGCGTCTCGCGTAAACCGAATATCGGCGTCATAATCCAGGCGCTTCTGCAGCCTTGCCTCAATGCCGTGCTGCGCGTAAACCGTCAAACGATGCAAGACGTCCTGTTTCTCTTTGCCAAGTTCCTCGATCCGCGCGACTGCGGCGCCGGCGTCACGCAATTGAGCGACGCTCTGGCGGACGCTTTCCTGCTGCGCCGCTATGCGGCGGCGAACATCCGCCAACTTTGCCGCGACCAATTTCTCGACCAGACCCCGCTCGAATCCTTCGCCGGAGTTTGACAAATCTTTCTGCCCAAAATATAAGGGTTTATTGATGACCGTCCCAACGACCGAAATGCCCGGAACGATTTTATCATCAATATATACAACAGGGGATTCGTTCAGAATGCGTTCAACGCGATACGGCTGCCCGAAACGGTTGACCGCTTGCAGCACGACCTTCCCGCCGCTGTTGAGCGCGTATCTGACAAGTTCGCTTTTGTATTTTTGCTCGCCGGCGTTCTCGCCAACAGGGATATTCAGCGCGTAGCGAAGCATTTCGATAACGGCGGATTTCCCGCTTCCGCGAATGCCGATCAGCGTATTGAGTTCCGGCGAAAACGAGATACTCTTCCCGTCCAGAATACCGCCGACGAATTGGGCGCCGCGGACATGAGAATGGGAAGTTTTAGGCGGTTCCGCGTTTACTCTGTTTTCATGATCAAGCAGCGCAAACTTGACGGCTTCAAAGGTAGGCGCGCCGAGCTTGATAAAGCAAGTCTTACCCCGGCCTATCTCCTCTATCGATTTAGGGTCGCTGCCTTCAACTTCGGCGGGATACCAGCCCCCAAGCCATTGTTTGACTTTCCCTCTGTCGTCGCGGGTGCGAACTTTTTGAAATCCAAGCGCGCGGCGTTTGAAAAACTCATTTTGCCCAATCTCCTGCAAGCGCCCGCCATTCAATTCCTTCCATAGCCCGCCGGACTGTTCTACATGGGCAAACAAGATAAAGAAGTCCTTTTGGTATCCTTCGAGTTTTTTGATAGTATCAATCAAACCAAGGGAATTCCTGCCATTTTCGCTTTCATATTGCGCCGGTGTCCGGCCCTCAAACGCTACATTCAGAAATTGATTAATATAATCATGAGAGTATTGCAGCCATTCATCTGAAAAGACGACAAGCGTATGAACGCCGCCGGCGCCGTCATTTACCGAAAGCTCCACGCCGGGAAGCAGAAAAATCCCCTGATTCTTCGCGGCTGTTCGCAAGGCTTTGAACTCGCCAAAGTCGAATTTATTATGGTTGGTAATAATTCCGACAGCGATACCGGCGACCTTTAAGGCATCAACGTAAGAAGACAGATAATAGTCATCGTCTCCGGAATATTCAAAACATTTGTCAACCCTGGTGTGCAGGTGGAAGTCTGCCCTAAGCCAAGTTGCTCCATGAATAAACAAATTTTCCATTTTATGCCTTCATTCTGTACCGCTGTTCAGACGTCCCTAAAATCACCGGCATGCTTCGTCACTTCGTTCCTCATCAATTTAGTATATCATATTTGACTGTAATATGATATACTCCAAGAAAATCCACTCTATTTTCAAGCAGTCAGTGTTTCACGCTATCGATGTGTGAACAGTCAGTGAAAGGTTGGCGGATGATGCAATACCGTGCTTATGGAAAACTCGGTTATGAGGTGTCGGCCCTGGGACTGGGCTGTATGCGGCTGCCGCGGCTCTACGACGGGAGCGCTCAGGCTCGGGTGGACAGGGAAAAAGCTTATGAACTAATCCGCTGCGCGGCGGATCACGGCGTCAATTATTTTGACACGGCCTTCAGCTACCATAACGGAGACAGCGAGAGCGTTCTGGGCGAAGCGCTGGCGGCGGACGGACGGCGCGCGCGGGTCAAAATAGCGACGAAACAGCCTCTCCGGGCCATGCATACTCAATCTGACATCCGGCGCAACCTGGAGGCGACTTTGCGCAAACTGCGCACCGATTATCTGGACGTTTACCTGATCCATTTCATCTCGGCCGGGAATTGGGGAGAGATAAAGGAAAGAAAGATCATCGCCGAATTCGAGCGGTTCCGCGCCGAAGGACTTATTCGCGCTATCGGCTTTTCTTATCACGGGAGCCTGCCCGCTTTTCGCGATATTCTCGCCTATTATCCCTGGGACATGTGTCAGGTGCAGCAAAACCTGCTGGACGTCGACAAAGAAGTGACGGCGGAAGCCATTCGGCTGGCCGGCGACAAAGGCTGCGCCCTTGTGATCATGGAGCCTCTG
Organism: Gracilibacteraceae bacterium; assembly: GCA_031266805.1. Lineage (GTDB taxonomy): Bacteria > Bacillota > Desulfitobacteriia > Desulfitobacteriales > Syntrophobotulaceae > JAIRRL01. The sequence continues at coordinate 33,193 of JAISAH010000111.1, forward strand.
CGCGGGGGAGGGCTGGCGGTCGCGCCGCCGCCCGTGCTGGAAATATATGAGAAGGCGGCGGCGGGGCGCGGCGCGGTCGAGTGGGCATTCCGCCACGTCCTCGACTATCCGGCGGTCAGCACGGTTCTGAGCGGCATGACCACGCCGGAGCAGCTGCGGGAAAACATCGCCGTCTTTTCGCGGCCGGATATCGGACCGAATTGCCTCAGCGCCGCGGAAAAAGACGCCCTGCGCCGCGTGAAAGAGGTATATGAATCGCTGACGGCCGTGCCCTGCACGAACTGTGAATATTGTCTTCCCTGTCCGCAAAACGTGAATATCCCCGACGTTTTTGACATGTATAACGAAGGGGTGATGTTCGGCGCCTTTGACCAACCCAAACGGAAGTATATGTTTACGGTGGCGGCCGGGCAGGACGCTTCGCGCTGCGCCGCCTGCGGCGAATGCGCCCCGAAATGTCCGCAGTCGATCCCGATCAGTCAAACTCTGGCCACCGCGCATGAGGCGCTGCGCGGCTGGATCGAATAGGAAACAGCCGAGACAGGCGGAGAGGACAGACATAAATGGATTATTTTTTCAGTGACAAAATTTCCGCGCTACAGCCTTCGGCTATCCGCGAGATCCTGAAAGCGGCCTCCGATCCGGGCGTCATATCGCTGGCGGCCGGGAATCCGGCCCCGGAAGCTTTTCCCCGGGCGGCCATCGCCGCCATAACGGCGGAGATTCTGGAACGCGACCCGGTCAGCGCCCTCCAGTACGGGATCAGCGAGGGTCATGAACCCTTGCGTCTCGCCGTGGAAGCGATGTTAAAACAAAGATACGGCATCGGGCGCGGATTTGATCAGGTGCTCATAACCTCCGGCGCCCAGCAGGGGATCGATCTGGCGACAAAAGTGCTGTGCAACGAGGGCGATGTGGTATTGTGCGAAAACCCCAGCTTCATCGGCGCTCTGAACACTTTCCGCTCGCATGGCGTCCGGCTGCGCGGCATCGATCTGGAGGACGACGGCCTGGATCTTGGGCAGCTGGAGGAAGCCCTGCGCACGGAAAAAAACGCGCGTTTTCTCTATCTGATCGCCAATTTTAACAATCCGACCGGCCTGTGCACGAGCCTGGAAAAACGCCGGGCGATTTACGCGCTGGCCCGGCGGCGCGATGTACTGATTTTGGAAGACAACCCTTACGGCGATTTGCGTTTTGCCGGAGAAGACATCCCCAGCCTCAAATCGTTTGATGAAGACGGTTTGGTCATTTACGCCGGCAGTTTTTCCAAGATCATCGCCCCGGGCCTGCGTGTCGGTTTCGTCTGCCTGCCGGCGGCGATAGCCTCTAAAATGACCGTGGCCAAACAAGGGGCGGACGTTCACACCAGCGCTTTGGCTCAGATGATTTGCGAGCGTTTTCTGGCCTCCGCCGATCTGGATGAGCATTTTCGCCGCCTGCGGGATATTTACCGCCGGAAAAGCTCCCTGATGCTGGAGGCCATGAGCGCTTCCTTCCCGCCCTCCGTCACTTGGACCCGGCCGGAAGGCGGCCTTTTCCTCTGGTGCAGCTTGCCGCCGGGCGCGGACATGCCGGAGTTCTGCCGCTTAGCCGCCGCGGCTGGGGTGGCGGTCGTTCCGGGCGGCGCTTTTTTGACCCGGCCGGAAGATCATTGCCGCTCGTTTCGCCTGAACTTTTCCACGCCGCCGGACGAGAGCATCATACGGGGTATCGCGCTCTTGGCCGGGCTTTTGCGTTAAAATGCCGCCCCTGGCTCTGGCCCTAGAAGGGGGCGGCGCGCGCGGCGCTTACCATTTGGGCGCTTATAAAGCTCTGCGCGAACTCGGCCTGGAGTTCGAGTGCGTGGCCGGCACTTCCATCGGCGCCATCAACGGAGCGGCCATAGCCCAAGGCGATTGGGAGCCCCTTTACGATCTGTGGTGGAATATCACCCCGTCCCAAATATTGGATATTGAGGACGACCGTTTCAGCGAACTGAGACAATTGCGTTTTTCGCCGGAGAATACCGCTTATTTTGCGCAAAAGGCCTGGGATATCCTGACAAAGGCGGGGATTGACACCGGCGCCTTGCGGAAGATCATCCGCCAGTTCGTCGATGAGGAAAAACTGCGGCGCTCGCCGACGGGATTCGGTCTGGTCACTTTTTCCCTTTCGGATATGAAAGCTTTGGAACTGTTTATCGAGGACATCCCCGCCGGTCAGCTGGTGGATTATCTGCTGGCCAGCGCGCGTCTGCCCGGTTTTCGTCAGGAAAAACTGGACGGCAAATATTTTGTAGACGGCGGTTTTTATGACAATCTGCCGCTCCGCCTGCTGGAGAGCAAGGGCTACCGCGATATCGTCGCCATCCGCACAAAAGCGGTCGGACGCGTGCGCGGCGCCAGCAGGGGAACCCGGGTGACGACGATATTCTCGCCGGAAAACACGGGCATGGTGCTGGATTTTGACCGGGATGCGGCGCGCAACTGTATGCGGCTGGGTTATTTTGACGCCTGGCGGGCTTTTCGGCCGACAGGCGGCAGCCGCTATTATATAAATTTGCCGCCCGATGCGGACGCCTGGGCGCTGGATTTTTTTCTCCAGCTGCCGGAAGCCGCCGTTATCGCGACGGGAAAACAGCTGGGCCTTCCCGATATGCCCTGGCGCCGTTTGCTGCTGGAAAAACTGCTGCCTCGCGCCGCCGCCCTGCTGGAGCTGAAAAAAACGGCGGATCATTGCGCCCTGCTGTTGGCGATGCTGGAAGTCATGGCCTCCGACCTCGGACTGGAACGCTTCCGTTTCTACACGGCGGAGGAATTCACGGCCGCGCTGCGGGAAGCCGGGGCGAGGGGATCCGGGCCGCCGCCGGTCGGGCAGGGCGATATCCCGCGCCGGCCGGTGAAGGGCAAAGCGGCGCGAGAACTCATTTACACTCTGTTCGGGGATTTTTTCGCCTGACTCCCGTCATTTATGGAAAATTTTGTCACGACTTATCGCCTCAATGCTGAAATCCGGCGCGATCATGAAAGTCGGCGCGGCTTGCGGCACGAAGTATATCAGACGATAGAACTTATCCAAAAGTTTTCCCGGGCTTTTCCCCTTAGGTCCCTTCACTTTTTCCGCAATTGGCCCGATATAAAAATTAGGTGATAATATATGAGAATGTCAGGGGAAACCCCCGGGAGGCGATATTATGTTTTCAAGCGTATCCGGCACGAGCAACTCCACCGTCAGTAAAGGGATCAGCGGTCTGGCCAGCGGCATGGACACGGACGAACTGGTAACTCAGCTGACCAGCGGCACTACCAGCCGTATCGACAAGCAGTTGCAGGAAAAGCAAAAGGTGGTCTGGAAACAAGAGATCTACCGCAACATCACGACGGCGCTGCAGGAATTCAACAGCAAGTATTTTTCCAGTTCCTCGGCGCTGGATATCACGAGCGCGAAATTTTTTGAGCAGTACGCCCTGCAATCCTCCTCAAATAAGGTAGCGCTGTCCGGCGATCTGTCCGTGGCGAACAACGTCCAAATCGAGTCCATCAGTCAGCTGGCCGCGAAAGCGCAAGCTTCCTTCTCGGTGTCGAAAGAGATCACTTCTGCTATTGATGATAGTAAGCTAACTAACATTGCATCTGCTGATGCCCTTAACGGGGCAAAAATCACTCTTTATCTTGACGGAACGTATAAGACTTTAGAGCTTGATACATCAAGTTATAATACTGACACGATTTTAGCTGATTTTAGAGATAAGCTGAAAGACGCTTTCGGCGAGGTCGCGGTGAAAGACTCTTCAGGCGTCGTCTCGATGGAGCAAGCTGTTGACGTTAAGGTTACTGGTTCGACCGGGAACTGGAAACTCGAGGTTGTTGTAGCTGACAAGTCTTCAAATTTCGCCGTCTATGAAGCAGACAGAGATGGCGTGTTGGGGACAAACGGAGTGTTTAAAGATATCTTTCCCCGCATGTTGAACAAGCACACCCTTGACAGCACTCTCGGTGAGTTAGGCGTTTCTCAAGGAACTCACACGATGAAAATCAACGGGGTAGATATCACCGCTAAAGACACTGATACACTCGGCGATTTAATCAGAAATGTGAACGCGAACGTCACCGACGTGACTATGAGTTATTCCACGACGACAGGGCTTATCACCCTCACTTCCAACAACAGCGGCGCCACGGAGTCCATAAAGATAGAAGGTTCCGCTACGACAGCGGCTCTATTCGGCAAGAAGGCTGACGGCTCCTCTGGCGTGACAATTACACCAACTGCACAAGAAATGGCGCGCGGGCAGAACGCCCGAGCCACGGTCACTGTAAACGGGGCGACAATGCAAGTAGAGCGCGCGACGAACTCCATCAGCATTGACGGCTTAAACATCGAACTCAAAGACACAACCGCCTCCTCCGGCGAAAGGATCACCTTCAGCGCCACCTTGGACACGGAAAAAGTCACCTCCCAGATGAAGGAATTCATAGATCAGTACAACGCGATCGTCAAACAGATCAACGACCAGATCCTGACGCGCCCGGACCGCGACTTCCAGCCCCTGACCTCCACCCAAAAAAAGGATATGAGCGACAGGGAGATCGAGCAGTGGGAGACGAACGCCAGAGCGGGCCTGCTCTACGGCGACTCCACTCTGAGCGGCATCCTCAGCTCCATGCGCACGGCGCTCTACTCCGTGACAGAGGGCGTCAGCGGCGTGATGGGGGATATCGGCATCCAGACCGGCGATTACATCCTGAGCGGCACCGGCAGTTTGAGCAAAAACAACAATTCGCCGGGGCAGCTCTCTTTTGACGAAACCAAATTCCGCACGGCGCTGGCCGCCAACCCGGAAAAGGTGAAAAGCCTTTTTACCGCGCAGTCTGACAAGAATTATAACCCGGAAGCCTCCGCCGCCGACGTGGCGGAACGTTTTCGCGAATCCGGCTTCGCGGCGCGCCTGTCGGATATCCTGCGGCGGGCGGTCACCACGAGCAACCCCAAGGGTTCTCTTCTGGAAATCGCCGGACTCAAGGATGACCGCACGGACACGAGCAATAAACTGACGACGCAGATCCAGTCGATCGACGCGCGTATCCTTGAGTTGCAGAAAAAACTGGCGACCGAGCGCAAGCGCTATTTGAATCAGTTCACGGCTCTGGAAAAATATATCCAGCAAATGAATATGCAGAGTTCCATGCTGTTCAGCGACTCCGGCCAATCCTAAGCAAAAATATACGCGACGAGGTGAAAAAAATCTATGGCCATGCCCAATCCTTACCAAAATTACAAACAACAGGCGATATATAATATGACGCCGCCGGAACTGCTGATTTTGGTCTATGACGAACTGGTGAAACGCGTGCATCTCAGCGTGACCGCCTTGGAAACCGGCGGGATCGACGCGGCGCACAAACATCTTCTGCGCGCGCAGGATATCGTCCGTTATTTGTCCGTGACGCTGAAAGACGGGTATGAAATCTCCGAAACGCTGGACAATCTTTATGATTTTTTCCTGCAGCAACTCGTTCAGGCCAACGTGCATAAGGACCCGGCCATATTGGCGGAAATTTTGCCGATGATCGAAGAATTGCGCGACGCCTGGCGGCAGGCGGAAAAAACCTACCGGGAATGAGCGGTATGAGCATCAAAGAAAAACTGGCCTTGCGCCGTGAACAATACGGGAAACTCTACAGCGCCGGCGAGGAGTTTCTGACCATGAAGGAACCGTCGATGGACGACGTGGAAAACCTGATCCTGACGAGGGAGCGTTGCGTACTCGTCTTAGCGGAAGAACCGCTCCTGCGGACGGAACACAGCCACTGGCGGGATATCCTCAGCGGCGGCGCGGACCCGGCCGACCCGGAGGAAGAGGAAACAGCCCGTTCCTACGCCGAGTTCAAAGCGATGAACCGGAAAGTGTACCGGCAGGACCAAGCCGTACTCATGCGCCTGCGCTGGCTGGAGCGGGAATACGCCGGGACCCCGGATCCGCCGCCGCCGCGCCGCAGGGCCGAGGGGTACGCGGAGACACCGGAAGATCAGAAGGGGCGGATCTACGACCGGCTGCGCTGACGGCCGGCGCGGAATGCGAGTTGAATATAAAGATAGGGTGAGGATGATATGAAGGTCGAAGGTTTGGGGAGCCTGTATTATCAGCGAAAACTGGCGGAGCCGAAGAGCGCGCCGCCGGACGGCCGGAGCGCCGGGCGCCAGGATCAGCTGACGCTTTCATTAAGCGCCCAGAAAGCCGCCGAAGACACGAGGCTGGAAACCGTGAAAAAACAGGAACGCCTGGACGGCATCAAAGCGCGGGTGGAAAACGGCACTTACGCCGTACCCGGCGAATACGTGGTGGACGCTATCCTGCGCCGCGCCGGCATCGGTTCCGGCAGGATATGATCATGCCGAAGGATTATCTGAATTTTTTAGAAGAATATTGTGATTTTTACGATGGACTGGTGCTTCTCGAAGAAGAGAAAATGAAGGTCATCGCGGAAAATAAACCTTTTTTACTGGAAAAGATCATCAAAAAGGAAGAAGCCGCCGTCATGAAAGCGCAGGGTCTGGAGAACAAACGCCAGGAGATGCAGGAGACGTGGGCGCCGGGGAAAACCTTGCGGGAGATCGTCGATTCGCTGCCGGGAGAGGACGCGCCCCGGGCACGGCAGCTGCGCGACCGTTTAGGCGGAGCGGTGGAAACCTTGCGGGTCATGAACCAGACGAGCGCGGATGTGGTGGTGCGGCGGCTGAAGCAGATCGAGGGCGTTATCAGGGAACTGGGCGAACAATCCGGGCAGGGGCGTTCTCTCGTGAACCGTTCCGTATAAATAAAAACCGGAGGATAGGATCATGGTCAGGGCGACATTTCAGGGTATGTACACTTCACTTAGCGGCATCATTGCCAGCCAGGCCAATCTCGACGTTACGGCGCAAAACTTAACGAATATTCTGACAAAAGGCTACACGCGTCAGCGCGCCGATCTTTTAGCCATCGGCGACGCCGGCCTTTATTCCCATATCGCGAACCCGCAGGCTATTCATATCGGGCAGGGCGTGAACGTTTTCAACACCAGCCAGCTGCGCAACGCCGGTTATGATATCCGCTACCGCGAAGAAAACAGCAAATACGGCTATTATGAGACCAAATTATCCGGGCTGGACGATCTGGAGCGGATACTGGACGAGATAAAACGCTCGGAATCGGGCGGCGGCGTCCAGGATCAGCTGCTCCTTTTTCTCGACAGCCTGCAGGGCATCACCGACAAGGCCAGCGACAAGGATTACAGCCTTATCGCCCGCAACGAGGCCGCGAAGATAACGCAGCTCCTCAACGAGCAAAGCCGCGAACTGCAGAAAATTTATGACCAGCAGTCTGAGGATCTCAGCGTCACGGTCGGCAAGATCAACACTTTGATCAAGAGCATTTCCGAATTGGACAAAATGATCCACAAGGATGAAACATACGGCAATCCTTCGCATGAGCTAAAGGATACCCGCAACTTCCTTCTGGACGAACTGGCGGGTTATCTGCCCATAGAATACACGCCGACCTCCTATTCGGATGATATGGTAAAACTCATGCGCGACTCGCTGCCGCATGAGAACGACCCTTACCCGAACGCCGCGGATAATATCGAGTATTCCGTCACCATCGTGAGCTATGACGCGACCGGCAATAAAGTGCTCATACCGATGGTGCAGAACAACGGACATTATGTGACGCTGGATCTGAATTCATTCACGCCTTACGGAGACTCCGTGCCGATGCTGACTGTCACTTATCCGAGCGGCAGTGGCATGTACGAGCCGGGTTCCAGTCCACCTGTTTCTCTGGATGGTATGACATACAATCTGACAGCGGATCAACTCTCATCGACTCCTACAAACGGCGTGGGCCTAAAGAGCGGTTCGGTGGGCGCTTACCTTGACATGCTTTCCGGAGACGGGATTTTCGGCACGGCGGAATCCGATAACTACGGGATCCGCTACTACCAGAAAATGCTTGATGTTTTCGCCGCCACATTCGCCGAACAGTTGAACACCATCAACAATCCTCTTGGTACAGGTGATGATTTATTTGAAACCAATGATGGTACGACGATAATCACCGCCGGCAATATCGCGGTGTCCGCCGCCTGGTACGCCGACGCCGGCACACTTAAGACCTCGTCAACGGGGTCGCTTGGCGAGGAAAATGACAATATCCTCGCCATGATTCAACTGTTTAACGACAAAAATATTACGTTTAACGGCAGGGATGTCTTAGGTAATTATCCAATGACTCCTCCGCCTTATACGGGGAGTATCCTCTCTTTTCACACCAGCCTCGGCGTCACGCTGGGCATAGACAAGAGCACCGTTTCCAATCTGTCCGCCACTTACAAACTCAATGTGGAAAACCTCGATTCTTACCGGCAGTCGGTCTCCGGCGTCGATGAGAATGAAGAAGCCGCCAATATGCTGATGTATCAGAAGGCTTATTCCGCCGCCGCCCGTATTCTGACGGCCATGGATGAGATGCTGGATCTCCTGGTCAACAGGTTGGGCATCGTCGGCAGGTAAATACAGGTATTATTACTATTTTTAAGGAGGTATAACCTGATGCGGGTAACATCGGTCATGATGGGGCAAGCTTATAAAATCAATTTGAATAAGGCCCAGTCGGCCCTGAATGACACGGCTCAGTCCATTTATACCGAAAGAAAATTCCAGAAGATCTCCGACGACCCGGCCGCCGCTTCACGAGCTTTTCAGTTGCGGCAGGAATACAGCAAGCTGGAGAGTTACGAGAAAAACGCGAAAAACGCTCAGGGGCGTCTGGACACGGCGGACAGCGCTTTGCAGGATATCCTGAGCATGCTGAATACGGTGAAGGACCGGATCGTCACCGCGGCAAACGGGACCTGGGGGTCGGACGAGCGGGCCATCATGGCCGAGGAGATCAAGGCCACCCAGAGGGCGATCGTGCAGAACATGAACCTCTCGTTCACCGGGCAGTATGTCTTCGGAGGCACTCAGGCCGGAACGCCACCTTTGACCATCGACTCCAATGGCAAAATCTTATTTCAAGGATGGCCGCTGGAAGACGATCCGGCATACTACATCAATCCACCCACTTTTGCTGGCACCATGAGTGATTTGATGGATCAGGAAATACTGGTGGATTTTGGCTATGGCATTGTCCCGGGTGTTTCATCTTCCGGGTTTGACGTCAGTCTGTCGGCGGCCCGTTTCCTCGGCTACGGCGATGACGGCGGCACGCCTCCCAAGTCAAATAATTTGTACAACGCACTGACAGAGATGACGGTTCTGCTGGAGACTGTGCCTTTTGACCAGTCCACATTTGGGTCTTATCTGGATAAATTCAATGAGGTGCATCAGAATTTTTTGACCAATGTGACGAATATGGCCGCCAAGTCGCAGACTGTGGAATATACCCTCAACCGGATAGGCGACAGCATGCTCGCGACGGTGGAAAAACAGAACTATGTGGAATTCTTGGATCCGGCGGAGGCGATCACGGACTGGAAATGGCAGGAATTTGCCTACCGTTCCGCGCTGGCTATTGGCCAGCAGATCCTGCAGCCTTCTTTGCTTGATTATCTGAGTTAATTAAAGTAAACAGGGGGGGATTGGTATGCAACCGCTGCTGAAAATACAGACCATACCGGTGACATTGGCAGTCAATGTCCAGCGAGCGAAATTGGAGGTTTCACAGGCGGAAGCCAGCGTAGATATCACGCGCGACAGAGGCGGCTTTACCGTCACGAGTGAACCGATCCAATTGCATATTGACAGTTCCGAATCCAGAGCCAGCACCGGTTTAAAAACAGTATACCGGGCGCTTTCCGAGGCGGCGCGGCGCGGAGTCCGTCTCGGCTATGAAGGGGTCGCCCGCATCGCGGACGACGGTAATTTTTTGATGGACATCCAGATAAAAGAAAACACTATTCCAGCTTTGGCCGCGCGCAGCATTGACAACAGTTTGCCGAACATGCAAATGGCTTTTATTCCGGCTACCGGGCCTGACATTTCCTGGGATCCGCCTGAACTGTCAATGTCTTACGAAATGGACAAACTGAATTTCGACTGGCGCACGCAAAACCGGCCGGAATTGCAATTTATTCCGGGAGATATCGAAATTGAAGTGGAGCAATACAGCAAAGTGGTGATCGAATATTTGGGCGAGCCGCTGTACGTGCCGCCCAGCGCGGCGCCGGGCGGCACCGTGGAGACTTGGGCGTGAGTGCAGCGGAAACAGGGGAGGACGCGGCTTTACGGATCAAAACGGCGGATCACGGTGAAATTGAAGTACGGCGGGACAGCATCCTCCGTTTTGTGAACGGTTTGTTTGCCTTTGAACATGAACGCGAGTTCGTGATCATCAACTATGATTTTGCCGCTCCGGACAGCCCGGTCAAATGTCTGCAAAGCGTGTCGGGCGCCGTGAGTTTTACGATAATGGACCCGTTTTATTTTTTGCCCGGCTATGACCCCGTTTTGCCGGAGCAGGAGAAAAAAGAGCTGGAATGCGCGGACGAGACCGATTTGCGATATTTTGTCGTCGCGGTGGTGTCGCGCCCCATCCAGGATACGGTCGCCAATCTGCTTTGTCCGATAGTGGTCAATATCAAAAACCGGCGCGCCGCGCAGGTCATTCTGGATAACACGCAATATCCGATGCAATATCGGATATTTGCTTCCGGGGAAGTGACATAGATGCTGGTTATCGGCAGGAAGAAAAACGAGGCTCTGATAATCAACGGCGATATCGAGATCATCGTGGCGGAAATATCAGGCGAACGGGTCCGTCTGGTAATCAACGCGCCAAAAGACGTGGTGGTTTTGCGCCGGGAACTTCATGAAGCCGGAGAATTGAACCTGCTGGCCAGCAAACAGGCGGAAACGGCGACTCTACAGGATTTAGCCGCGGCTATCACCCGGAAGATCTTATAATTGAGGATATGATGATACAGGAAATAGTACCGGGTATCTTTATGATACACATACCGCTGCCGCGCACACCTTTGCGGGAGCTGAACGCGTATCTCTTGCGCGGGCGGGCGGGGGAAAAAGACATACTGGTCGACCTGGGTTTTGATCTGGATGTTTGCGAAGACGCCTTGCGTTCGGCGATAGAGACGGTCGGCGCCGAGGCCGGTTTTGATATTCTGCTCACGCATTTTCATCCCGATCACGCCGGCTTATTGCCGCGGGTGGCGGCAGAGGAGACAAAAATCTACTGCGGCAAGATCCCCCAAGGCATGATACGCCAATGGGAACAGATGCGCGATCCGCTCATCGGGCAGAAATTTCTGCGGCAAAACGGCTTTGACATGGATCTATCCCAATTTAAGTACGTCCCGCGCGAGTTCCGGATCGACCGGCAAAAATTGCTTTCCTCGCCCCGGTTTCAGGAACTGCGGGAGGGGGATGTTCTGACAGTCGGGGATTATCAGTGGCGCTGTCTGGAAACGGACGGGCATTGCGACGGCCATATTTGCCTGTATGAACCAAGCGCCAAATTGCTGATCGCCGGCGATCATATATTAGGTCATATTTCTCCTAATATCACCTGCTATAATATGGGATCCGCGAGTTCGCTCAACAAATATCTGCGCAGTCTGGACAAGGTCGCGGCGCTGGACGTCAAGCTGGTTTTGCCCGCCCATCGCGAACCTTTGACCGATTGCCTGACCCGGATAAAAGAACTCCAGGCGCATCACGCGAAACGCCTGGAGGAAATAAAAACGATCCTGGCCGCCGGTTGGCAGAACGGCATGGAAATTACTGGAAAAATGCATTGGGCCATGCATCCCACCAACGCGGATGAGCAGATGCGGCTGTATGTTTTCGCTTTAGGGGAAACGCTGGCCCACATCAATTATCTGCTGGAACTCGGCTGTGTGGAAATGTCCGATTCAGACGGCTGCCGGTTCTACAGACTGAAATAAACGCCGCGCCGCTTATTTATGCAGCGCTCGCCGGAGGGCTGTGGTAGAGGTTTCAACGGCTTGCCGGCTGATGACCGCGTCCGGGTTTTCCAGATCGAAGCCGTGCAAACCGCCGGCAAAGAGGGAAAAGCCCGCTGAGACGCCGGCTTGGACGAGATTGCTGATATAGGCGATCGTCTCGTCGCGATGGGGGTCCAGACCGCCGACAAAAGCGTAACAGGGGGGCAGGCCGCTGTAATCCTTGCAGCGGGCCGGAGCGGCATAGATAGATATATCGTCCCGTTTTTCGTGACCGGCGCCGAGGTATTGGTTCCAGATGTTGCGGCAGGACTCATAGTTCAGGCCGTGTTTATCCGTGAAGTCCACCGTGGATTTTGTTTGCAGGCGGTCGTCCATGGTCGGGGCGAGCGGCATTTGAAAAGCGATGGCCGGCCCGCCGCGGTCCCGCGCCAAAAGAACGGTGGCTACGGTGAGACCGCCGCCGGCGCTGAATCCCGTGACCGCGATCCGGGCCGTGTCCACGCCGAGTTCCTGCGCGTGAGCGGCGAACCAGACCAAGGCGGCGTAGCAGTCCTCATAAGCGGCCGGAGCCGGGTTTTCCGGCGCGAGACGGTAATCGACCGATACGACCACGCATTTGACTTCTTTGACATAACGAATGCAGTTCAGATCCTCATGTTCCGGAGTCCCGATGGAATAACCGCCATAATGCAGATAGAGTACGCCGGGCAGCGTCCCGGATTTGGCTTTGGGCTCATAGACGCGCACGCGCACTTCCGGCGCGCCGGCCGGGCCGGGGATCATCCGGTTGTAAAAATTGACGTCCGGATCGGGGGGCGTGGGGGGCGCCGGCGGGAAAGTGATGTCGCGCGGCGTTTTCTTCGAAACGTTTTCATCGGTCCAAGCAGCCAGATAAGAAGGCGGGGTCGTCAATACGCCGGAGAGCTCGGGATCCAAAGCCAGTTCGAAATAGTTTTTCGCCATGAGAATCCTCCTTACATACTGAATTACAGTCAGACGCCTCGGCACATGGAACTGTCTGAAAATATTGTAACTGATTTGAAGTGATACGTCAATAAGGGACTGTTTGGAAAACCAGCCAACAGTCCCTAATTCCTAATTAATGTTGGTTAACATAATATTTATTATCGGCCATTGATGAAAACCGAGCTAAATACATAAAATCCCATTTCAATAAATATAATAGCCTTCAATTTAAACCGTCAACTTTTTCCCGCTGCTTGACCGCCGCCCATATCTCCTTGACCTCCGCGCTGGTCGCGGCGTATCCTTCGCCGAAAACATGCGGATGACGGCGGATCATCTTGGCTTCAAGCCCCTGCAGCACGTCCTGCCAGGAAAAACTGTTATTCTCGGCGGCTATTTGCGCATGAAACACTATTTGAAACAGCACGTCGCCCAATTCCTCGGTTAAATGCCTTAAATCCTTCTCCTCAATTGCCTCCGCCGCTTCCCGCGCTTCCTCGAGCAAATATTTCCCCAGCGTCTCGTGGGTCTGCTCTTTGTCCCAGGGACAGCCCCAGGGCGAGCGCAGTTCCGCCATCAGCGCCTTGAGCGCGGCCAGAGACGGGCCGGGCACATAAGGCCAAAGCCCGCCAGAGTCATGGCCGCCGCTCGTCAGGGCGGCCGCCAACGCCCGCGTGATACGGCCCTGCGGCAAAACCGTCTCCGGCAAAAGCAGGAGCCCCTCCCCTGTTTCCGCAGCGGCGCTCAGGCACACGGCCCGCGTCAGCGCTTCGATATCCGCCTCGCGCGCGGGCGGCGCGTTCAGATATCCTTCGTGGCGGACGCGGACTCCGGCCGGCAATTCCGCCAGCCACAGAGGCGTCTTTTCTCCGAGCAGGATAAAATCCAGCCCGCGCATACGGCGCAGCGCTTCATAAGGGATATATTCCCATTCGCCGGCGGGCCAGCCCCATAAATACAGCCGCATAAACCTCTCCTGTTTTCAAATCAAAACACGGCGGCGATGACCATGCCGAGAATAGCGCCGCCAAACACCTCAAAAGGCGTATGCCCCATTATTTCTTTCAGTTTCTCATTGGGGATCTCCTGCCCGAACCATTGCGTACTCGCGTTCGATTCAAGCAGCATATCAAGCAAATGGTTGATGGCGCGCGCCTGTTCTCCGGCCGCCCAGCGCACATTGGCCGCGTCATACATGACGATGACCGCGAGAACGACGGCGACGGCAAAAATCGGGCTGGACCAGCCAGAGGCTTTGCCGATCTCACCGGCCAAAGCGCAAACTATGGCCGTATGCGAACTGGGAAAACCGCCCGACGATTTAAGACAGCTGAAATCCAGGCGCCGTTCCACAAGAAAATGAAAAATCAGCTTGCAAAATTGAGCCACCAGCCATGCCAGCAACGCGATCCACATGATCCGATTAGCCATAATACCGTTGAAAAAATCCATTTGTCGCGCCGTTTATTTTTCCCGGTCGGCGGCCTTTAACGCCAACTCGCGTAAAAACGCGGCTTCCTCCCCCCAGACATTCAAAGCGCTCACGGCTTCTTCCGTTTTTTGCCGCAGGACGGCCGTCGCCTTCTCCGGCCCCAATATGGCGGGGTAAGTCAATTTAGAGTGTTTGAGGTCGCTGCCCGCCGGTTTGCCAAGGGTTGCACTCTCCCCTTCCAGGTCAAGCATATCATCCTTGATCTGAAACGCGGCCCCCAGCGCTCCGGCATAAACACGCAGGCCCATAAGTTCGCCCTCCGCCGCGCCTGTGAGTATGCCGCCCAACTCGGCCGCGGCGACAAAAAGCGCCCCCGTTTTCATCTGTTGCATATGTTCCAGCCAGACGAGATCCGGCTTTTCCGGCGGACCGTCCATATCCAGCATCTGACCGCCGGCCATTCCGCGCCAGCCGGCGGCGGCGGCCACGGCGGCCACGGCCCGCAAACTGCGCTCAGGCGGTATTCCCGGCAAGGGGCTGGCGACGAGTTCCAGCCCCAGCGTCAGCAGCGCGTCTCCGGCCAGAACCGCCGCCGCTTCCCCGAAAGCGATATGGCTGGCGGGCAGGCCGCGGCGCGTGTCGTCGTCGTCCATACAGGGCAAATCGTCGTGGATAAGGGAATAAGTGTGGATCAGCTCCAGTCCGCAGGCCGGCGAAATGATCTCCGCCGGGTCGCCGCCCATCAGCGCGGCGGCGGCCAGAACGATCACGGGACGCAGGCGCTTACCCCCGCCTAAGAGAGAATAGGCCATGCAACGGCTTAGGCGGCCTTTTTCCCAGGGCAGCGCGGCGAGCGCCCTATCAACCGATTGTTTGTAATTTTCGTATTGCTCCTGAAAACTTATCATTGCTCTCCCCCGGATCCGGCCGCGAATCACAGATCAGTCAAATGAAAAACGCCGTCTGTCTCCGTCAGGATTTTGACCTGTTCTTCCGCTCGCTCCAATTCCGCGCGGCAAGAGCGCAAAAGGCCCACTCCTTCTTCAAAGAGACTCAGCGCCTGTGCCAGCGGGATCTGGTTATCCTCTAAAAGCGCTACGACCGCTTGCAGGCGCTCCAGCCCGGCTTCAAAGGACTCCGCTCTTTTATTGTCTTCCACTCGCTTGTCTCCCGTCATACTCAAGTTTTCGCGCCGCTTCCACCCGGCAGTCGAGCCGCCCGTCTTTCAGCCGCACCTGTATGGCCTGCCCGGCTCTGGCCGCCTTCGTTTCGGTGATAAGAGCGCCGGATTCGCCATACACAAGACCGTAACCCCGCCCGAGAACGGCCAAAGGACTGAGAGCCTGCAGCCGGGCGCCCAAAAGAGCCGTCTCCCGTTCGCGGACGGCCAGAATCTCGCCGCTTACCGCCTTTATCCGCGCGGCGCCGGCGGCCAGCGCCTGAAACCCCGCTTTTATCCGCCGGCGGCCGGCGGCCGGCAATCGCTCCGCCAGAAAATCCAGTTCCTGTCGCCGGGCGCCGTATATTTCCCGCGGGTGACGCAGGACGCGCGCCGCCTGATATACCGCCAGCGCCTGCCGTTTGCCCGCGATCTGGCGCTCCAGGCGGGCGACAAGCAGTTTTTCCCAATCCGCGCAGCGCTTGCGCAACGTTTCCCGGGCCGGGATAACGAGTTCCGCCGCGGCGGAAGGCGTGGGGGCGCGCAGATCGGCGACAAAATCCATGATCGTCACATCCGTCTCATGCCCGACGGCGGCGATTATGGGGATAGGCGAAGCGGCGGCGGCGCGGGCTACGATCTCCGTGTTGAAAGGCTGCAGATCTTCCAGCGAACCGCCACCGCGGCCGACGATGAGGACGTCCGGCCCTCCCCAGCGAGCGGCCTGAGAGATCGCCGCGGCAATCGCCGCTGGCGCCGCCGCCCCCTGCACGGCGACCGGCAGCAACACCAGCTGTACCGCCGGATCACGGCGGCGGGCGACGCGGATAATGTCGTGCAGGGCCGCCCCCGCGGGACTGGTGATAACGCCGACCAGACGGGGGCGGAGGGGCAGTTTTTGCTTGCGTTCCGGCCGAAAAAGCCCTTCCGCCCCCAGTTTTTGCCGCAACTGTTCAAAAGCCAGCCAATGAGCGCCCTCCCCCGCCAGGCTCAGTTCGCTCACATAGACCTGGATATATCCCTCCCGCTCGTAAAAGCGCGTATTGCCGCGCGCCAGAACGCGCAGCCCGTCCTGCGGCAAAAAAGGAACGCCGGCGGCGTCCTCCCGGAACATGACGACGCGAATCAAGGCCCCGGCGTCTTTCAGCGTAAAATACCAATGACCGGAAGCGCGGTGATTTTTGAAATTGGAGATCTCACCCTCAAAGCGGATATCCCGCAAATGGGCGTCCTGCCGCAGGACCCGGGCGATTTCCCGGTTCAGGCGCGTGATGCTCCAAATCTCCATCAAGGCCGTCCTCCTACAAGATTTTGCGGCGTATGAGATAAAACGCGGTTATCCCCGTCAGGAAGACGCAAATGCCGATGACGATCAAAAACCCGTAAGGAGTGCGTTCGCCAAAAGGCACGATGACGTTCATGCCCCAAAAACTGGCAATCATCGTCGGGATGGCCAGGATAATGGTCATGGCGGTGAGAAATTTCATCACCATGTTCAAATTGTTCGAGATAATGGAAGCGAAGGTTTCCATCATCGCGGCGAGGATGCGGCTGTACATTTCCACCATCTGAGTCGCCTGACTGTTTTCGATGATGACGTCCTCCAGCAAATCCTCGTCCTCCTCATAAACGGGCAGAATATGCGCCGTATGGGCGCTGCTGCGGAGACGGAGCAGCCGGTCGAGCACGACGCCGTTGGAGCGCACGGAAGCGGAAAAATAAGTCAAGGATTGCTGCAGATCCATGAGCTCAAAAATGCCCTTGTTGTGCATAAAACGGCGCAGATCTTTTTCAATGCGCTCATTGGCCCGGCTGATCTGACGGATATAACGCAAGTAAAAAGTCGCCGCTTTAAGCAAAATTTGGAATAAAAAACGGGTCCGCTTCGCCGTATTAAAACTGCGTCGCGTATAATCGTTAAACTCCGTGAACACGGGGTTTTCTTCCAGGCAGACGGTTATGATCAGATCCGGGGTTATGACGATGCCGAGCGGCAGCGTGTCATAATTGGTCTCGTTGGTCATGAGCGGAATGTTGACGAGAACCAGAGCGAAATCGTCTTCGACTTCGATGCGCGAACGTTCTTCCTCGTCGAGCGCAGCGCGGAAAAAATCCATGGGCGCGCCGGTCAAATCAGCCACTCGCGCCAATTCCTGCTCCGTGGGCCTGACCAGACTGATCCAGCAGTTGCGGTCCAGGTCTTCGATTTCCAGCGTCTGAAATACGGATCTGTCGTTCTTGAATACATTGAGCAGCGCTCTCACCTCTTCTCCGCGTGGCCGGCAAAACGTCACGCTTTTATTGTACGCCGGATGTCATTGGGAAATTACGGCCAGCACCCCGGCGCGCAAAGCCGCGCTTTCGCGCCGGAGTTCCTCTCGCTCCAAGCGGACGGGCTCCGTAAACTCCGGGGCGTCGATCTGAGACAGATTAATATCCACGCTGAGGAGAGCGGATTCCAGCGCCCCGTCCAGGAGACAGGCGGCGACGCCGACGTCGCTTATAGCGCCCTTGTTGCCAATGGGCGCTAAAGCGACGGCGAGACGCAGGCCGGCCGCGCAGACCCGCGCCAAAGCCAGCGGCGTCAGCGCGGCCGCCCGCGTGGCGGCGGCAAGAGACAGCCGCCGCCGCGTCGCCGCCGCCGGGGTGTCTTGCGCCGCCTTATACGCGCGCATATAATCCTCAAAAACGCGTATATCCGCGCCTACGCCTTCCCGCGCTTTTTCCGTCCCGGCGGCGGCTTCCCGCAAAATCCGGCGAGCCTCGTCCTCCACGGCGCGATATTTTTCCTTGCCGATCGTCAAATTGGCGACCATACTCAGCATGGCAAAGCCCATCGCCGCCGTATAGGCCGCGATACTGCCGCCGCCGGGCGTCGGGGCGCCGGCGGCGGCCCGGGTCAAAAATTCATCCAAGGTCCAATCCAAAGAAAAATCTCCGGTCATAAACGCGCTCCCCGCTCTTTCTATTTCAAAGGAGAGTCTTTTTCGCCGCTTGCAGCACATTGGCCAAGAGCAGCGCCGTGGTCAGAGCGCCTACTCCCCCCGGCGTCGGGGAGATCCAGCCCGCGGTTTCGCCGACCCCGGCAAAGTCCACATCGCCGCGCATACCTTTTTCCGTCTGGCTGAGACCGGCGTCGACCACCGCGGCGCCGGGGCGCACCATCTCCCGCGTCACCAGACCGGCCCGTCCCGCCGCCGCGACTAAAATATCCGCTTGCCGCGTCAGGCGCGGAAGGTCGGGAGTTTGCGAATGACAAACCGTCACGGTCGCGTTTTCGCGTAGCAGGAGAAATATCAGCGGTTTGCCCACCGTGTCGCCGCGGCCGATAATAACGGCGTGGCGGCCGGCCAGCGGCACGCCGCTCCGTTTGAGCAAAGTGACGCAGCTGCGCGGCGTCGCCGGATACAGTCCGTCCTCGCCGCTCATCAGACGCCCGCGGTTCACCGGGTGGACGCCGTCCGCGTCTTTATCCGGATCAATGGCCGCGGCGACAGCCCGGGCGCCGATCTGCGGCGGCAAAGGCAGTTCCGCCATTATACCGTGCGTCCGCACATCGGCGTTCAGGCGCTGGATCAGGGCCAGCACTTCCCTCTCCGGCGCCGCGGCGGCAAAATGAAACAACTCGAACTCAATGCCGATATTTTCCGCTTGCTTTTTTTTCGCTTGCGCGTAAGTCAAAGAAGCCGGGTCGTCGCCGGCCATTATAACCGCCAGTTTAGGCCTGACGCCGCGCGCCGCCGCGCGGTCCGTCTCCGACCGCAGTTCTTTTTTTATCTCGGCGGCAATGGTTTTGCCGTCTAATATGTCCGCTTTCACCCGCCGTACCTCCCGCGATCGATCGTGTCATTATATCACGGATCCATTCAATGTGCAAGCCTCCCAAAGCCTTAAAATTCAATGGTTCCGGCACTTCGCGCCCTGCTAAAACTCAGCGGGACGACCGCGGCGGCGGTTAGCCCCGCCAGCAGGCAGAGCCACGCCCAGCCTCCGCCTTGGACAGCCTGGATCGCGCCGAGAGGCAGCAGCGGCAGAAGCAGCGGCGACGGGAGCGGCAGATTCCATAAACCGCCGCCTAATGTCATGTTGAGCAGAAACCAGGGAATAAAAATCCATACGGCCCAAGCTCTTTTTCCGGTCAGCGCGAGCAAGGATCCGAGCGCGGCGGCGTAAAAAGCCAGAAGGAGCAGCGCCGCCGTTACCGGAAGCGGGACGGCGATCCGGTAAAACAAGCGCAATCCGCATATATACAAAATAGTCAGCAGTCCCCATCCCGTCCACACCGCCAGTGCAAAAGCCGCCCGGGCGCGCGCCGCCGCCCGGCGGTCACGCAGCAGCAGCCGGCGGTTATCCGGGCCGGGCGCCGCCACGGCCGCCTGTAAAAAAGCGAGCAATAAGAACAGCGCCGGCAGACCAAAAGCCGGCGGAGAGGAAAAAGCCTGCGGCGCGGCGGCCGGGCCTTCGTAGGCTATGGTCAGGATGGGTTCGGCCGTCGCGGTCGGCGGCATTTCCGCGACGGGGGCCCGGACCGCCTGCAATTGATTCCGCCGGATGACGTCAGCCCGCAGCATCACCGCCTCCACCGCCAGGAATTCTTTTATCATGGAGACGTCGCTGACGCCGGGAGCGGGATACAGCAAAACCGCGCCGCCCTGCCCGCCCGCGATCAAGGCGTCAAATTGCGGTGATATAACGGCCAGCCCTTGCACGGCGTGGGCGGCAAAAATTTTTTCCCGCTCGACCGGCGGTTCAGCCCGGATTATCCGCAGTTCCGGCGTTTGCTCCAGCGCCCGGATATAACGCCGGGCCAGAGGACCGTCGCTTTCCACGGCAAGGGCTATGCTCAGTTCCGGTTTTTTTTCGCTCAAAGCCGCGGAACTCATCTCTCCCAGCACAAGCTGACAGGTTATCAGCAAAATAAACAGCGGCCATTGCCGGCCGACGACGCGCAGATATATCGCAAACAGGCTCATGCTTTCCTCCAGCCGATCCCGGCGACGAAACCGCCGGCGGCGGCCGGGGCGGCGAAATACAAGAGCGACGGCAGGAATGGCGCCTGCCCGCCCAAGGTCCATTCGGCCAGCAAATGAGCGAGCCAAGCCGGGTTAAAGACGCGGAAACTGGCGTCCATCAAGTACACGGGATAAAAGCCGCCTCCGGCAAAGAGCATGAACAGAAGCAGGGTAAAGGCGCCAAGGGCCGTGCGGGCCGCGGCGGCGTCAGCGGACGTTTCCGCCCGCCGGAAAGCGGCAAAGGCCATGCAGATAAACAGCATGATCAAAGTCAGCAAAGAAGCGGAGAGGAACAACCGCGGCGCCGAACAGGGAATATCCCAGGCGGCTAACAGCGGCGTCAGCGCCAGAGAAAAAACCAGCGCCATGCTCAGAGCCAGCAAAGCCTTCGCGGCGCAGATATGGACGGCGCGGACCCGGCGCGCGGCCAAACGGCGAAAATACCCGGAAGCGAACTGGCGCGCGCTCAGAGCCGCCGCGGTGATCGCCGCGAGCGCGGCGGTCAGGAACAGCAGCAGCGCCAGCAGCTGGAGATGATAAGGCGCGACAGCCGGGATCACGCTGACATTGCGGGCGCGGCCGATGGCTTCCTGCAGCAGCGATAGGTTAAAAACCCGTTCCGCCCGGTAAAGCGATTGCCGGTCGCCGTAAAACGGCCGGATGTCGTCATAAAAAGAGAGCGCCGTTTGCTGCACCCGGTTCATGGTTTTTACATAGGCGGAGGCCACATCCAAGCTGATAGGACCCGTGAAAGGATCGCGCGCCTCCAGCGTGATTTCCGCCCGTCCGCTGAAAATCAGGGCGTCGATCATCCCGGCCGGCATGGTCACGCACACGTCGACGTCGCCGGCGTCCAGCAGCGTCTCCGCTTCCTGTTCGTCGACGACGAGCAATTTGTCCACCATTTCCAGCCCGGACACCATACCGGCCAGCATTTGGGCCATATCAGCACTGTCGTGATTGACCAAGGCGATGGATATTTTTGGCATATCGCCGCTGCGCGCGAGTTCCGGCGGCAAGGAAAAGAAAAAAGCGGCGGCGCAAACGAGCAGCCCTCCCGCCAGCAAAGGCAGCCCACGAGCGAGCAGCCGCGCGTCCGTAAGAAAAACCAGCAGGATCTTCAAATTGGCCTCCGGTCCGCGTCAGGCAAAGTGAGGATGTTTTCACATAATTCCGCAAAATCATCCCGATTATGAGACACCAGGATCATGGCCGTGCCGGCCTGTTTTTTCTCTAGGAGCAGCTTCCTGACCGAATCGTAGGATTCCCGGTCCAAGCCGCTGAAAGCCTCATCCAATAGCAGTAATTCCGGCGCGGGCAGCAAAGCCGCCGCAATGGACAAACGGGCGCGCATACCGACGCTGCAGCGCGAGAGAGGCTTATGCCAGAAAGCCAGAAGATCGCACCGCTCGGCGCATTCCTGCACGCGCTCCCGCGCCGTTTTTCCTGTCAAAGCGCACAAAGCGGCTTCCAGCCGCAAATTATCGCGGCAGGAAAGCGCCTCCTGGAATCCGTCTTGCTGCATGACATAGCCCAGCGACCCGGCGCGGCTGAATTCACCCGCGTCAGCCTTGACGACGCCGGCGATGATATCCAGTAAAGTAGTTTTACCGCAGCCGTTGCGGCCGTAAACCCCCAGACCTTCGCCCGGGGCCAGTGCAAAAGAAACCGGTTCAAACAGAGGTGTCCGGCGTATTTTCTGGAGACGGCTGACCGTTAAAATCTCATTCATGTACTCGCCTAATAAATAAAATACCACCAGACGCCAAACGTAGCCGCCGCCAAGGCGAGCATCAGCCCCACCAGCTTTGCCCCCCGCCAAATCGAAGAAGGAAGATCGGTTGTTTCTTCCGTCAGTATTTGTTTCATCTCGTTAGCCTGAAAATAAACGGATTGCGGTTCGGCCTTTTCGGCTTTCATCCAGTCCGGAAAACCGGATTCCGGCAGCGGCCAGAGGATCTCCCGTTCTTCCGGCGTACATTCCCAGGGGTTTTTCCCCATTTCGGCTCTGTCCGCCGCCGGCGCATCCGCCGTCCCTATCGCTTCCGCCGTGTCAGCCGCCGTCCCCGTCGCCGCGTCAGCCGCCGCTGTTTCCGCTGTATCATCCGCCGCCATCGTCGCGTCGTCCACCATCGCGGCAGTGCCGTCCGCCGCCCCGGCCACGCCCCGCTCCGCCGGCGCCAGCGCGTCGTCAACAGGATCATACTCCGCTGTCCCAACCGCCATCCCCGCCGTCCCATAGACGGCAGCGGCGGGCGGGGTCTCCGGCCCGGCTTGTTCCACTGTTGTTTCCCTGGCTGAGTACTCCGCTGCCAAAGCTTCCGCCCTGACCCGCGCTTCGGCTCGCGCCCGGTCCGCTTCAACTTCGTGCCAGAGTATGTCGCCCCGCAGAAGCTTATTTACTTCTTCCCCGGTCAGCCATATCTCGCCTACCGAACCGAACTCTTGTTCTTCCGCCATAGTAACCTCTTTGTCCGGCGCTTGACGCCCGAGCAGCTTACTGCTTCATCTTTTTCTGCAATGTATCCGCGTTAGAGGCGAAGGCCAGCGCGTCGCGCTCACTGACGACTCCCGCCTTGAACAGTTTCAGGATACTCGCGTCCATGGCCAGCATCCCTTCTCCCGCCGAAGAATAAATCACCGTGTCCAGCTGGTGGACTTTAGACTCGCGGATCATATTGCGCACGGCGCTGTTGACCAGCATGATCTCGAAAACAACGGCCATTTTGTCGTCAACCGTCGGGATCAGCTGCTGGGAAATGACCGCCTGCAGCACCATCGAAAGCTGGATGCGTATTTGCTGCTGCTGACTCGGCGGGAAAGCGTCGATCACCCGGTCGATCGTATTCGCCGCCCCGATGGTATGAAGGGTGGAAATGATCAGATGGCCTGTTTCCGCCGCCGTCATCGCTACGGTGATGGTTTCGTGATCACGCATTTCCCCGAGCAGGATCACGTCCGGCGCCTGACGCAGCGCCGCCCGCAGAGCGTGGACATAACTGTTGGTGTCGGTAAAGACCTCTCGCTGGCTCACAATGCTCTGCTTGTGACTGTGCAGATATTCCAGCGGATCCTCCAGGGTGATCACATGTTTATGGCTGGTCTTATTGATTTCATCGATCATACAGGCCAGCGTCGTAGACTTGCCGCTGCCGGCCGGCCCGGTGACCAGCACCAGCCCTTTGGGCCGGTGAGCCAGCTGCAGCACCGTCGGCGGAATCCCCAGCTCTCCCGGATCGGGCAGATCAAAAGTCACAACGCGAATGACCGCCGCCAGCGATCCTCTCTGTTTGTAAGTACTGACGCGAAAACGGGACACTCCGGCCAGAGCGAAGGAAAAATCATCGTCGCCCGCCTTCAAAAACTGCCCGATCTCGCGCCCTCCCGCCATATCGTAAATCTCGCGCAGAAGAACTTCGGTGTCGCTCGGAGACAGCCGGCCCCCCTCCTGAGTTTCGATGACGCCGCTGAGTTTATAGGCGATCGGCATGCCGGATATGAGAAAAATATCCGAAGCGTTCAGATCCACCGCGTTTTGCAGCAATTGGCGGGCGCTCATCCCGTTCATTCCGCTCCCTCACCGGCTGGGGCTTGTCCGGAAGCGCCGGCTCCCGCGTTACTCTGATCCGGGCCGCAAAGCGTGTCTTCAGCGACGTCCATACCGAAATTAAAGGCGGCCGACAGGACCCCGTCCACATTGGACAACAGTTCGCTGAACGCTTTATGGGCGTCAATATACTCCAGCATCAGCGGATGATTTTCCACCTTGGCCTCGATGAACTCCACCGCCCTAGCGTCCGCTTCCGGCAAATCATCGCCGGCGGCCAAGATCTCGCTGACCCGGTTATAGACCTTATGCCATCTTTGGGCCAGATTGCGCGCCACCCCGTCACTTTTTACCGCGGCTTCCGCTTCGCGAAACCGCAGCCCTTCCTTGCTTTCCGCGATGGCGCTCGCCAGTTCGCTCGCTTTCAGATAAATACCAGCGTCCATGTTAAGCCTCCTAATTTCTGGTAATTTCGCCGAACATCGTCCAGGAGTTGACTTCTTTGATCAGCACCGGGGCCAATGTGCCCACATCCGCCGGCCCGCCCGGAAAAACCGTGATTTCCCGTCCGGCGGTCTGCCCGCTTAACAAAGCGGCGTCGCTTTTGCTGGGTCCGGTCACAAGCACTTCCTGACGGGAGCCCACCAGAGAGCGCCGCCAGGCCAGACTCATTTCCGCCTGCAAGGCCATCAGGCGCCGCAGACGTTCCCGCTTCACTTCCCGCGGCACCTGTCCCGGCAGCGCCGCCGCCGCCGTGCCGGACCGCCGCGAATACATGAAGGTAAAAGCCTGAGAAAAGCAAATTTCCCGCGTGAGATCCATCGTCGCGGCAAAGTCTTCCTCCGTCTCGCCCGGGAAACCGACGATGATGTCAGTGGAGATCCGCGCTTCCGGCAAAGCCCGCCGTATCGCCCGCGCCTGCTCCAGATAATAAGCCGCCGTATATCCCCGGTTCATAGCCCGCAGTATCCGGTCGGAACCGGCTTGCAGCGGCAGATGAAAATGCGGGCAAACCGCCGGCTCCTCCGCTGCCGCCGCGATGAGAGCGTCCGTCATATCCCGCGGATGAGAGGTGGTGAAACGCACCCTCCATAAACCGGGCGTCCGCGCCACTTCCCTGAGCAACCAGGCAAAATCTTCCCGCCACCCTTCCGCTTTCCCGTAAGAATTGACGTTCTGGCCCAGCAGCACCACTTCCCTGACGCCGGAGTCCGCCAAACGCCGCGTTTCCTCCAGCACGTCCCGCGGCGGCCGGCTGCGCTCCGGCCCGCGCACCAGCGGTACGACGCAGTAAGCGCAATGATTATCACAGCCGTAGATGATATTCACGTTGGCGCTGAGTTTCCCCCGTTCGGCCAGCGGCGCCGGCTCGACCGGCGGGCCGGCGGGCGGCGCCGCGGCGACGGCGGCGCCCGGTTTTCCCTCCCGCAGCAAATCGGTAAACCGTTCCTGTTCAAAGGCGCCCAGCCAAATATCCACATGGGGCGCCCGGCGGCGAAGCCGCTCCAGCGCGCCCTCCTGCTGTACCAAACATCCCGCCACCGCTAATATCCGCCCCGGTTTTTGCCTTTTCCAGCGACTGAGATGGCCGATATTGCCCATGATGCGATTTTCCGCGCTTTCCCGCACACAGCAGGTGGTGACCACCACCAAATCCGCGTCTTCGCGTTCCGTGGTCGTCACATAACCGCAACCTTCCGCCATGGCGCGAAATGTTGCGCCGTCCCGCTCCGACATCTGACAGCCGTATATCTGAATGTAGACTTTTTTGTTCATCTTCCGTATGGGCACGGGTATATTACAGATAATTCAGCGGGTTGACCGCGTTACCGTTGATGATGATTTCAAAATGCAGATGCGAGCCGGTCGAGCGGCCGGTGGAACCCACCAGACCGATATTCTGTCCCTTCGTCACCTTGTCGCCGGCTTTTACCAGCAACTGGGAAGCGTGGGCGTAACGGGTCGTCACCCCGTCGCCGTGATCGACCAAAATGCAGTAGCCGTATGAACCCATCCAACCGGCGGAGGAAACCGTTCCCGTTCCCGCGGCGTAGAAGGGCTGTCCCGTGACGCCGTCGATATCAATGCCCGTATGCCGGCGGCCTCCGCCGAAATAAGACGTTATATTACCGGAAAGCGGCCAGCCGATGCCGGTGACATTGCCGCTGCCTCTGGAGGCCGCGACTGATACGGCTATGGCCGCCGGCCCTCTGGCTACGATCTGGTCCACCGGTTCGGAAACGATGTTTTCCTCGATCACTTCTTTTTCCACGGTGCGGCCGTTCTTTTCCACGAACGAATACGTCACATTCTTCACGCCGGTAACTCCGGCCTGCCGGATAACGCTGGAACCGGGCGTCACGGTGTTGTCCTCTTTAGTCACCACCGTGTAAGGAATGACTTCTTCCTGGACGCTCACGCCCGTGGCCACCACTGTCAGGAACGGGCGCTCCTCGTTCAGATACAGCTCCTGACCCGGGTGGATCATGGAATCTTCCGTTAAACCGTCGTTCGACTTCAGAATATCCTCGACGGTCATATCATTTTTCCGCGCTATGATCCACAGCGATTCCCCAGCTTGCACCGTATGCCGGCTCACTTCGCCGCCGCCCAGCAAAAGGCGGTTCAGCGCCTCGTCTTTCGGCGCCACTTCCTGAGGATGAAGTTCCATCGCCAGCTTGGCGAAACTGTCCTGTATCTCCGCCGACTCGACTACTTTGCTCGCGCCGGGCTGAACATAATGATCCACATAAGTTTGCAGCACATCATCCAGGATTTCTTCTGACGCGACTTTGAAAAGCACCTGCTCGCCTATCGCCAGCGCGTAGCCGTTAACATACGGCGTTATCGCCGCCGTCACGTTTTCCTGCGTGAGCGGCGTGCGGTCCTCGATGCGTATGCGCAAGGACTCGTAAGAAACCTCGTCTTTACTCAGGACCGGAAAGCCGTACTCCGCGCTGTAATGGCGCAAAGCGACCCTCACCATGGCCTCCGCTTCCGTCTGCTCCGCTACGACGCCCATCACCTGACCGTTAATGCTCACGCGCACGGTCTGCTCGGTCGTCCCGTAATAAACCGCGGTATAGCATAAAATGAAAAAAGCGACAGCCGTAACAATAAGCGGCAAAAACCCTCGCCGCGACGCCCCTCTTTTTTTCAGCAACGACCTCTGGCTTGCGGCAAAAGCCTCAAAAGCGGATATCACCTTAAAGTTTTCATTGTTTTTATGTTCCTCCAGAAAGCGTCATTCCTCCCTCCGCGTCACCCTTCAGAGTGCCTGAGACCGGCAGCCCCGCATCGGTAATATACGTTTCCGCAAAAGACCATCTCTCAGATTGTAGCACATTTCATCATTGAATTCCAGTGATTTTGAAAAAAAATTGTCCGGATATCAGCGCAAACCCCTCTTTATGCGCTGCAAAAAGGCGACGATGCCTGACGGTTTCGCGGCGGCGGCCGCTGTCGCAGCCGGCGGCGCCGTTATCGACTGACCCGTGAGACGGCCGGCTATTTCCAGCACCCGGCGCGCGTATTCCCCGTCCGGTTCGCACAGGAGCAGCGGATTCTGGTTTTTCAGCGATTGGGTCACTTTTTTATCTTCATATATCCAGCCCAGCATTTCCGGATTGATCCGGCCCTGCATTTCCGGGTTGGCCTGGAAGAACTGTCCCGTGGCCCGATGGATCTTTTCCAGGCATCGCCGGGCTTCGTCTTCGGAATCACAGCGATTGAAGACCATGAGCGGATTGAGCGGGCTGCCGCGCAAAGCGAGGGCTTTGGCCGCGGAATAAGTATCCATCAGGGCGTGCGGTTCCGGCGTGGTGGTGAGGATGAGCGAGTCCGCCGCTTCCAGGAATTTGAGCACGAGTTCGGAAATACCGGCGCCTGTGTCGACCACAAAGATATCAAAATCATCCTCCACGTCGGCGAACCCGGAAATAATACGGTTAAACCGCAGCAGATCCCAGGAAGTCAAAGAGGATATCCCGCTGGATCCCGGGATTATCTTCAGACCGCCGGGCGCTTCCGTAATCACGTCCCGCAGACTGCATTCCCCATTCAGCACATCGGTCAGGTTGCGCGGCGCGTTAAGCTTCAACAGCACTTCCACGTTGGCCATGCCGATATCGGCGTCCAGCAGCAGCACTCTTTTGCCCAGACGGCAGAGCGCCAGACTCAGATTGATGCTGAGAGTGGTTTTGCCGACGCCGCCTTTGCCGCTGCCGATAGCTATGACCTGAGTCCGGTGTTCCCGCCGCTCCAAGCGCGGCACACTGACGCTCCAAATCTTTTCCGCCGTCCGCCGGGCGACGACTTGAGCGGTCAGCGTATGCGCGCCGCTGGGGTGGAGGATGCGCAGCGCGGCGCCGACGGGGATTAGCAGTAAATAACCCTTGTGCAAAGGGATTTTTAAGTCGAGACGATCTGGAAAAACGCCGGCGATCCGCGTTCTGTAGATATCGCGATATTGCTCGCAGTCTGTTGTAAAAACCAGCTTCCGTCCGGCTTGCAACCAATCTTCCCGCATGGCTCCTCGCTTAAATCATCATGACCGCGCCCTCGTATACCACGCCGGTCAAAGCGTCAACCGTGAGCGTAGCGCCGTTTTTCATATTGAGTACCGCGTCCTGGACGCCGACGATCGTCGGGATCCCGAATTGCAGAGCGGCGATGGCGGCGTGCGACGTCAGCCCGCCTGTTTCCACCACGACCGCGCCGGCTTTGGACATGACGGAAATATGCTCCATATCCGTGTAAGGGACGACGAGGATATCGCCGGCCTGAAATTCATCCGGGTCCAGCGAAGTGTTGACGGCGCCGGTATAACGCTCGCGGCCGATGCCAAGCCCCCGACCCAGAACATTGCCGACCACCTGCACCTTGATCAGATTGGTGGCGCCCACTCTGCCTACGGGCACCCCCGCCGTCAAAACCACGACGTCGCCCGTTTTGACATATTTCTTCGCCAGGGCCTCGTTGACGGACACGGAAAGCAGTTCGTCCGTTTCGTGGATCTCCGGGATCAATACGGTAAAAACACCCCAATTGATGCTGAGACTGCGAGCCGTAGCCGCCAGCGGCGTCGCCGCCACCACCGGCGCTTTGCTGCGGAATTTGGAGATCATGCGGGCCGTGATGCCGCTCTGGGTCGGGGTGATGATGGCGGAAGCGTTGAGATCCCGCGCTATGGTATTGCTGGCGTGACCGATGGCTTCGGCGACATTCGGATGATAAGACACCCGCGGCGTCTCTTTCTGAAACATGATCTCCTCTGTCCGGCAGGCTATCTTGGCCATGGTTTCCAGCGACTTGAGCGGATACATGCCGGCCGCCGTTTCCCCCGAAAGCATGATCGCGTCGGTCCCGTCGATGATGGCGTTCGCGACGTCGCTGGTTTCCGCTCTGGTCGGCCGCGGATTGCGCATCATGGAATCAAGCATCTGCGTGGCGACGACGACCGGTTTTCCGGCGTCATTGCATTTGCGGATGATTTCTTTTTGAAAAATCGGCACTTCCTCGACGGGTATCTCCACGCCGAGATCTCCGCGCGCCACCATGACGCCGTCGGACACCTCTATGATCTGGTCGATATTGGCGATCCCCTCGCGGTTTTCTATCTTAGCGATTATCTTGATGTTGGCGCCGCGCTGTTCCACCACCGTGCGCACTTCCAGTATATCGGCCGCCTTGCGGGTAAAAGAGGCGGCGATGAAGTCCACCTGCTGCTCGATACCGAAGATTATATCCGCCCGGTCTTTTTCTGTCAGCGCCGGCAGCTGAATGGCTACATTTGGCACGTTCACGCCTTTACGCGATTTTAGTCTCCCGCCGTTCAGCACTTCGGTCAGTATTTCCCCGTCCCGGGCGGAGAGGACCACGAGTTCGATCAGACCGTCGTCCAGCAGGATACTGTCGCCTTCTTTCACATCCCGCCACAGATCGACATAAGTGACGGATACCCTGGAGACGGAGCCGATCTCATCCGTCAGATCCAAGGTGAACTCCTGTCCGGCCGCGAGATCGACTCCGTCGTCTGTCATCAGGCCGGTGCGGATCTCCGGCCCTTTCGTGTCCAGCAGGATACCGAGGTCGCAGTCGGCCTTCAGCGCTTCCATGCGGAGCGTGTGTATCCGCTTCGCGTGCTCCTCATGGCTGCCGTGGGAAAAATTCAGCCGGGCGATATTCATGCCTGCTTCTATCATTTTGCCAACAATTTCCGGCGAGTCGGAAGCGGGTCCCATCGTGCAGATGATTTTTGTCCGGCGCATTTTTTCCTCCTTAAAAACCAGAGAATGGCCGTTTTCTCTGTTAATAGCCTTTGGCGGCGCAGTACTTCACGAGATCGATCACCCGGTTGGAATATCCCCACTCGTTATCGTACCAGGCAAATACTTTCAGCATGTCGCCGCCGAGCACCATCGTGGAAAGACCGTCCACAATGGAACTGTGCGCGTCGCCGTTAAAATCACGGGAAACCAGCGGCAGTTCCGTATAGGCTAAAATACCCCGGAGCGGTCCGGCGGCCGCGGCTTGTAATTTGGCGTTTACTTCTTCTTTCGTCACTTTGCCGCTCGTGACGACGACCAGATCCACCAGCGAAACATTCGGGGTCGGCACTCGCACCGACAGCCCGTTCATTTTGCCTTGCAGCTCCGGCAGGACAAGAGACACGGCCTTGGCCGCGCCCGTCGTCGTCGGCACCATCGACTGAAAAGCTCCGCGCGCCCGCCGCCAGTCCTTGTGTTCCAAGTCCAGGATACGCTGATCATTGGTAACGGAATGCGTCGTCGTCATCATGCCTTTTTCAATGCCGAATTCCTGGAGGATGACTTTGGCGACGGGGGCCAGGCAGTTCGTCGTGCAGGAGGCGTTGGATATAACGTGATGCTTGGCCGGATCATATTTTTCTTCATTCACGCCCATGACGACGGTGATGTCTTCTTCTTTGGCCGGAGCGGAAATGACCACTTTTTTCGCGCCCGCTTCCAAATGTTTGGCCGCGTCTTTGCGCGCCGTGAACCGTCCGGTGGACTCGATCACGATATCCGCGCCTAGTTCTTTCCAGGGCAGCGCGGCCGGCTCTCTCTCCGACAGAAGTTTAATGCTTTGGCCGCCCACTTTCATCACGCCGCCCTGTACTTCCACGTCTTCCGCCAGAATGCCGTGCGTCGAATCGTATTTCAATAAATGCGCCAGCAAATCGGCGGCGCCCAGATCGTTTACGGCCACGACCTCAATGTCGCCCGGCGAAGACAGGATTGCCCGCAAACACAACCGACCGATTCTGCCAAACCCGTTAATAGCCACCTTTGTCGCCATGGTATTTTCCTCCTAAAATGTTTTATTCAGGCAATAGCCCTTGGGATTTGTCCTTGCGTTAACTATGTTATTTTCGCTTTTTGCCGCCGAATTCCTGCCGCCGCGGCAGTAAAATAGCATGCCGCGCGACGGCGGAAAAAAGATTCACTGCTCCGTTCCCTCGTTCAGGTTGATGAGCGCCGCCGCGTATCCGGCGCCGAAGCCGTTGTCGATATTGACCACCGTGACGCCGGTGGCGCAGCTGTTTAACATGGCCAGCAAAGGGGCCAGCCCCTGAAAATTCGCTCCGTAACCTACGCTGGTCGGCACGGCGACGACCGGTCGGGGCACGAGTCCGGCCACCACGCTCGGTAAAGCGCCGTCCATGCCGGCCGCCACGATCACCACCCGCGCGGCTTGCAGCAGATCGATATGCGCCATCAGCCGGTGCAGACCGGCCACGCCGACGTCAGCCAAAGACTCGGCCCGGCAGCCCATGGCTCTGGCGGTGATCAGCGCCTCTTCCGCTACTGGCCAGTCCGCGGTGCCGGCGGAAACGACCAAAACATTGCCCTGCTCGCGCCGCTCTTCCCCCGGCAGCAATATGAGCCGGGAAAGAGGATAGTATACGGCGTCCGGCAAAGCGTCCCGCACCGCGGCGAAAATTTCCCCGCTCGCCCGCGTAGCCAAAATATTGCCGCCGCCCGCCCGGCGCAGTTCCCGCGCGATGGCCGTCACCTGCTCCGCTGATTTGCCGGGGCAGTAGATCGCTTCCGCAAAACCTTTGCGGTAACGGCGATGCGTGTCCACCAGCGCGAATCCCATATCGCTGTAATAGAGCGCGCGCAGTTCCCGCTCCGCGGCCGCGGCTTCCAGTTCGCCGCTTCGTACTTTTTGCAGAATATTCAGGATATTATCCATCTTTTTTACTCCGCTTCCAGGCAGCGGATGAGCAAATCGCGCGCCATGAGGATATCCGTTTTGGCCGCCGTTTCCGCCGGACTGTGGATATAGCGCGTCGGCACGGCCAGACCGGCGGTGGCTACCCCGCCGCGGGAGAGGTGCACGGGGCCGGCGTCCGTTCCGCCTTTGTCGATGATCTCCCACTGAAAAGGGATGCCGGCGTCCCGCGCCAGGGCCGCCACCGCCTCCCGGCGTTCGGGCGCGATAATCACGCTGCGGTCCATGACTTTAATGGCGGGGCCGCCGCCCAGACGCAGGGTGACCACCGGGTTGCGCGGTATATCGTCGGCGACGGTGGCGTCGACGATATAAGCCATATCCGGTTCCAGACCGAAAACCGCCGCCTTGGCGCCGCGCAGCCCCACTTCCTCCTGGACCGAAAAAACAAAGTACAGGTCATGCCGGGATCGGACGCGCCGCAAAGTCTCCAAGAGGATAAAACAGCCGACGCGGTTATCCAGGGCTTTACCGGAAACGGTGTCCGCGGTCTCGGTCATCTCCGTCCCCAACACG
Organism: Gracilibacteraceae bacterium; assembly: GCA_031266805.1. Taxonomy (GTDB): domain Bacteria; phylum Bacillota; class Desulfitobacteriia; order Desulfitobacteriales; family Syntrophobotulaceae; genus JAIRRL01. Next base: position 66,032 of record JAISAH010000111.1, read on the forward strand.
GCCATGTCGCCGGGGCCGACGCCGCAAGCGGCGACGGCCGCCGCGCCGAGACCGGCGTCCAAATAAAACCGGCGGGTTTCTTTTTTGTCCCGGCCGGGTTCCGTATACTGGAGGGCCAGCGCCGCCGCCAGCCCGGACTGAAAGCGCAGGCGCTGCCCCTCCAGCCGCTCGGCGTGAAAACCGCCGACCGGCGCGAAACGCATGAATCCGTTATCATCGACATGTGTGACCATGATGCCGATCTCATCCATATGCGCGCAGACCATGACCCGCCGGCCGGTCGGGGCGGCCGCGGCCCGGCGCGACACTATCAGGTTGCCAAGCGTGTCTTCCCGCGTTTCGTCAGCGTAAAGCGCGGCCGTGGCCGCGATAAGACGGCGGATCTCGTCTTCCCGGCCGGAAGGGCCGAAAGCGGCGGTCAATTCCCGCAGGAGCCGCCAGTTTTCCTCTGAGGCACTCATTATCTTTCGGGTTCCTTTCCTGTCTCGAATCCCGTCAGGCCGCTCTGCCGGTCGATCAAATTCTTTACTAGTTTTTTCCAATTAGCGTAATCCGCCCTGCTCGCCACGCTGTGCATGGTGTGGATATAGCGGCAAGGGAGGCTGAGAGTTATGACTTTCAGGCCGGCCCCGGCCGTCTGCAGGGCGCCGGCGTCGCTCACGCCCGCCGCGCCGCGCCGGTACTGCAGCGGGATTCCCGCCTCCCGCGCGCAATCCGTGACCGCTTTTATCAATTCGGGCGGGTAAATCGTTCCCGCGTCCATCAAAGAGCATACCGGCCCCTGCCCCAGCCGCGTCACGGTTTCTTCCGGCTCCGTCTCCAGCACGTCCAGAGCCGCCGTGGCCTCCAGCACGACGACCAGATCGGCCTGCGCTCTGTGAGCCAGCGCCTGGGCGCCGCGCAGTCCTATTTCTTCCTGAGCGGTAAAAGCGCCGGTCACAGAGCAAGGATGTTCCGCCGCCAGCAGTTCCAGCAGCAGAGCGCAGCCGGCGCGGTCGTCCAACGCCTTGCCCATCACCAGATCCTGACCGAATTCCTGCCAGCCGCTCTCAAAACAAGCCATGTCGCCGAGCTTCACCTGTTTTTCCGCGTCTTCCCGGCTGACGGCGCCGATATCGATGTAAAAGGCGCCTGTTTCCGGCAGTTTCTTCCGTTCTTCCGCTTTTTGCAGATGAATGGCCTTGATACCGACGACGCCGGGCAAATCGCCGTGAAGGCGCACCCTTTTCGCCGGCAGGACGGCGGGATCCACGCCGCCGACAGGGCTGAACTTCAAGTAGCCCTCCGCTGTTATTTCCGTGATCAGCAGCCCCACCTCATCCATATGGGCGCACAGCAGCGCGTGGAACGGCCGGGCCGCGCCCGCCGGGTCGCGCCGGGCGGTAATATTGCCGATGCGGTCGGTCTCCGGCCTGAGACCGATTTCCCGCAGCCGGGCGGCGACGACCTCTCCGACCATTTTTTCCTGACCGGCTACGCCGTCCAAGCGGCTCAAGATTTCCAGCATCTGATCATCCTCAATACATAAACTCCAATTCCCGCAGTTCCGGGCTCAGACCGGCGACGGCCGCGGCCAGCAGTTTTCCCGCCAGCAGCACGTCGGGCGCGGATATCGTCTCCACCAGCGTGTGCATGTAGCGCAGCGGCACGGAAACCAAAGCCGTCGGGGTTCCCGGCCCGGCGAGCTGCAACGCGCGCGCGTCCGTGCCGGTGGGGCGGGGGGAAACTTCCGTCTGGAAAGGGATGCGCTCGTCCCGCGCTTTGTTTTCCATATATTCGGTCAGCAGCGGGTGCAGATTCGGGCCGCGGGCGATAACCGGGCCTTTGCCCAGCTGGACCGCTACCTGTTTGGCGTCCGGGCTCTGGGCGTGCGTTACGTCAACGGCGACCGCCGCGGCGGGCCGCACCTGAAAAGCCGCGGTCTCCGCTCCCCGGCAGCCCACTTCCTCCTGCGCGGTCGCCACGGCCACCACGTCATGCTCATGCGCGCGCCCCTGCAATTCCCGCAGACAAACAGCGAGCGTCACCAAACCGGCGCGGTCGTCCAGGGCTTTGCCTGTGCCCGTATGATTCAGCAGCATCCGGAACTCCCGGGAAAAACTGATAACGTCGCCCGGGCGCGTCCGCGCCAAGACGTCTTCCCGGCCGAAGCCCACATCCACCGCCAGCTCCCTGAGCGGGACCGGTTTGCCGGCCCGGCGCTTAGACGGGGCGTGACAGATAACGCCCACCATGTCGCTCCGTCCATGCACCGTGACCACCTGAGCCAGCAGGGCGCGCTCATCCACCCCGCCCACGGGCGCGAAGCGAATGAAACCGTTCTTATCGACCGCCGTGACCAGAAGACCGATCTCATCGGCGTGAGCCGCGAGCAGGATCTTACCCCCGCTGTTTTTCCCCGGTTTGAGGAAAAACCGGTTGCCGGTGATATCCGTCCGGTTCTCCGCGCAGTACGGGCCCCATATTTTAGCCAGAAAAGCGCTCAGGCCCGTCTCATGAGCGCTGACACCGCAAAGGCCGCTCCCTTCGGCCAGCATTTCCTCCACCCAAGGAAGAAGACTGTTTTGTTCCATCGTTTCATCACCCCAGGTAATTTTACCATTCGCGCCCGCGGAATACAAGGAGTCATAATAAAGTCATAAAGTCATGAAAGAAAAAATTTTCTCTAAAATATGTGGACTTTGACCGCGCGATAATGTATACTCATTGTGACTTTCACTTAAACCCAAGGAGGCGTAAAAGTGGAACCGGAAAGAAAAACGGGGCAGCCGGCCGCTGTTTTGCAAGTGAAGATGCTAGGCGGATTTTCCCTCTCCTACGGGCAGCGGGGGATCATAGAGGATGAGGGCCGCAGCCGTAAAGTATGGACTTTGCTGGAATATCTGCTGATCAACCGCCGCCGGGAGTTGAGTCAGGACGATTTGATCGAATTGCTCGTCAAAGACGACCACAGCGTCAACCCCGGCAATATCATCAAAAATATCGTTTACCGCCTGCGCAATGTTTTGGATGAGTACGGGCTGCCGTCCAAACAGTATATACTGTGCAAAAAAAGCGTTTATTCCTGGAATACGTCCGTCCCCTGCGATGTGGACGTCGAATTGTTTGAAAACAAATGGAAAAAAGCCGGGCAGCCTGATATCAGCGACGAGGAAAAAATCCAGCTTTATTCCGAGGCGATAGATCTCTACAAAGGCCGTTTTCTGCCGCGCGCCGCCTACGAGGAATGGGCGGTGCCGTATTCGTCATTTTACCATCGCGTTTTCAGCGAATGTGTGCATAAGGTATACCGGCTGCTGAAACAAAGGGAGAAATATGAGCAGATCCTGGAAATCTGCTCCCATGCCGTAAATATTGATCCCTATGACGAAGGCTTTTATGAAATGCTGATAACGGCTTTCATCCGTCTCGGCCGGCACAAAGAGGCTCTGACGGCTTATGAGACCATAACGGGCCGCCTGTTCAACGAACTCGGCGTCAATCCTTCAGAGGGCGTGATCGCGCTTTACCGCGATATCATGAAAACGATCAAGAGCGTGGAGCGCGACCTCCTGATTATCAAGGACAACCTGAATGAAGCCACGCTGAAACAAGGCGCCTACTCCTGCAATTATGAAATATTCAAGGACGTGTACCGCTTTATCGCCCGCGGCGTGGAGCGCACGGGCCAGTCGGTCTACGTCATGCTGCTCACGCTGACCGATTTGGACGATGATCTGCCGCAGGCGGAATACATCGGGGAATATATGGAAAAACTACATGGGGTTATAGCCATGCATCTGCGGCGCGGCGACCTGTTCGCCCGTTACAGCAGCACGCAGTATGTGGCGCTTCTGCCGGGCACTTCCTATGAAAACGGCTGTAAGATCGGGGAGCGCATTTCCCTCAGCTTCAGCAAGATCAACCGGCGCAAAAGCTACATCAAACTCCATTACAAACTCCAGCCTCTCGACCCGACCGACCAAAGGAGATAATGATGATCCACACCTTTGCCGGCTTAATACCAACGCTGGGAGAAAATGTGTTTATCGCCCCCGGAGCGCATGTCATCGGCAGCGTTATCCTCGGAGACTGTTCCAGCGTCTGGCATGGCGCCGTCCTGCGCGGCGACACTGATACGATCGTCATAGGTTCGCGCACTAACATACAGGATTTGAGCGTTTTGCACACGGACCGCGGTATCGTGGTGCATGTGGGAGACGATGTGACGATCGGCCACGCCTGCGTGCTGCACGGCTGTGAAATCGGCGGCGGCTCGCTGATCGGCATCGGGGCCGTTATCATGAATCGCGCCGTTATCGGGGAACATTGTCTCGTCGCCGCCCGTGCTTTGGTCACCGAAGGAAAAACATTCCCCTCGCATACGCTGATCAAGGGCAGCCCGGCGCGCGTGGCGCGGGAACTCACGCTGCAGGAACTGAATAAATTGGAAAGCAGCGCGGCGGAATATGTAATACGCGCCGCCAATCATCAAGCGGCAGCCGGCGCGCGCGGCGACTGAGGCTGTAATAAAAATCCAGGGGGGAGCTATATGGGACTGACGCCCTCAAACTTTCAGGAAACCGTGGGAGAGACGCTTGTACAGCATCAGAGCATTATCGACATTCTTTCCAAAGGACATGAGGCATCCGCCAAAGTGAACCGGGCCGTGACCAAAGCCGTGACTAAATGCGGCTGTTTGGAGATTCACGCCGTCAAGCCGGAAATACCGGCGGAAGCGTCGCTGTCCGATTTGAAACAGCTGCTGAACCATCACCTGTCCGGCACGCTCTGCCCTGACTGCCGCGAAGTGATCGAAAGCGAGCTGGGCAGACAGGCTTTCTATCTGGCCGCGCTCTGCAACGCGCTCGGGCTTTCCCTCCAGAACGTCATGGAGCGCGAACAGGATAAACTCAAAACCCTGACCATATTCAATCTCCGCTGATCAGCGCAATCAGTTCCCCGACGTCTCTGACATCCAGCATCTTTATCCCGTCGAACTCCAGCCCGTCGCGCCCCGCCGGCGGGATTACGCATGACTTGAAACCGAATTTCGCCGCTTCCCGCACGCGGGCCGCTAGGTGAGCCACGCCGCGCACTTCGCCGGTCAGGCCGATTTCCCCGATAAAAGCCGCCGGTTCGACCGCCGTGTCGCGCAGGCCGGAAAACAGCGCCGCCGCCACGGCCAGATCCGCGGCCGGTTCGTCGATACTGAGTCCGCCGGCTATGTTGACAAAAACGTCCTTGCCCTGAAAAGCCGCGTTGACGCGTTTATCCAGCACGGCCAGCAGCATGAGCAAGCGGTGATGATCCATGCCGTTCACGGTGCGGCGCGGCGGATAACCGCCCGCCGTGATCAGCGCCTGCACTTCAAGCAGCAGAGGGCGCGTGCCTTCCATCGTCACCGCCACGGCGGAACCGGTGGCCGGTCGTTCCCTTTCCCCGATAAAGAGAGCGGAGGGATTTTCCACTTCCCGCAAACCGTCGCCGCGCATCTCGAAGACGCCTATCTCGCCCGCGGGGCCAAAGCGGTTTTTGACCGTGCGCAGCAAGCGGTACATATGATGGCTGTCCCCCTCGAACGATAAAACCGCGTCCACCATATGCTCCAGCACGCGCGGCCCGGCCACCGCCCCGTCCTTGGTCACGTGGCCGACCAGAAAAACGGTGATCTCATTTTCCTTCGCCAATTGCAGGAAAGCGGCCGCGCTCTCTCTGACCTGCCCGACGCCGCCCGCCGACGAATCCAGGGTTTCCACAAAAACCGTCTGGATGGAATCGACAAACACCGCCCGGTAATCTCCGGCCAGCGTTTCGTCCTTGATGAGACTGAAGGACGTTTCTGTCAAAATATGGAATTCAGCGGTATCCAGTCCCAGTCGCTCCGCGCGCAAACGGATCTGGCGCGCCGACTCCTCGCCTGATACATAAAGCACCTTTTGGCTGCGCGCCAGAAAAGCCGCCGTCTGCAGCACCAGCGTCGATTTGCCGATACCGGGGTCGCCGCTGAGCAAGAGGAATGAACCCGGTAAAAAGCCGCCGCCCAGCACGCGATCCAGTTCGCGGCTGCCGCTGGGCATCCGCTCCCCTTCTTCCATGGGCACGGCGGAAAGCGGCACGGGCCGCGCCGCCGCTTTCCGCCCGCGGGCTTTGGTCCCGGTTTTAGGGACCGCGGTCTCCGCCAAAGTGTTCCAAGCGCCGCAAGCCGAGCATTTGCCGTGCCAGCGATAACTCTCATGCCCGCATTCCCCGCAAACAAACACGGTTTTTTCTTTCGTCATCAAATTTTCACAATTTTCGCAAATTTCAGGGCATTACCCGGCTCATCAAAACTCACTTCGATCGCGTCTCCGGTTGAAAATTCACCGGCTAGGATCTTTTCCGAAAGCGGGTCTTCCACCATTTTTTGGATAGCCCGGCGCAGCGGCCGCGCCCCGTATGTCAGATCGCCGCCTTCCCGAATGATATACTCCAAGGCCTGATCCGCCGCTGTTATGACAAAACCCTGCTCCGCCGTGCGGTCGCTCACCTCCCGGAAGAGAATACGCGCTATGGCCTTCATGTCCGAGTCATTCAGCTGCCGGAACACGATCGTTTCATCTATCCGGTTCAAAAATTCCGGTTTAAAAGTTCGTTTCACTTCCTCCATGATGGTGGAACTCATGGTTTTGTGGTCGCTTTTCGCGTCCCGTGCGGCCGCGAAACCAAGGGTTTCTTTTTTCAGCTGCGTCGCCCCGATATTGGAGGTCATGATGAGCGCCGTATTGCGAAAATCAACGGCCCGCCCCTGTGAATCCGTCAGCCGCCCGTCCTCCAAGACCTGAAGCAGGATGTTGAAAACATCGGGATGCGCTTTTTCGATCTCATCAAACAAAATAACGCTATAAGGTTTGCGCCGGACCACTTCCGTGAGCTGGCCGCCGTCGTCGTGCCCGATATAACCGGGCGGAGAGCCAACCATGCGGGAAACCGCGTGTTTTTCCATATATTCGGACATATCGATGCGCACAAGCGCCGTTTCACTGCCGAACATGGCCTCCGCCAGCGTTTTGGCCAATTGGGTCTTGCCGACTCCGGTCGGGCCGAGGAAAACAAAGGAGCCGATGGGGCGCTTGGGGTCTTTCAGCCCGGAGCGCGCGCGGCGGATCGCTCTAGCGACGGCGCTGACCGCCTCGCTTTGCCCGACGACGCGTTCCTCCAAAATGCTTTCCAATTTTAATAAACGGGCGCTTTCTGTTTCTTCCAACCGGGTGACCGGCACGCCTGTCCAGCTGGAAACTATCTCCGCGATATCGCCGGGATCGACGACCAGCTGGTCTTTCTCCCGGCTGGCTTCCCATCCCTCGCGCAAATCGGCGATCTGCGCGCGCAGTTTCTGCTCCCGGTCGCGGATGGCGGCGGCGTTTTCAAACTCCTGCCGCTTGACGGCATCCTCTTTTTCTTTTTTCAGGCTGTCCGCCTCATCCTCCATCTCTTTAAGCCCTTCCGGCGTCGTCAGGCTTTTCATGCGCACCCGCGAAGCCGCTTCGTCGATAAGGTCGATGGCCTTGTCCGGGAGAAAACGGTCGGAAATGTAGCGGATAGCCAGCTTCACCGCCGCACGGATAGCCTCGTCCGTTATTTGCACCCGATGATGGGCCTCATAGCGGTCACGCAGACCGGCGAGAATGGCGATCGCCTCTTCTTCCGTCGGCTCGCCCACATTGATCGGCTGAAAACGGCGCTCCAAAGCGGCGTCTTTCTCGATATGCTTGCGATACTCGTCCAGGGTCGTCGCGCCGACGCACTGAATCTCTCCGCGCGCCAGGGCCGGTTTCAGTATATTGGCGGCGTCGATCGCTCCTTCCGCCGCTCCGGCGCCGATAAGCGTATGCAGCTCGTCGATAAAAACGATCACGTTATTGGCGGAGCGGAGTTCTTCCAGCACGCGCTTCATGCGCTCCTCAAATTCCCCCCGATATTTCGTGCCGGCCACTATGCCGGAAAGATCCAGCGCCAAAACCCGTTTGTCCAGCAAAAGCTCCGGCACGTCGCCCTCGATGATGCGCTGGGCCAGGCCTTCCACAATGGCCGTTTTGCCGACGCCCGGCTCGCCGATCAGCACGGGGTTATTTTTAGTGCGCCGGCTCAAAACCTGAATGACGCGCTCAATTTCCTGCCGCCGGCCGACCACCGGGTCGAGTTTGCGTTCCTCGGCCATGATCGTCAGATCGCGGGCGAACTCATTCAGGGCGGGCGTGTTGCCGTAAGAGCCGCCTCGCCCGTTGTAGGCGCCGGCGCCCAGGACCGGCGGCGGTCCCTCGATTTCGCCACCCATGAGGCGCATGACCTGTTCCCACAGTTTTTCCGGGTTGATCTTCAAGTCGGACAGGATACGGGCGGCGACGCCCTCGCCTTCCATCAGCATCCCGAGCAGCAGGTGCTCCGTGCCGACATAGTTCAAACCTTGGCGCTGCGCCTCCTCTACCGCTATCTGCACCACGCGCTTCATGCGCGGCGAAGGCGAGACGGCGCCTTTGAAAGCCCCTCCCTTGCCGACGATAGTCGATATGCGCTGCTTTATCTTCGCCGGGTCGGCGTTTAAAGCGCGCAGGGCCTGAGCGGCGATACATTCTCCCTCTTCGAGCAGCGCCAATAGCAGATGTTCGGTTCCGATGACGTTATGCCCCATTTTTTGCGCGATGCTTTCCGCGATCCCCACCACTTTTTGCGCGTTTTTGGTAAAATTTTCCGGCATATTGCCTCCTTATTCTCCGTTGACGGCCGCGCGTAAATAGTCCGCTCTGGCCACATTTAATTGTTCTTCGTTCATTTCTTTGCCGCTGTTGTACCGCAGGCCCGCGGGCAGCAGATTCAGGAACAGGGCGGCAAAACTTTCGCTGTGCGGCTGCAAAAAGTTCATGTCAATGCCCAACCGGTCCTCGGAAACAAGGCGAAACGCTTCCTCCGCCGGCATGATCCTGGCGCTGCCCAGAATTCCGCGCGCGCGCCACACTTTGTCCTCAAGCGCGCCGCGTCCGGCGAGCATCATCTGCCGGGCCTTATTTTCCAGTTCGCAGATCTGCTGCGTCACCGCTTCAATATTGACCAGCGTGTCCTCCTCTGATTTGCCGAGCGTCACCTGATTCGATATTTGGAAAATATTTCCCCAGGCTTTGGAGCCCTCGCCGTACAAGCCGCGTATGGCCAGCCCCAGAGGCGACAGAGCGTTCAATACCTGCTGCATTTGTTTGGTCATGACCAGAGCCGGCAAATGCATCATGGTAGAAACACGCATTCCCGTGCCGACGTTCGTGGGGCAGGAGGTCAGATAGCCATATCTTTCCTGAAAAGCAAAATCCAGTTTCGCCTCCAAAAAATCGTCCAGCTGATCCGCCAGACGAAACGCTTCCTGTAAAGCGACGCCCGGCAGGATGACCTGCATCCGGATATGGTCTTCCTCGTTGACCATGACCGCCAGCCGGTGTTCCGGTGAAAGGGCGATGCCGCGTCCGGCGCCGAGCGCGGCCAAGGCGGGGCTGATCAGGTGCCTTTCCACCAGAACCGATTTTTCCATGTCGTCCATGTCTTTCAATGACAGATACTGCAGCGATAAGTCCTCCGCACTTTCTGTTTCCAGCGCCGCGGCTATTTCCGCTTCGGTCTCCTCCGCCGTCTCCGAGTTCAGCGCCGTAGGGAACGGCCGGTCAGCCAGATTGCGGGCCAGACGGACCCTCGTGCTTAAGACGATCGGATGCCGGCTTTGCGCGGTCAGCCAATAACTCCTCCGCGCCAGCACTTCAGTCACATTCATTCGCCCTCGCCTCCCTGCGCCGTTTCCATACTCCGAATGCGGTCACGCAGGACAGCCGCTTCTTCAAACGCTTCCCGCCGCACCAGTTCCTGCAGTTCTGTCTTAAGCGACCTCATCTCGTTTTGCCGGCGAATGCCGCTGCCGCCGCGGCGGGGGACCTTGCCCACATGGCGGCTGGCGCCGTGCAAACGGCGCAGCAGAAAATCCATTTGCGGTTCGAATGTCTCATAGCAATGATGACAACCCGCCCGGCCCGCTTTTTGGATCTGCGCGTAAGTCAAGCCGCAGACCGGACAGCGCGAAGCCGCCTGCTGCCCGTCCGGTCCGCCTTTCAGCGTAAAGAGCGCCTGCATGAAGTCCGACACCAAACCGGGGAAAATCTTCGTGTTATGATACTGCTGCGCGCATTCTTTGCATAAATTTATCTGCGTGGCTTGTCCGTTTTCGATTTTCGTTACACGCACCACAGCTTCCTTTTTTTTACAATTTTGGCAGAGCATTTGATTCACCTCGATTTCATTCGTCCGGGTTCAAGTCGTCCCGGCAGACGGTCGTAAGAACTTCTTTGAGCAGCGCCGCTCGCAGCCGCCGGGGATGCGGCGTGAAAACCGCCAGTTTTTCCGAGGTGACGCCCTTGATCAGGGCGCATTCCCTCTTGGTCAGGACTTCTTCCTCCTCCAGCCGCGCGATAATATGGCTGCATCTGTCCAGCGTCAGTTCGTCGCCAATCAGGTCTGACATGACATGCCGAAAATTGCCTTCCGCGTCCAGCCCCAGCCGCACGATGCGCAGATAACCGCCGCCGCCGCGTCTGCTCTCCACCAAATAGCCCCGCTCCACGGTGAAGCGGGTGGTCAGAACATAATTGATCTGAGACGGCGCGCAGGAAAAAATATGGGCCAGCGTTCCCCGCTGCAGCACCACAAACCCTTCCGCCGTCTTGCCCAACATGTCCTTCAGGTAACGTTCGATCTTATCCGCCAGATTAGCCATTTGCCAATCACTCCGTTTCGTTTGACCATTTTTGACTTTATGACCTTCCCTGACCTTCTTATACTATAACTCATTCCGCCCGGATTTGCAAACGCTTTTTCGGAAAAAATAAAACCAGCGGTTTCTCGTCCCCGCTGGATTGCTAAGTAATTTAAAAGTTTGTATTGACCGCCCTGTTCAGCGCCCGGCGTACAGCAGGCAGCAAGAATAAACAAAGGCAAAGGCGCCGGCCCTCTCGCCGTACTCGGCCGCCGCGGATATTTTATCCATGACGGAAACCGCCCACGCCTCCCGCGAACGCGGCAAGCCGACCGGAAACATATGATGCGCGATGATATCCCGCTCCGCGGCGTTCAACTCAAAAAAAGCCTCCGCGTTATACAGCGCGATGCGCGGATGCAGCCGTGAATGCCGCAGTCCTTCCAGACAAACATTGTGATGCTCGCGGCGCCGGAATTTGTAAAGGTAAAAATCGTGCAGCAACCCGCCGCGAATAATGCTCCGGCAATCAAGTCCCAGTTTTTTCCCGATCTGATAAGCGCCGTAGGCCACATCGACACAATGGTCAAAAACGGTGCCGCTGTGATGTTTTATCTCCTTCATCTGCTGATATACTTCGTGTTCCAGGATCGGACGGGCCACTTCCATAAAATAGGGATCATACACGTGATATTGTTTGCTCAAGAGAATCCTCCATATCCGGTCTCATTTTGATTATTTGCCGCGATAATTATCGCTCACATGATACCGGTTGTCAACCCCTTTTGTTAAAATATTTAAGGATTAGGAACCGCCGACAAAATAAAGTGCCGGCAATCCCTATCACAAATGTGCGCTCAGGATCGCCGCGCATAAATCACCGGCGCGGCGGCAGGCGTTTCCTGCCGCCGCGCCGGCCGCGTGTTCCGATAAATATACCTCTACCGCCCGGACGGCCGCGCCGTCAAAAGCCTCGGCCGGGTGAAGGGCGACTTTTTCCAGATAGGCGGCGATCAAAGCGAACGGGTCGTCATAAGCGCCAATGCCCAGGCAGTAAGTCTCATCCAGCAGGGCGGTCATGACGGCGTTCATGCCGGCCATTTCTTCCGCGCTCCCGCCGGCGCGGCGCAGAAATCCGGGCAAGTCGCCGTGGATCGCGCAGGAAAGGGCGGTGTAAGAAGGGGAAACGATATTTTGCCAGCCGTAACAGAGCAGCCAGCGTTCGATTTCCGGTGTTAGCGCTTCCAAATTTTCCACGGCGAAGATCCGTCCCCAGCCGTGACAATTTTTCGCCAATTGCCAGATATAGGCGTTTCCGTCCGGCCAGTCCCGGATATTGAAAAGACAGAACAGGGTGAATTCCTCGTGTAATCCTGTTTTGAGTAGCATCTCCCGCGCCGGTTGATCCCGCCCGGTATCAAACATTTCCAGCAGGGCCAAGCCGAATTTGACGACCTCCGTTTCCGCCGCCTCCGTCGCCAGCGAAAGCGCCAGCGAGTAAATATCCCCCTGAGAAAGGCCGTCTCCTTCGCGCGTTATCCACGTCTGGACCGGTTCCATGACTTCTATGGCGGTCCGGGTCAGAAAAAAATCGCGCAGCTTCGCGCGGGCGGCGATTTCCAGCTCCTCGTCCCAGCAGTCGCGCAGAACTCCGCACAGCGGGGAAATATCCACCGGATCCTCAGCCGCGTTTCTCAGCCCGGCAAAATAATACCCGCCGTCGGCGGCGCCGGGCAGAGCGCCGCCTCGCCCCAGATCCAGATCAGCGTCCGCCGGCCGGCCTCTTTGCAAATTGCGGCATATGCGTTTGAAAATAGGTCGTCTCCGTCGGAACAGCATGGCATCCTCAACGCCGAATTTTCCTAGGCTTTGGCGTTCAAAGCCTCACCCGCCGGAGCGCTGCCGGTCTGAAAATTATTTTTCCAGACCGGTTCCGCGTCTTTTTCTCTGGTCACGGTCGTCGTCGTCCCGCCTGAGATATATACCGCCCCGCACTCGGGGCAAACAGCCGTATGCAGGATGACGGCCTGACTTATCACTTCCTGGTCTTCCCTGCTCGCTTTAGCCTGCTCCCGCCCGACATGCTCCTGTTCATGCGCGCGCACCGCAAAAGCCGCTTCTTCCGGCGACAACTCGGTCGGAGTCTGAAAAGAAACGCCGGGATCGTTCGAACCGTCCACATATTTGCGCGCCTTACATGTCTGGCACTCCTGGGCGGCGTTCCGGCGCGAATCATTATCAGCTTTGCGGGGAACGTTCACAGGCGCGTCCTGCGTCTGCGGCAATTCTTCCGCTTCATATTGCACGGCGCTCAGAGCCGTTTTACCCACGGACTCACTTTGCCCCGCCGTGTAAACCGGCGCCGGATTGCCCAGCGCCGGAGCTATTGGCTGCACCATATCATCACCTCATAGCATGAGTTTATATGCTCCTATATAGATTATTCGGATAAAAAGCCGGAAAATTTACAATCTGCGCGGATGGATACGCTGCAGTTCAATCCACACGTGAGAGCCTAAAGAGCGGTCCCCGAGGCCGATTCAGGGTTCGCCCGTTCGTATTCACTCAACACTCTGGTCTGGATTTTTTCCCGCGCCGCAGAAGAAATAGGATGCGCAATGTCCCGGAACTCGCCTTCCGGGGTTTTGCGGCTTGGCATGGCGACAAAAAGCCCGTTTGTCCCGTCCACCACTTTGATGTCATGCACGACAAACTCATCGTCAAAGGTCACAGAAACGACCGCTTTCATCTTCCCATCCGCGCTTACCTTGCGTACCCGCACATCTGTAATATCCATACATTTCGCCCTCTCTTTGGCTGATTTGACTGTCGTACTACTTCTGCCTTAACTTACTGAATTCCTTCTATATTCAGTCTTAATATCCATAAATAAATATTTTTTTACCGTATTTCGCGCGGTCAGGGGGTGTTTTGTGATTTCGATCAGCTATATCATATTTTATATGAAGCGCGCGGCCGGAAGATGATTATAACCCGCTTTCAGGGGTGAAAGGCCTGGTCGTCGATTCTGAGTATTTAGAGGTGTCCTATGGCAAAACTGCTTGAATTCCAGGGGAAACACTGGCTGAGTCAGGCCGGGCTGCCCGTGCCCAAAGGCCGCGCGGCCGAAACGGCCGCCGAAGCCGAGAACGCCGCGCAGTGGCTGAACGCGCCGGTGGTGGTCAAAGGACAAGTCCAGACAGGCGGACGCGGCAAAGCCGGCATGGCGCGGATAGCCGGTACCCCGGCGGAAGCCGCCAGAGCCGCCGCGGAAATTCTGGCCGGCGCGATCGGAGGGATTCCCGCGCGCCGGGTCTTGGTCGAACAAAAACTGGATATAGTCAAAGAATATTATTGCGCTATAGTGTTAAACAGCGCCCGCGCGGCGAGAAGCCCCATGCTCGTTTTCAGCCCGGACGGCGGCGCGGATATCGAGGACGTGCCGGAAAACCGCGTCCGCTGCTTTAATATAGACCCTCTTTTCGGACTGCGCGCCTATGAAGCCTTGGCGGTATGTATCCAAAGCGGCGTCCCGGCGGAAGAAACGGTTCGTTTGGCGGATATCATGGTCAAACTGGCGGCGGCCTATACCCGTTACGACTGCCGGACTATAGAGATCAACCCGCTGGTTTTGACCGCCGACGGGCGTTTTTGCTGCGCCGGCTGCAAAATGGATATCGACAACGCCGCCGTATATCGCCAGCCGCAGTTTGAGATCAAAATAGCCCGCGATCTACCCGGCGAGCCGACCGATTTCGATGAGATCGGCTGGATGATCGAAGAAATGGACGAGCGCGGGACCGGATTTCTCATGAGCATGGATTATGACGAAAAAAGCCCGGGTTACGTCGGCTATCACCCCATCGGCGGCGGATCGGCGATGATGGGGCTGGACGCCCTGAATTACGCGGGCCTGAAGCCGGCCAACTACGCCGACACCAGCGGCAACCCCGTGGCGGCGAAAATATATCGCGTGGCGAAATGCGTGCTGACGCAGCCGGGCATCGAAGGTTATTTGCTCGGCGGGTTTATGATGGCCAATCAGGAACAATGGCACCACGCGCACGCCGTCGTCAAGGCCCTGCGAGAAATCCTGCCGCTGAAACCCGGTCTGCCCTGCGTTCTCCTTTTGTGCGGCAACAAAGAGGAAGAATCGCTGCAAATATTGCGCGAAGGGCTGAAAGATCTGATGCGTCCGGACCAGGCTGGGCAGCGCGTGGAGATCTACGGCCGGGATCATGTGTCGGACACCAAATTCATCGGCGGCAGGCTGGCGGTCTTGTGCCAGGAATATCGCAAAGAGAGAAGCTGTGTATATAATCAAGGAAAAAACGATCATCATTTCTATAGATACTGAGAAATGTGAAACTTGCGCGAGCAAAGCCTGTATTGACGCCTGCCGGAAATACGCCCGCGGGATCTTGGCCCCGGACAGCCAGGGGGCGCCCTCCGTGGCGCACCTGTCCGAAGCGGAGACGCTGCGGCTCGGTACGGAATGTCTGGCCTGTGAATACGCCTGCAACACGAGGGGGCGCAAGGCGGTGACAATCGAGGCGCCGATCGAGGGCCTTTTGGCGTATTTAGCCAAAAGACTTGGGGCCTGAAAGGCGGCGAGCAATGGGAATATTGATAAATAAAGAAACTAAAGTGGCGGTGCAGGGCGTCACGGGCCGCGAGGGCAGCGTCCGGACAAAATATATGAAAGAGTACGGCACAAAAGTAGTCGGCGGCGTCAGTCCCGGCAAACGCGGCGAGAACGTGCACGGGGTGCCTGTTTACAATACGGTGGCGGAAATCGTCCGTGAGCGGGGCAAATTGGATTTCAGCGTGATCTTCGTTCCGGGCCGCGCTTTGAAAACGGCGGTGACGGAAGCGGCGGACGCCGGCGTCGCCAATATCATCCCTTGCGTGGAAGGCGCGCCCGTTCACGATATCATGGTCATGGCCGCGTATTGCCGGCTCAGAGGCGTCCGCCTGTTCGGCCCCGGCTCCATCGGCGTCATCACGCCCGGCGAGGCGGTGGTCGGCTGGTTGGGCGGCAACGTGGACTGGGCCAACCGTTTTTTTGAGAGCGGCTGCATAGGCGTATTTTCACGCAGCGGCGGTCAGTCCGGCACGATCCCCTGGGTGCTCAGGGAAGGCGGTTTCGGCGTCAGCACGGTCGTGCATACGGGAACGGAATCAATAGTCGGAACGTCCATGGCGGATTTGCTGCCGCTGTTCGAGGCCGACCCCCAAACGGCCGGGGTGGCGGTCTACGCGGAGATTGGCGGCTCGCAGGAGGAGGAATGTGCGGAAGTGATCGCCGCCGGCCGGTTCACCAAACCGTTCGTCATATATGTCGCCGGCAATCGCGCCCCGGAAGGACAGCGTTTTTCTCACGCCTCCAACATCGTGGAGCGCGGGCGCGGGTCGGCCAAAAGCAAAATGGACGCCGTCGTCGGCGCCGGCGGCTTTGTGGCGGAAACCCCCAGGGACATCCCGCTCATTTTACGGGAGAAACTAAAATTCTAAATTCGTCAGCGGCGTCAGCTGATTTTTCTCTGATTTTTTTCTTGACAAACCCTTTTCAACTGGATATAATCAATATCGCGGGCGGTCGTGGCGGAACTGGCAGACGCGCTAGATTCAGGTTCTAGTGCTCTAACGGGCGTGGAGGTTCAAGTCCTCTCGACCGCACCACTTTTTTTGTCTCTTTTTGCACAGGAAAGGAATGCGTGAATATTATTATGAAGAAAAAAATCGCTTTGTTGCTTATCGCCCTGCTCATCCTGACGGCTGTGCCGGCCGCTGTCTGGGCCAGAGTGGAAATACTGCCGGACACCAACCCCGAAATAATAGACACGCTGGAATTCAAGGATATACCTTCTTTGGTCTATAATCGCAATAGCATGTTCATCGCCGCCGAAAACTCGCTGTATACGCCGGGCAGCGGCGGGGCGGGCGCCGCTTTCGCCGGCATGATCGCCCAATTGCAGACAGCCAGCAACACTTATCTCACCCCTCAACCGGACGGCTCTTACGCTTTTGGTTTTGGGAATCCGGGATCGGATACCTACAAAGTCGCTTATGACGTTTTTGTCCTGCTGAACACCCAGATCGCGACCGTGCAGATGCAGGCGGCCAGTCTTTCCGCCACGATGAGTTCCGTTTCCGGCCAGCTGGACTCCGCTTCCCTCAGCGTGGAAAAAGCCGGCGACAGCATGGTCAACGCGATGGAGAGTCTCTATATTACTTATAATTCCCTGCGGGAGCGGCGTCTGGCGCTGGAAGCCAAGAGAGCTCTGGCGGAAAAAGGTCTCACGATCGCCAGGCTCCAGCAACAGCTGGGCATGAATCTCGACGTTGACATCACGCTGGCCGAGATCTCGCTGCGGGAGCTGGACGACGGGCTCCGTCAGCTGCGCAACAGTGAGGAAACCTTGATCCGCCAGCTGAACGTGAATATCGGTCAGGACGCCGGCCACACTATGCGTATCAGCGAAGTGCCGGTGATCAGCGGCGACGCGGCTTCCCGTCTGGACTGGGAAGCGGACGCGGAAAAATATTCCGACCAGAGTTATGACGTGCGCAGCGCGGTGCAGGCCGACGACGACCACGGCATGGCGTACGCCCGGGCCGGCTATAAGGAAAGTATGCGCGGGCTGCATTTGACGCTGACGGACAAACAGCAGGCCTTCTCCCTCGCGAGCGCCAAACACACGGCCGCTCAGCGGCAATTCTCTTTCGCCGAACTCAAGTATCAGCTCGGCATGATGGCCGAAGTGCAGTATCTCGCGGAGAGAAGCACATACCGGGACGCGGAATCCGCTTATAAATCCGCTTATAACGATTTTTATCAGGCTTATAATAATTACGAATGGGGCACGCTTGGGCTCGTCGTTTCTTCCGGCGGAGGCGCCGGTTGAGGCGGATCACCAAAGCGGTTATTCCGGCGGCGGGTCTAGGAACGCGGTTTTTGCCGGCCACGAAAGCCCAGCCCAAGGAAATGCTGCCTGTAGTCGACAAGCCCACGATCCAGTATATCGTGGAAGAAGCCTTGGAAGCGGGCGTCGAGGATATCCTCATCGTCACGGGCCGCGGCAAGTCGATGATCATGGATCATTTCGACAAATCCTTCGAGCTGGAGACGACTTTGGTCCAGCGCGGCAAAGAAGAACTGTACCGGGAGGTCGATAAGATCTCCCGGTTAGCCAATATATTCACCATCAGGCAGAAAGAGCCGCTGGGTCTGGGACACGCGGTGCTGTGCGCCAGAACTTTTGCCGGCAACGAACCTTTCGCCCTCATGCTGGGGGATAATTTCGTCTTGGGCGAACGCCCCTGTCTGGCCCAATTGGCGGAGATATTCGCGGAAACCGGGCGGACGGTGATCGGCCTGATGGAAGTGGACGAAAGCGAGGTTTCCCGCTACGGCATCGTGCGGACGCGCGAGGCGGCGGCCGGCAAGGTGATGATCGAGGCTCTGGTGGAAAAACCGCTGCCGGCGGAAGCCCCTTCCCGGCTGGCGATCATGGGCCGCTACATTTTGACCCCGGAAATTTTTTCCGTATTGGAGACGCTGCCGCCGGATCAGGGCGGCGAAATTCAGCTTACGGACGGGATCAGCCGTTTGCGCCGGACACAGCCTGTTTACGGTTGCGTCATCGAGGGCGAGAATTTTGACGTCGGCGACCGCATGGGATTCATCCGCGCCAATGTGGAAATGGCCTTGCGGCGACCGGATTTGCGCGGAGAGATGCTGGAGTATCTCGCCGATTTGGGAGCAAGGGTTCGACATGAAAAATAACCCGTTAGCTGGAAAAATATGGTGGTTCGCCGTAGCCTTGCTATGTTTCATCGCATTGCTGTCCGGTTGCGCCGACAACGGGCCGGCGATTGAAGTTCCGCCTGTTGAAAGCGGGGAGATCGCTACTCCCGCGACAGATCCTGCGGCGCCGGCAGATAGTAGCGATGATGTTTTAGCTCGGCTGTTTGAACAAAAAGAGAGTGACGTTCAGGTTGAGGGCAGCGGCGTTGTGTCAATGCTGCTTTCTGACGATAACGATGGCGACAGGCATCAACGCTTCATTCTTGAACTCGCGAGCGGGCAGACGCTCCTGATCGCGCACAATATTGATATTGCGCCGCGCCTTGACGGACTTGCCGCCGGCGACACAGTTGAGTTTTACGGCGAATATTATTATAACGAGCAAGGCGGCGGCATACATTGGACACACCGCGACCCAGGCGGCAAACACACCGATGGTTGGCTTAAATGGGACGGGGAGATATATCAATGACGAGGGTGACGCAAATCCCCTATGAAACCGGGAAATCAAAATAGCTGTCGGGGTACGGTTCCTTTTTCAGTACATAATGCCACCATTCGCAGTCATACGGTTTAAATCCGCTGTTTTCCATGATAGCCCGCAAAATCCGGCGATTTCGCGTTTCCGCGCCTGAAATTCCTTTAGCCGCGTGATGAGAGCGTTCATCCATTAAGTCGAAATCGCCTCCCATGGAAATAAGCGCGCCTGTATCCAAGCGGTAAAGCGTCAGATCGATCGCGCTCCCGCGGCTGTGGCTGGACTTCGCCGCCACATATCCTTTTGTGATCATCGCGGCCCGGTCGACGCGCGGATAGTATCTTTTCTTGGCGCGGCCGTCCTCAGGCTGCTCCGACCAGCGCAAAAAACAGTTGACCGCGCGCTGCGGCCGGTATCCGTCCCAGAGCAGGAGTCCGTACCCCTGAACGGCGGCCGACTCCCGTGCCCGCGAAAGCGCGGCGGCCAGTTCACGGCTTCCCGCGACGCGGTTTACCTCGTATCCTTCCACTGGCCGGCCGGTGAAATTGTCCCATGTGGCGTATTTGGCGTCCCAGCGCACACCGATGAGTATTTCATCCAGAAAAACGAACCCTTTTTCCATACTCAGCCTCCTATCGCCAAGGCGATCAAACGGTCAATGACCTCGGAAAGCGTTATCCCGGCGGCGGCCATCATGCGGGGATACCGGCTGTATGACGTGAATCCCGGCAGCGTATTGACTTCATTGAATATAACACGGCCGTCTTCTCGCAAAAACATATCCACCCGGGCCAACCCCCCGCAGCCGAGCGCCTGATAAACCGATTTCGCGGTTTCCTGTATTTGCGCCCGTTTTTCCGGCGGCAAGTCCGCGGGAACGGTTATGACCGAGTTTTCAGAGCCTGTTTCCGGGCTGCTCTCCTGATGGATACGGAAAAATCCATGCGTCAGCGTTATTTGATCCACTTCGCCGACCGTCAGCTCTGAGCCGTTTCCCAGTACGGCGCAGCCGATTTCGCTGCCGGAAACAGCTTGCTCGATGATGATTTTACTGTCATACCGCCTGGCCAGTTCGATGGCGGGAGCCAGTTCGTCCTCCCGGTTTACTCTGGTGACGCCGAAGGAGGAACCGGAACGCGCCGGTTTAACAAAAACGGGGCAGGCCGGCATATCCGCGCCCGGCCTATCGCCGCGCCGCAAAACCCGAAATTCGGGGACGGCCAGGCCGGCCTCTTTTACGACCAGATAGGCGAGGGATTTGTCCATGCAGACCGCCGAGCTTTGAATGTCACAGCCTACGCGGGGAATACCGGATAATTCCAACAGGCCCTGGATCGCCCCGTCCTCGCCTGTTTTGCCGTGTAAAACGGGAAAGACCGCATCGAGACGGAGAGAGCGCCATTCGCCGTTTTGCAGCAACAGCAGCCCTCGCGTTTTTTTATCCGGGGAGATCACCGCCGGACGGCAGTTTCCCTTTTCCCAGTCCGGGCGGGGTTTTTCACATGTCAGCCAAACGCCGAAACGCGTGATCCCAATGTATATCGGTTCGTATTTCTCCGGGTCGATATGCCCGGCGATCTCCCGCGCCGATTTTATCGACACGTCGTGTTCCTCCGAGCAGCCTCCAAACAGAACGGCGATTTTTAATTTTGATCTGCTCACGCTTTTCTCCTTTTCTTTTGGAAAATAATAACAAAAACAGCTCGTTTGACGATATTAAGTCTACCGCAAAGGAACAAGCTGTTTTTTAATATTCACTTATTGATTTCTTAAGAAAAAGCGGAGATAAGCCTCATCTTTTATTATTCTTCTTGGGGTTCGCGCGGAAGCTCCACTGTAAAGGACGTTTGCTCGCCGTCGCTGTCCGCGTAAACGCGCCCGCCGTGTAAAACGGCTATTTCCTTCGCTACCGCCAGCCCAAGTCCCGCGCCGCCGGCAGCGGCGGAACGGGCGGAATCTAACCGGTAAAATTTGTCAAAAATAGACGCGAGTTTATCTTCAGGAATTCCGCCGGCGTTGGTAAAAACGACGGATACCATATCGGCTATGGCCGCCGCCGTTATATCGATAACGCTGCTGTCCGGGCTGTAGGCCACGGCGTTTTTCAGGATATTGTTAAAGACTCGCGCCAGTTTATCGGGGTCGCCGTATATCGTCAAATCCTCGGGAGCGTGAAGCGCGGCCTGTTTTCCATCCGCGGCCAGCAGCGGGTAAAATTCCTCTGTCATTTGCGCCAGCATATAGTATAAGTCTATCTTTTCCTTCGTCAGCGCAATCGTTTGCAGGTTATAGCGCGTGATCTCGAAAAACTCGTCGATAAGTTCTTCGAGCCGATAGGCCTTGTCCAGCGTGATGCGCGCGTATTTGGCCTTTTGCTCCGCCGGCATATCAGGCGCTTCGTCCAGCAAGCTCAAATAGCCGATGACAGAGGTGAGCGGGGTTTTAACGTCATGCGCCAGATACATGACCAAATCATTTTTTCGCTGCTCGGCCAGCTTCGCCTCCTGCTCGCGTTTTTCCAGCGTCTGTTTCAGCGCGTTCAGCTTTTGTTCCATAAAAGCCATTTCCGCGGAAAGTTCAATTTGCGTGTTCTCACCCTGAATAAGCGAATCTATACCGGTGTTTACCTCATCAAAATATCTCATAAAGCGAGAGAATATCACGCGGCATAAAAAGAAAAAGCATAAAGCGACCGCGGCGTATAAAATAATTTCCATATTATTCCGCACAACGTACTGATATATCGTCATGGCGTCCCGGTGGCTGAAATGAAAGCTTTTTTCCAGAAAATCAACGATCCGGTCTCCGACGTCTCCCCGGAAAAATTGGCGCAGCAGGGCGACAAACAGGGCGGCCGCTATTATCGCCATCAGGACGTACGCGTAAAGTTTGCGTTTTATTTTGGAATAATCAGCTTTTCTGTTTGCTTTTTTAGTTTTCAATTTTATAGCCGATCCCCCATACCGTTTTGATGTATTTCGGTTTGTCGGCGGCGTCATTCATCTTTTCCCGCAAATGCCGAATATGCACGGTGATGGTATTATTGCTTTTGCTGAAATACTCGTCGCCCCATATTTCATGAAAAAGCCGCTCCGAGCTGACTACATTGCCTTTATTCTCACAGAGTATGCGCAGGATAGAAAATTCGGTGGGAGTAAGCGTGAGCGGTTTTTCGTTCAGCCATACTTCGCGCGCGTTCGTATTGACGACGAGACCGGCGTGAGCGATAATCCCGGCGTCGCCTTTTTCACCCGCGCCGCTGTATTTCTTGTAACGGCGCAGTTGGGCCTTGACCCGCGCCACCAGTTCCAGCGGGCGGAACGGTTTGGTCATATAGTCGTCCGCCCCGAGCGTCAGCCCCGTGATCTTATCCGTTTCCGCGTCTTTCGCGGTCAGCATGATTATGGGGTAAGTATGCCCGCCCCGTATCTTTTGACAGATCGAGAGACCGTCCGTACCGGGCAGCATAATATCCAAAACAGCGAGGTCAAGGTCGGTTTTATCGATACATTCCAGCGCTTCCCGCGCGGTATAATATTTGAAAACCGTATAGTTTTCGTTTTGCAGGTATAACTCTATCAGGTCGGCGATTTCCCGCTCGTCATCCACGATAAGTATTTTATCACCCAAAAATGGCATCTCCTTCCGTGTATTTGTGGCGCCATAATATTTTAGCAAAACAAAACGAATTGTTTATTATTTATTTCGGCAGAAAAGATTAAGAATTTCCTAAGGAAGAAGCATCATGACATCCTCCTCTGAACATTGATGAGGCATTATTTGGGATTTGACAAGCTTTGCTGATTATTAACATAATAATAGATTTGATTTGTGCTAATGTCAAGCAAATGAGAAGCGCCTAAAAGAGGATGGGTTATGAAGATATACGATTACGAAGGTAAGAAAAACCTTTGCGGAAAACGCCTGCGTGAGGCTCGGGTGAAACAGCGTATTTCGCAAGCTGATTTAGCCGCGCGTCTGCAAGTAGCCGGAGTCAGGATCGAGCGGGACAGCGTCAGTCGAATGGAAACAGGCGCCAGGTTCGTCGCGGATTTTGAATTGCTGGCCTTGGCCGATATACTTAAAGTGCCGGTCGTTTGGCTTTTAGGGATCGAAAACGACGCAAGCGAGACGCCGGCAAAAAAACCGGAGCGTTAGACCGCAATAATTTTCAGTTTATTCAAGCTTTGCTTATTATAGCAAAACCAGCCGGTTCATGTTTATAACAAATGATGACAGAACATGGCTGCGAGCCGCTGTTTGCCCAGGAAATCGAACTACTGATCATTGACTGAACCGTCGCCCGCGTCAGGCGCTTTTGGGCTCCTGTTTCTTTGCGCCGGCCTTGCCCGGCTTGTAGACCGAAAGGATATACATCACGGTCAGGAGCGCGATATGGCCAGCCAAAGCCAGCAAGACGCCGCCTCCGTCCGCCAGACCGCCGATATAGGCCCCGCTCTGGGCCCGCGCCAGCGCCGCCTGCATCTGGCCGATACAGCCCGCCCCGATCAAGGGACCGTTGGCGAGAAACAGCAGCCACTTGGCCAGCAGCCATTTATGCCGGAAAAACCCCCATTTTGTCAGGAAGCCGTAGTATAATCCTTCCAGCAGACTGGCAACCGCCACCGGCAGCAGAAAATGCGGAAAAATCCAAAGCACCAGAGGCGCCGCCTGAATAAAGCCGGCGGCATCCAAACCGAAGGCGCGAATGGTCAGCGCGAAGACGCAGGCCACGCCTCCCAGCCATAAAGTCACGGTCAGCAAATGGATCACGTGCAAAAAACGCACCCGCGCGGGCGAACTGTTTCTATCCTTGTTCATGAATACCTCCGCTTCAGTCGCTTACTTCAGCAAATTTTCGATCTCCGTCTCAAGCTGCTCCGGCCTATAAGTCGGAGTGTAACGCGCATGGACGGCGCCTTCTTTGTTGATGAGAAACTTTCCAAAGTTCCATTTAATGTCGCTTGGAGCATTATCAAGTGTAAACTGTTTAACCCTTTCTTCAAAAGCAACGGAAGCTTCATCTCTCTGATCTTCCGGCGCTTGCTCTTTAAGCCATATATAAAGCGGATCGGCATCTTTCCCGTTTACGTCAATTTTGCCAAAACGCGGAAATGTTGTGCCGTAAGTTAAGGCGCAGAACTGCGAGATTTCCTCGTCCGTCCCTGGCGCTTGACTCAGAAATTGATTACAGGGGAAATCCAGGATTTCAAACCCCTGAGCCTTATATTTTTTATACAACGCTTCCAAGGCGTCATATTGCGGGGTCAAACCGCATTTTGTGGCGGTGTTGACGATGAGCAGCACCTTGCCGCGATATTCGGATAATGACGCGATATCGCCTTTATTGTTTTTAACTGAGAAATCATATACCTGCATCTCGTTTTCCTCCATTACATTCTTATTTTTACCCTATTGTATCATAAGTCTACCTGTTTTTCTCCGTCTGGGCGAATAAATATGTCCCCGCGATCAGGCAGGCCGCGGTCAAAACCGCTATGGCGACGAAGTTCACCCTCGGATCGAACAGGACGACGTTCGCGTAATCCTCCGTTCCCGCGTACACGATCGCCCGGACCAAGTCGAGACAGTAGGTCATCGGCATCAGGCGGGAGAGGACCAGCAAAATGCCGCTGGAGTTACCGATGGGGATGATCGCGCCCGACAGGAACATCTGCGGCATCGTGATCAGCATCAGGGCGGTGTTGGCGGTCCTGGTGTTTTTGACGACGCCGATGACCATCATGCCCAGCGCCCCGGCCGACAGACACATGAGCGGCGCCAAGGCCAGTATCAGCAGCAGTTGTCCCAGGCTGAGCGTGATGCCCATCATCAGCCCGACGATGATCGTACCGCACATGCTGGCGACCGCGGTGAAAGACGAGCCGAAAATTTTACCGATCACGATCGAATAACGGGAAACCGGCGAAACCATCATTTCCTGCGTAAAATCGGTCATGCGGTCCTCGACCAGCGAGCCAAGGCCCATAGTCGTCGCCATGAACAGCATGTTGACCATCATGCCGACCATCATGAACTGACCGTAGTCGAACGAGAGGCCCTCCGCCATATTCTGCGCCAGACTGCCGCCCAGCATACCCATCATGACCAGTGGCATGGCGAAACTGGTGATCAGCACCCCGGGCGATTTGAGCGCCAGCGTTATATCCCGCGCGGTTATGGTGAGGATCGCGTTCAGTTCACGGAAAAATCTTGATCGGTCCCCCGGAAAAATAAGCTCATTCACGCGGCTTTCCCTCCTGTTTTCAGCAAATATTCCACATAGGCGTCCTCCAAAGTGGGTTCCTGGATCTTCAAAGTGGTCAGCGTCGTTTGCAGGCGGGCGATGACCTCCTGTGCGCTCAAATCCTGATAAGGCACGACGACATGCTCACCGACGCGGTGAAAAAGCCCCATGCCGGAAAGTTCATTGATGAGCTCTCCCCTGTCCTCCGCGTCCAAAATGAGTTCGCGCTTGCGCAGGCTGCTCTTTATCTCGTCCGGCGCGCCGGAGAGGACGATCCGCCCCTGGTTGATAACGCAGACCTTATCCACCTGTTCGGCCTCGTCGATATAGTGGGTGGTGAGAAAAACCGTCGTCCCGTATCGCTGGCGGGTCTCGTTGATGTATTCCCAAAGGCTGCGGCGGCTCACGGCGTCGAGCCCCTGCGTCGGCTCGTCGAGAAACAAAACGGACGGCGTGTGGATGAGACTGCGGATAATTTCCAGCTTGCGCTGCATCCCGCCTGAGAGCTTTTTCACGGGCCGGAACAGCGCGTCCTCTATTCCGACGATTTCCGCCAGCTCCGTCACGCGGGTTTTATATGAAGCGGGCATCAGGGCGAAAGACGGGCGGTAGCCGAACATCCCGTACAGACAGGCATGGAAGCGTATATTTTCTTCCGCCGTGAGATTCGGGTCGAGACTGGGCTGCTGAAAAATAATGCCCACCTTTTCCCGCACGAGCCGCGCCTGTTTTTCCACGTCGCAGCCGGCGATGGTCACGCTGCCGGACGTTTTGCTCAGCGTGGTGGTCAATATGGAGATGGTAGTCGTTTTGCCCGCGCCGTTCGGGCCGAGAAACGCAAAAAATTCCCCCTCGTTTACCGTGAAGCTCACGCCTTTCACCGACGGCTCCTTGGCCTTGCCGTATTGCTTGACGAGTTCGTTTACCGCGATCATGGCTTCCATGGCGATCCCCCCGTTCACTCATATATATTTTTTTACAGCCCCTATCTTAGCGCGACAAGTTAAACGGAGGTTAAACGGAGTTTAAACGCAAGGTAAACGGAATACCCTACGCCGTTAATTATTTTACATAATCTGAAAACGGTCATATAATATTAGAAAATTCTCAAACCAATCCACATTTTGATGATATTTTATCTTAGACGTCTTGCGCGGCAAAGCTCCATTTGCTATAATGTAAAACATATTTACTTATAACGAAAGGCGCGCGCATGGGAAAATTTGTACAAAATTTAATCGTTTCCAATCTTATGCGTAAAACGTTTGCCGATAATAACCAAATGTGCCTGTACCTGCAAATAATAACCGCTACCCTCATCTGCGCCGCCACACATTTGTATATGTTGGTTTTTTTCATTTTAACCGGTTCGTTGGTTTTTTCGATTTACAATGTATTTTCTCTGCTGTTTTACACTACAATGTTCTTGCTGCTCCCCAGACATCATTTTACTTTGATCGGCTTATTGGAAACATCGGAAGTTCTGTTATACGGCGTATTTTTTTGCGTGCTTACCGGTCTTGCCACCTATGGCCTGACATATTTTGTGCTAATCATCATCATGCAGCAAATAGTTCCCTATGGTTCGATCCGCCTGCGCACCGGATTGCTCGCGACCGGACTGGTACTCGGTCTCGCTTGCGTGGCCGTTAATTATTATGTGCCGCCGCCTGTGACTTTCAGCGACTCTGTCAACCACTTACTCATGGTTTCCAATATCGTTCTCTTGCTGTGCGGAGTGGTCATTGAGCTTTATATTCGCGCCGTGACGGAGTTGATCGTGGAAAATGTTGACAACGCCTATGTCAGAGAATTATCCAGTCAGGCGTACACCGACCCGCTGACCGGCTTGTATAACCGGCGTTACGCCGAAAAACATTTTGAAAAAGCCGCTCTGAAAGGCGAACAGCCGCATTGCTGCGTCGCGATGATCGATATCGACGACTTCAAGCAAATAAACGACACTTACGGCCATGGCTGCGGCGACGACGTGCTGGTTTTTCTGGCCGGTTTCCTCCGCATGAGCCTGCGCAAAACCGACGTGGTTTTCCGCTGGGGCGGCGAGGAATTTCTCATCATCTTGGAAGATGTGGAAATCGCGCAGGCAAGCGATGTCATGGACGGACTGCGGGACCGTCTGGCCGGCGCCGTTATCGCCACCCGGCAGGGGGATTTGCGCATCACCGTCACTATCGGTCTCGCCAAACTGAGCTACGCTTCGGTGGCGGAAAGCATTGAAATATGCGACGCCCGGCTGTATGAAGGCAAACGCTCCGGAAAAAACCGCGTCGTGACCCAGTTTTAGAGACGCCCCTGCACCCTTGCCGTAGGACTTCCATTAGGCCGCGCCTTATGCTATACTGTTGTCTGTGATTTACAGGAACGGGAGAGCAGTCGCGGGTATGGAAAACGAGATTCTGACCGAATGCGGCGGCGCGGAACGAATTGTCATATGGGGCGGGAGTTTCGACCCCGTTCACTGCGGCCATCTGGCCGCGGCGGAGGCGGCGCGCGCGGCGCTGGCCCCGGCCGCCGTTCTTTTTGTGCCGGCGGCCCGCTCGCCTTATAAGCGGCGCGCCCACGCCCCGGCGGCGGAGCGCTTGCGCATGATCGGGCTGGCCATAGCGGCGCGGGAAGGATTCTCTGTCACGGGGCTGGAAATTGAGCGCGGCGGCCCCAGTTTTACAGTGGACACTCTGCGGCTGCTCCGGAAATATTTCCCGCGGCCGGAATTGTGGCTGGCGCTCGGCGCCGACGCGACAGCGGCTCTGCCGGCCTGGAAAGGAGCGGAGGACATAAAGCGTCTGGCCCGTCTGGCCTGCGTCTGCCGCCCCGGATATTCCCTCGCTGTCGCCGCCGGCTGGGACATAAAGATTATCAAAACCGAGACGCCGGATATCTCGTCTTCGCGGATCCGCGCTCTGGCGCGCGCGGGAGATTCGCTGGCCGGGCTGACGCCGGAAGCGGTGGAGCGTTACATCAAGGCCAAGGGGTTGTACCGTTCATGAAGCTGGGAATATTTTTCATGATCCTGGCGGGGATTCTTTGGAGTACCGCCGGCGTGCTGGTAAAATATATCTCTTGGTCGCCGCTGGCCGTCGTTTGCCTGCGCAGCTTTTTTGCCTCCGGTCTCCTTCTGCTCTATGTCCGCCAAAAGAACGGCCTGCGGTTCAAACTGTCCAGGCCGGTCGTCGCTGCCGCCTTATGCATGATGGCCACAATGATCCTCTATATCAGCGCCATCAAACTGACGATCGCCGCCAACGCCGTCTTGCTGCAATATACGGCCCCCGCCTTTATCGTCATTTACACGGCTCTATTTCGGCGCGTGCGCCCGCATCTTTTGGAAATTATTACCTGCACGCTTATTTTTGCCGGCGTGGCGCTGCTTTTTCTGGATAAAATAGGCGGAGGGCATTGGCTGGGCAATCTTCTGGGGCTGCTTTCCGGCGTCGCTTTCGGCGCGGTTTGTTTCGCCAATACCCAGAAAGGCGCCGACCCGCCGGCCGCGACGCTGCTCGGCAACGCCGGTCTTTTGCTCCTGCTGCCGTTTGTATTCGCCGACCCGGCGGTGTGGGCGGCCGGCCGGCATGAATGGCTCGCGATAATTATTCTGGGCGTGTGTCAGCTGGGCGGCGGTTACCTGTTTTTCTGCGAGGGGATCAGCCGGGTACCGGCTTTCACGGCGGCGGTGACAGCCACCCTGGAGCCGGTGCTCACGCCGGTCTGGGTGTTCGCGGCCATGGGGGAAAAACCCGGTTCCATGTCCTTGCTGG
Source organism: Gracilibacteraceae bacterium (assembly GCA_031266805.1). Taxonomy (GTDB): domain Bacteria; phylum Bacillota; class Desulfitobacteriia; order Desulfitobacteriales; family Syntrophobotulaceae; genus JAIRRL01. The sequence goes on from JAISAH010000111.1 coordinate 95,087, forward strand.
GCGGCGCCTTCGTGATCGTTGTTATTTTAGTCTACAATTTATTGCGGGCGGAGCGGGAACAGCCGGGCAGCGTCTCTTTTTGGCCGGCGCTCTGGGCGGGGCGGCTGACGGCTCTCGCCCTTAAACTGGCCGGCCGCCGGGGGACGACTTTGCCGGGGGCGGTGGCTCGGCGCCTATGCCGGCAACTCCCGTCCCGCCTGGGCAGCGCTTATCGGGACGGGGTGGTGGTGATCACGGGAACGAACGGAAAAACCACCACCAATAATATTCTGGCCGCGGTTTTGGCCGCGGCGGGAAAAAAAGCGGCTTTTAACAGCGAGGGGGCAAATATGCAGAGCGGCATCTGTACGGCGCTGCTCCGGGACGCGACATGGCTGGGCCGCGTCCGCGGCGATATTCTGCTCGCGGAAGTGGACGAGGGCAGTCTGCCGGAATTTTGCCGGGAGATAAGACCGCGTCTGGCGGTAGTGACAAATTTCTTCCGGGATCAGTTGGATCGCTACGGCGAATTAGACGCCACGATAGCCAAAGTGCGAGCCTCTCTGCCGCCGAAGACGGCGCTGCTCCTCAACGCGGACGATCCGCTCGCGGCGCGGCTGGCCGCCGGCCGGGAAGAAGCCCTGTTTTACGGAGCGGCGGCTCTGCCTGTCAGCGGCGGCGCGGGCGGGGAAAACCGGGAAGGAAGATTTTGCCCCCATTGCGGTTCCCCGCTTGATTATACGCTGTTTCACTACGGACATTTGGGAATATATGCCTGCAGTGCCTGCGATTTTCGCCGCCCGGTTCCGGAAGCGGAAGCGACGCGGGTCAGCGCCGGGGAGAACGGGATTGCCTTTACGGTTTGGGGGCGGGAATATACGGCGCCGCTCCGGGGTTTCTATAATCTGTATAACGCTTTGGCGGCGCTGGCGGCGGCCGAGTGGCTCGGCGTTCCGCCCGAGGCCGGCCGGGCCGCTCTCAATGTTTTCACGGCGCGGGACGGACGGATGGAGGAATTTCACCTTGACGGCGGTCTCACCCTCATACTGGTGAAAAACCCCGCCGGTTTTAACGCGGCGCTGGAGGCGGTAACCGCCGCCGACGGCCCGCTGCGTCTGCTGATCGCCATAAACGATAACGCGGCGGACGGGCGGGATATATCCTGGCTGTGGGATGTGGATTTTGAAAGGCTGGCCGCCTGCGGCCCGCGCTTGCGCCAGGTCGTCTGCGGCGGCGTCCGGGGCGCGGATATGCTGCTCCGGCTTAAATACGCCGGGGTGAGCAAAGAGACGCTGCTTTGCGCGCCGGATCTCGCCGTAGCGCTGGCCGCGCTGCGGCGGTTTAACGGCGAGCGGGGCGGCCGCGTTTATGTGCTGCCCACCTATACGGCGCTGGCGCCGCTCCGCGCTTTGCTGCGCGCCGCCGAGCGGGCGGAAGGAGGGCGGGCGTGACCATACGGATAGCGCATCTTTACCCGGATCTGCTCAACCTTTACGGAGACAGAGGCAATGTCATGACCCTCATGGCCCGCTGCCGCTGGCGCGGGATCGACTGCGTCCTAGAGCGGGTCTCCATAGGCGCGGCCTGGGACCCGGCGGATACGGACATCGTCTTCTTTGGCGGCGGTTCCGACCGGGAACAGGGGATTTTGACGCGGGATCTGAGCGGACGGGCGCCGGCTCTGCGCTCCGCTTTGGCGGACGGGCTTGTCCTTCTGGCGGTTTGCGGCGGTTTACAAATGCTGGGATCGCATTACCGGACGCCGGCGGGCGAGGAATATCCGGGACTCAGTCTGCTGGACCTGTATACAGAAGCGGGAGACAAGCGTCTCATCGGCGACGTGCGGGCTGATTTGACGCCGGAGACGGCGGCGGCGGCGGCGCGCGCCTGTCCGGGCGCCGAAGGTTTGACGACGCTGGTGGGTTTTGAAAATCACGGCGGCCGCACCTGGCTCGGCCCCGGCCTGCCGCCGCTGGCCCGGACGCGGCCGGGCGCGGGCGGCGGCAATAACGGCCGGGACGGCGGGGAAGGCGTGCGCTGGCGGAATGTGTTCGGCACATATTTGCACGGCCCGCTGCTGCCGAAAAACCCGCATATCGCCGACTTGCTGCTGTCGCTGGCTTTGGCCCGGCAGGGTCAGCCGGCTGAACTGCCGCCCCTGGACGACGCGGAAGAAATCATGGCCCACAAGGCAAGGTTAGGGAAGCGGTAATATCCACCCCTTTACAAATTTTCACAAAATATTGTAGTTGCGTTCCGTTCTCGGATATAATATAATTATTTTATCTAAGGAAGCTCTAAGGATTTTCATCGCGGTCGAAACATGGAGGGTAATTATGCCGTTAGTGTCGGGCCAATGCTCGCGGTGCGGCGCGATTGGCCAAGTGGACTCCGGGAAGGAAGCATATGTTTGCGCGAACTGCGGCGAGCCGGTCAGCACGGAAAGAGCCGTTCGCCTGTATGAGGCGCGGGCGGAAGAAAACGCCGCGCCGGTGGTGATAGCGGAATACGACCGGCGCAAGTTTCGCGTGGAAAACGGCGTGCTTATCAAGTATTTTGGCGGCGATCACAAGGCGGAAGTGCCTTTTGGCGTGACGGGCATCGGCGAGGAAGCTTTCAGCGACTGCCAGATCCTCTTGGAAGTGGTTTTGCCGCCCACCGTCATGGAAATCGGGGCGAAAGCTTTTTCCAATTGCGCCAATCTCGCCAAAGTCATGATAGCGGAAGGAACGCGCGTCGTCGGGCCCTGGGCGTTTTTTGGCTGCATCAGCCTTACGGAAGTCACGCTGCCGGAAAGCGTTACCACCATAGAACCGTGGGCTTTTTACGGGTGTACGAGTTTGCGGAAAGTGCATCTGCCTTCTACTCTCACAGTGTTAAAGGAAAAATCTTTTTCCGGCTGTAACGGCTTAAAAACCATTGATTTGCCGGCTGCGCTGCTGGAAATCGGCGATTGGGCGTTTTTTGGCTGCCGCGGTCTGGAAGCGCTGACCATACCCCCGGATGTGCATACGATTGGCGCCTGGGCGTTTTTTGGCTGTCTCAGCCTCACCGGCGTCGTCATTCCCGACAGCGTTACGACGATCAGGGAATCGGCTTTTCAGGATTGCATGGAATTAGCCGCGCTGACCGTGCCCGCCCATTTGACCGTGCAGAGCGATGAGAACAAAAACCGGGTCAGCGTGGTAAAATTCGCTTTCAAAGGCTGCAGCAACCTGACTCTTACGACGGTCGCTCCCGGGGCAACGGAACTGCCCGCTAACGCTTTTTATGAATGCACGGCTTTAAGGTCGGTTGAATTGCCGGCGAGCCTGAAAAAAATAGGCCGCTTCGCTTTCCAGGGCTGTTCGTCCCTGCGGCGCCTTGACCTGCCGCCGGGCCTTGAGGAGATCGAGTCTTTCGCTTTTGCCGGCTGCTCGTCGCTAATGTCTTTGACGCTGCCCGACGGGATAACCGGCATAGCGGACAGCACGTTCGCCGGCTGCCAGTCCCTGAAAAACATCGATTTGCCCGCTTCACTCCAGACTGTCGGCGCCGACGCCTTTTCCGGCTGCGTCAAACTGAATGACGTCCTGCTGCCGCGGGAAATCACCGGGATCGGCCCGCGGGCTTTCGCAAGCTGCGCCGCTCTGACCGGCGTCAGTTTGGGGCCGGCGCTGCAAGAGATCGGCGAAAGAGCCTTTGAGGGCTGTATTTCTTTGAATACCGCAGGCATGCCGGAGGAAACGCGGCAAAACGCCGAATTGATAGAAAAAGTGTTTCGCGGCACGCCGTTTTTCCGCGAGTATACAAGCGAGATGGCGCGTTCTCAATGGCGCAAGCAGGGGCGCTGCGTGCATTGCGGCGGCCAGCTGGCATTTTTTGGAAAAACCTGTAAGCAATGCGGAAGAAAAAACTAAATTGAAAGAACTAAATTGAGAAATCTGCTGATAATATTTTTCGCCGTGGCCGCCATGGCGGTGGTTTATGTGTTCCAGCTACGCGAAGCTTGGCTGACGCGCGACCTGACTTATGAGAGAGCGCGCGAGGGCTATGTGAGCCATGACGAGATCCTGCCGGCTGTGTTTGCCCGTTCGGAGATCCTGATTTACGCGGCCGACGCCGGCGCGGTTTCTTTTATTGTTCCCGACGGGAAAAGAGCGCAAAAAGGGGAAACCGTCGCCCGGGTTGACGGGAGAGAAGCCCGATACTTGACGGCGCCCGCCGCCGGTCTTGTCTGCGCCCGGACGGACGGACTGGAGGAGATTCTCACTCCGGCGGCTCTGCTGGAAGCCGATCTGGCGGAACTGTTCGCCAGATGCGGAGGAGCGGAGGAAGCGGCGTTTAAGAGAAATCCGGCGGGCGCGCCCACGGCGGTTGAGTCGGACACCCCGCCGGCGGGAGAGCCGCCGGCGGAAGAGCGGAGTTTTGTGCAGGCGGGCGGAGCGGCGGGAAAAATAATAAATAATTTGCAGCCGGTCTGGGCTTATATCGCCGCGGGAAACACGCAGGGCGTCCTCAAAGGAGACCGGCTTTTTATAAACGTGGACGGAGCGGTCCGCGCCTGCACGGTGGAGCGCGTGGGCGCGCCGGGACTTGGTTTGGTGGTTTCTTTTCCGCAGTATATAAATTCCGTGACGAACACGCGCGTCAAAGAGGTAGGTTGGCGCAAAGAGACGCCGACATACGGAGTGGTCGTTCCGGCGGCGGCTTTGTTCGCGCAGGGCGAGGAAGTCGGCGTTTACGCGGTCGAAAGCGGCATAATCAATTTTCGCCGCGTCAAAATACTGGATCGGAACGGGTCTTTCGCCAGCGTGGACAATCTGCAGTCCGGTTACACCGTGGTGACGAATCCGCGGGAGGGGCTGCAGGGAGTGTCGGCTGACAGCTATTGAGCATAGATTTTTATTATGAAAATTGTGGAAAACAAAGATATAAAAGAAGGATTTTTTCAATGCGCGTAGAAGAAATGTGGGATAAGGCTGATTTTAAGCCTTTGGAGGCGATATGGATATCAGTGGCAGATGGCGGACGATAAAAGAAAGGATCGCCGCGGCGGAAAAACGCGCCGGCCGCCCGACCGGTTCAGTAAGCCTGTTGGCTGTGACCAAGACTTTTGGACCGGAAGAAGTTTTAGCCGCCTATAAGGCCGGGCAGCGGGATTTTGGTGAAAACCGCGTGCAGGAATGGCAAGGTAAAGCGCCTTTTTTGCCGGAAGATTGCCGCTGGCATATAATAGGCCGTCTGCAGACCAACAAAGTCAAGTATCTTGACGAGCGCGTCCGCCTTATTCATTCGCTTGACCGTTTTCCGTTACTGCAGGCCTTGCAGACCGCCGGAGAAAAAAAAGGTCTGATCTGGCCGGTGCTCCTTGAGGTGAACATCGCCGGCGACGAGGCCAAAGCCGGACTGGCGCCGGAAGAAGTCGGCGATTTTCTGACAGCTGCGGCGGATTATTCCGCGGTGGATATCAGGGGATTTATGACCATCGGTCCTTTTGCCGCGCCGGAGGCGGAGATGAGAGAGGTGTTTCGCCGTTTGCGTCTCCTGCGGGATGAGACGCGGGCGCGGGGGATCCCGGGCGCGGCGGGGCTTGACGCCCTGTCGATGGGTATGAGCCAGGATTTTGAGACGGCGGTGGAAGAAGGAGCGACAATAGTAAGAGTGGGCAGCCTCTTGTTTGGGGAGAGGCGACAGGACGACAGGGAGGAAGCGTGAATGAGTAAAATAACGGATTGGTTTCTCGGCGTTAGCGACGACAGTGAAGACGACAACGAAGAGATTGTGGAGCGGGAAGAAGATGAAAGGAAGTCTCGCCGGCGCGGCAAGGCCGAACCGGAACCGGCGGCGGTAAAGGAAACCGAAGCGGGAGGGGGACTTTTCGGGGGCAACCCGTTTCAGAGCGCGGCAGCCGCTAAAAAGCCGGCTTCGGTGGTAAATGTGTATTCCCAAAAGCAGTATAAAGTTATCGTTTTTAAACCATGCCAGTTCAGCGAGGCGGAAAGCATCGCCAGGCATCTGAAAGAGCGGAATTCCGTCATTATCAATCTGGAAAAAACCGACGGAGATCTGTGGCAGCGGATCATTGACTTTATCAGCGGCACCACTTTCGCGCTGGAAGGCAAAATGCAAAAAATAGGCGAGGGCATCTTCATGTTTGTTCCCAGCAATGTGGACATCAACGATGAACTCAGCATTTATTCGGAACGGGAAATGCCCTGGCAGATGAACCGTTAACCGGCGCCGCTTTCAGAACGCAAACAGTAAACACATCAACACCTGATGCGTTTATTTGCGTTGTTAAGGGACTTTCAAAGGAGGGTTGATTCTGATATTATTGATACAATTGGTGCATTGGTTTTTTGAACTGCTCATTTTGCTGATTTTTGCCCGGTTCATCGTTTCCTGGCTGCCGGTTGACCCGCATCACCAATTGATCGGGCTCCTGCGGCAGGTCACGGATCCGCTGCTTAAACCTTTTAGCTTTGCCCGGACCGGTATGCTTGATTTTTCCCCGCTGCTGGCGATAATATTGCTGCAGCTCGCGGACAGGATCATTGTTACCGGGCTGGTTCGCCTGTTTCATTAGAGGACACCTCTAAAAACGCGCAGAAAGGATTGATCATAACTTTGGATTACCGCGATACTTTGAATCTGCCGCGGACCGATTTTCCGATGCGCGGCAATCTCGCCGAGCGGGAACCGGAAATACTGCGCCACTGGGAAGAAATGGATATTTATGCCCAAGTGCGAGCGGCGCGGGAGGGACAGCCGAAATTCGTGTTGCATGACGGCCCCCCGTACGCCAACGGCGGCATCCATCTCGGGCACGCCCTGAATAAGGTGCTGAAGGATATCATCGTCCGCTATAAGACGATGGCCGGGTTTGACGCCCCTTATGTGCCGGGCTGGGATACTCACGGCCTGCCGATCGAGCAGCAGGTGCTCAAGACTTTGGGCGTGAGCAGACACAGTGTTTCCGTTGTGGATTTTCGCCGGCTGTGCCGTCAGTACGCGGAAAAATATGTGGAGATCCAGCGCGATGAATTCAAACGTCTCGGGGTGCGCGGCGACTGGGATCATCCTTACCTCACGCTGCGCGGCGCTTACGAGGCGCGGCAGATAGAAGTTTTCGGCAAAATGGCAAAAAAAGGTTATATTTACAAGGGATTGAAATCCGTGCATTGGTGCCCGTCCTGCGAAACCGCTTTGGCCGAAGCGGAAATCGATTACGCCGACACCAAATCGTCGGCTATTTTCGTAAAATTTCCTCTAAGGGACGGTTTGGGGCGCATTAAGCCGGAGGGCGCTTCTTTTGTCGTCTGGACGACGACGCCTTGGACGATCCCGGCCAATATGGCCGTGGCCGTCAATCCGGAATTTGTGTACGCCGTCGTCAGCGACGGGGCTGAGCGCTATATCATCGCCAAAGAGTTCGTCCCCTCTCTTTCCGCGCAATGGGAGCGGAGACTCTTACCGGAGGAGGAATTCAAAGGCGAGGAACTGGAAGGGATGATTTGCCGTCATCCGCTGATAGGGCGCGATTCCCCCATCGTGCTGGGCGAACACGTCACTTTGGAGCAAGGGACCGGCTGTGTGCATACGGCGCCGGGACACGGCGAGGAAGATTTTGCCGTCGGCGCGCGCTACGGTTTGCCGGTGCTGTGTCCCGTGGACCATCGGGGCCGATTCACCGAGGAAGCGGGAGCCTACGCCGGGCTGGGGGTTTTTCAGGCGGACGAGCGCGTAATCGCCGATTTGCGAGAGGCCGGCGCGCTGATCAAAGCGGAAAAGATCACCCACAGTTATCCGCATTGCTGGCGCTGTAAAAACAAGACCATTTTCCGGGCGACGGAGCAATGGTTCGCTTCGATAGACGGCTTCCGCTCCCCCGCTCTCGCCGCTATTGACGGCGTGCGCTGGATCCCGGCCTGGGGGCGGGACCGGATCTATAATATGGTAAGCGACCGGGGCGACTGGTGTATTTCCCGGCAGCGGACCTGGGGCGTGCCCATCCCTATTTATTACTGTGAAAACTGCGGCCGCCAGCATATCAACGACGCGACGATCGCCCGTCTGGGGGCTGTATTTGAGGCCGAGGGCTCGGACGCCTGGTTTGAGCGGCCGGCGGCCGAATTGCTGCCGCCGGGTTACGTCTGCGATTGCGGCGGCGGCGAGTTTCGCAAGGAGACGGACATAATGGACGTCTGGTTCGATTCCGGCACGAGCCACGCGGCGGTGCTGCGCGAGCGTCCGGAGTTGACTTTTCCCGCCGATATGTATCTGGAAGGTTCGGACCAGCATCGCGGCTGGTTTAATTCCTCGCTGAGCACTTCGGTGGCCGTTTATGGCGAGGCGCCTTACCGCGCGGTCCTGACGCATGGATTCCTCATAGATGAAAAAGGCCGTAAAATGAGCAAATCGGCCGGCAACGGCGTCGACCCGCAGGACGTCGTCGCCCAAAAAGGCGCGGATATCCTGCGGCTGTGGGTTTCTTCCGCCGATTACCGCGGCGACGTGGCCGTGTCGGCTAAGATCATGAACCAAATGACGGAATCCTACCGCAAGATCCGCAACACTTTGCGTTTTATGCTCGGCAATCTCCACGATTTCCGGCCCGCGACGGACGCCGTCCCCTACGAGAGCCTGCAGGAGATCGATCACTGGATCCTGCACCGGCTGGACGAACTCATCCGCCGCGTGCGCAAGGCTTACGACGACTATGAGTTCCATGTGCTCTACCACGCGGTCAATAATTTCTGCGCGGTGGAATTAAGCGCCATATATCTCGACATCGTCAAAGACCGCGCCTATGTGGAAGCGCAAAATTCACTCTCGCGCCGCGGCGTCCAGACGGTTATGCAGGAGATCCTTCGTTCCGTCGTCCTTTTGCTCGCGCCCGTCTTGGTTTTTACCGCCGATGAGATATGGGCGCATTTGACCGGCGAAGACGGCGCGCGGGTGCAAACGGAAGATATGCCGGCGGCCCGGGATGAATGGCGGCGGCCGGAGCTGGGGGCCAAGTGGGATAAAATCCTGGCCTGGCGCGGCGACGTGACCAGAGCGCTGGAAAAAGCGCGCCAGGAAAAGATCATCAGCCATTCTCTGACCGCCCGCGTGGATGTCTATCCGGACGCGGAGACCATTGAGCTTTTGCGCCTGATTCCGAACCCGGCGGAAATAGTCATCGTTTCACGTCTGGAGACGCATGAGGCGAGTGAGGCCGCTCCGCCCGGCGCCGTGGCGGGCGAAGCTCTGCCGGAGATGAAAATACTCGTGCGTCCGGCTGACGGACAAAAATGCGAACGCTGCTGGATGTACAGTGAGGAAACCGGCAAAGATCCGGATTATCCGGATCTTTGCCCTCGCTGCGCCGCGATCATAAAGGAGTAGATCTATGCTGGTCCTGGCTTCCGCGTCGCCGCGCCGCCGCTTTTTGCTGACGGAATGGGGATATGATTTCGCGGTGGTGGATCCGGCTGCTGACGAGAGCTGGCCGCCGGGCGCCGGGCCGGAAGCGGGAGCGGGGATCCTCGCGGAGCGCAAAGCCGCCGCCGGCCGCCGCCTGTGGCAAAAGCAGGGCGGCGCCTCCGGGGACGTAATCCTCGGCGCGGACACCGTCGTCGAGCTGGGCGGGCATATTTACGGCAAACCGGCGGACGAAGCTGACGCGGAGCGGATGCTGGCGGAATTAAGCGGGCGGACGCATAAAGTCGTGACCGGGTTTGCGATCATATACGCGGACGGCGGCGCGACCCGCGTCGTCAAAGACAGCGTGACCTCGATGGTGCGGTTCCACAAACTGACGGCCGCCCAGATCCGCGCCTATGTCGCGGGCGGCGAGCCGCTGGATAAAGCCGGCGCCTACGCCTGTCAGGGGGATGGGCGCAAGTTTGTGCAGCGGATCGACGGCTCGGAGGAAAATGTTATCGGCCTGCCGATGGAGACTCTGTGTTCTTCTTTGTTCGCCTGCGGCATATCTCCCGCCGCCGGAGAATCGTCTGTCAGAGAGCCGTCTGTCATGGAACCCGCCGCTGCCAGAGCCAAAGTATCCGCCGGTTCGCCGGCACCGGCGCCCGCTCCAGCCCGGCCGCCCAAGGCGCACAAGGCAGACCGGGCCGGAGCGAACGGACTCCGCGTCACGGATATGCCGGCAGAGCTCAAACCGCGGGAACGCGCCGTCCGTTACGGCGTCGGGGCTCTCTCGAACGGCGAGCTGCTCGCCCTCCTGCTGCGAGTGGGCACACAGGGCGAAAACGCCCTCCGGCTGGCGGAACATATCCTGACGGAGACCGGCGGCTTGCGCGCTCTGGCGAAAATCACCTTGCCGGAGCTGACCAAAACGCGCGGCGTCGGCCAGGCCAAGGCGCTCCTGCTGCTCGCGGCTTTTGAATTGGGACGGCGAACCGCGGAAGACACAGACGACCCAGACAGAGTGGTCGTCACCAAGCCGGAGGACGCGGTCACACTGCTTAACGACATGCGCAGTCTGGACCGAGAGCATTTTCGCGTCATTTTTCTGAATACCAAAAACAAAGTGCTGGGCAGCGAGTCAATATCGGTCGGCTCTTTGAATTCTTCGATCGTTCACCCGCGGGAATGTTTCAAGGGAGCGCTGCGTTACGGCGCGAACGCCGTGATCCTCGCCCACAATCACCCGAGCGGCGACCCGACTCCCAGCCGGCAGGACCTCGCGCTGACGCAGCGCCTTGTCGACAGCGGCAAGATATTGGGAATAGAAGTGCTTGACCATATCATCGTCGGTGAGAAAAATTTTATCAGCTTGAAGGAAAGCGGCGACATGAAGTGAAATATTACGTTTGACGGCATTATGCCAGACGAGTGGTCAATCAGCGCTTCCTCAGCGGAAGGATGAACGAAAAAATGTTTATGACAAGGGATTTGGGTATTGACCTGGGCACGGCGAACACGCTCGTGCATATGAAAGGCAAGGGCATCGTCGTCCGTGAGCCCTCGGTCGTGGCGATGGATATAGAACGCAAAGAACCGCTGGCCGTGGGCGCGCACGCCAAAGAGATGATAGGTCGCACGCCGAGCAATATCGTGGCCATCCGTCCTTTGAAAGACGGAGTCATCTCCGATTTCAACATCACGCAGAAGATGCTGAAATACTTTATCAGCAGAGCCATGGGCTCCAGGATCCAGTTCGCGCGGCCGCGGGTCGTCATTTGCGTTCCCTCCGGCGTGACGGCCGTAGAGGAAAGAGCGGTCAAAGAGGCGGCCGTAGCCGCCGGCGCCCGCGACCCCATTATCATGGAAGAGCCGATGGCGGCGGCGATCGGGGCGGGGATGCCGGTCAACGAACCCACGGGCAATATGATAGTCGATATCGGCGGCGGCACCACGGAAGTAGGCGTCATTTCCATGGGCGGCATAGTCACGGCCTGCTCGATCCGCACCGCCGGAGACGAGATGGACGAATCGATTATCGCCTATGTGAAAAAAATGTATAATCTCTTTGTCGGATACCAGTCCGCCGAAGAAATCAAGCACCGGATCGGTTCGGCTTTCGACCCGCCCCGCGGCGCCACTTATGATATCAAGGGGCGGGATCTTCTGACCGGGCTGCCCAAAACAGTGACCATCACATCGGAAGAAATTCGCGACGCGCTTTCCGAGCCGGTGGCGGAGATCGTGGAGGCAGTCAAGTCCTGCCTGGAAAAGACGCCGCCGGAACTGGCGGCGGATATTATCGACCGGGGCGTCATCATGGCCGGCGGCGGTTCCCTTTTGCAAAACCTCGACCGGCTGCTTATGAACGAAACCGGCATCCCCGTGCATATAGCGGAAGATCCCCTGTCCTGCGTCGCGCTCGGCGCCGGCAAAGTGTTGGATAATGAGGAAATCATGAGAAATCTGGCTGAACTGCAGAAAAACTGACCGTCGGAGGCGCAAAGATGAAAAAACGGATAAGTCCGCTGGTTTGGGCTGTCATCATCTTTGCCGCGTTCTTTGTCATATTGACCGCCATTCGCCTGAGCGGCGCCGGGGCCGGGTTGCCCAACCCGGTAGGGGGCGCGCTCCGGGCGGCGCTGGCGCCGGTGGAACGGGTGATCTGGCTCTGCGGCGAGGGTTTGAAAAACAATTTTCAAGCCTTGTGGCGTTTCCGGGAAGTGCAGGCGGAAAACGAATCGCTGCGCGAACAAGTGGAAACGCTGACGGATGAAAATCTTCGTCTCAAGGAAGACGTGCTGGCCGCTTTGCGTTACAGCGACTGGCAAGAAGTATTCGAGAACCCGGTGCTGGCCGATTATGAAAAAATCGGCGCTCAGGTCGTCATGCGCAATCCCGTCACATGGTATCGCATGCTCACGCTGAACAGAGGTTCGTCTGACCGCGTCGGCGTGAATGACGCGGTGGTCGGGCGACTGGGGCTGGTGGGCAAGGTCGTGGCCGTCACGCCTACGACGGCGGATGTGATGCTGCTGACCGACGGAGACGGACAGGTGGCCGCTCTGACGCGGGATAAAAACGGGACGGCTGTTTTTGGGGTGGTGCGCGGCGATTATCATCAGGGCAGTATCTTTGATATGGAGAGCGCGCTGGAGATGGAATTCCGCCGGGAAGAGCCGGTCGAGACCGGCGAGGTGGTTTATACTTCCGGCCTGGGAGGGATTTACCCCCGGGGGCTGCCGATAGGCGTCGTCACGGACATCCAGATGAGCGGCGCCGGCATGCTTCAGGTGGCCGTGATCGAACCGCTGGCTGATTTTGCCGCGCTGGAGGAAGTGATCATCATCAAACCGGCGGCGGCGAACTAGTGTTAAGATATGTGTGGATGTTTCTCATATGGTGCGCCTGCCTTGTTCTCACGGGCACCGTGTTTGAAATGCTCGCCTGGGGCGCGGTCAAGCCGGATATGGTCATGCTATGGGCGATCTACGTCGCTTTGCACCACACGCCGGCTCGGGGCGCGGCCTGCGGTTTTGTCTCCGGCCTGCTGTTTGATTTCTACCTTGGACGCTATTTTGGCGTTTACGCCGTCGTCTTGCCGCTCATATCCTTGTTAAGCGGCATTTTGCAAAAAAAATGGTACCGCGAAAACATCCCGCTCACTATAGTCCTGGTGTTCCTGCTCACCTGCATCGGCCAGAGCGCGGTCGCGGCTCTGAATCTGGCGGGCGGCGCCGCTCTCTATCTGCGCGATGTTCTGCCGCTTATAGCGGGGATCGCTTTTTATAACGCGCTGCTGACCCCGCTGACCTATCCCTGGCTGCACAAGGCTTTCACGCTCGGTTTCCTGCGACGAAAGCTGAAATGGGAAGAAGAACGCTAAAAGGGTGGTGAACATGGAAAAACAAAGCAGGCATAAGATCCAAACGCGTCTCTCCGTCCTAGGCGTCGTCGTCGTCCTCTGTTTTTTTGTGCTGGGCGCGAACCTCTGGCGGCTGCAGATCGCCGGCGCCGAATATTACGCGGAGATGGCCGAGGGCAATGTGCTTAAAAATGTGAGCACCTCTCCGGTGCGCGGGGAGATCGTCGACGCCGGCGGTACGGTGCTGGCGCGCAGCGAGCCGGTTTTTGCCGTGACGCTGGATTGGACGGATCTGCGCGATCTCAATAAAAACCGGGAAGAAGTCGTCAGCCGCCTGGCCGGGTATATCGAGCCCTACTGGCCTTACGCCAACCAATCGGTGGAATTGATCACCGAGGACATTCTGGTCATGATCCAAAACCAACAGCGGCAGAATTATCAGTCCGCCGTTATCCTGGAAAATATTCCCTCGGAATTGCGCGCCGTCCTGGCCGAACACAGCAACGAACTGCCGGGGGTAAACGTGACGGCGCTGCCGGAAAGGGTCTATCCCCAGGGCACGCGGCTGGGTCAGGTCCTTGGTTATGTGCGCGAGATCAGCGAGGAGGAAATGACGCAGTTCAACGCGGACGGCGACTTTGAATACCGGCCGGGAGATTTTGTCGGCAAGATGGGCGTGGAAAAAAGTTATGACGCGTGGCTGCGCGGCGAGCGCGGCTTGGAACGGGTCAGCATCGACGGGCAGGGGCGGCCCATCGACAAGGAAACTTTGATCGAGGCCAAACCCGGTTATACCGTGCAGCTCACGGTCGATCTGGAGCTGCAGAAAACGTTGGAAGACGCGCTGGACAAAGTTGTGAAGGAGATACAAAAAAAGAATCCCAAAGCGCAGGTCGGCGCGGCGGTCGTGCTGGACGTCAAGACGGGCGGTATTTTGGCGATGGCCTCCCGCCCCTATATGGATCCGAACGAACTCATCGGTAATATTTCCGAGGAAACAGCGGAAAGATATTTTAACAGCGAAGAAGCGGCCTCCTTCAATCGGGCGCTGACGGGCCTGTACGCGCCGGGATCCACTTTTAAGATGCTGGTCGGCATGGCCGGCCTGGAAACCGGCGTGGTGACCGAAGATACTTATTTTAACGACGTGCTTTACTCTCTGGGCGGAGCGGGGATCATGGCTCAGGGCGTGCCGGAGTGGGGCGGCAATAATTTTGGCCGCGTCAATATTTACAGCGCGCTGGCTCATTCTTCCAACATCTATTTTCAGATAGTCGGCCGGCGCACGGTGGAAAAGGAACCGGAGTTCATACGCCAGCTCTGCCTGGAATTTGGGCTTGGCGCCATGTCCGGCGTGGATCTGCCCGGAGAAGCGGAGGGGATCGCCCCGTCTCCTTCCTGGAAAAACGAGTATTTTAAACCATATTATGATAGGCAATATGAGGCGAATGTCAAAAGCATTGAGGAAAAATACGCGGCCCTTCTGCAAGAGACCGCAGGCGATCAGGAAAAAAGGGATGTGGAGTACCAGCGCGCCGACGATTTGCGGCGGGCGCAGCAGCTGTATGAGAGCCAGATAGATTTTAACGTGAATTGGCGTCCGGCGGACAGTTTTTACAACGCTATCGGGCAGAGCTACAATTCTTACACCATTTTGCAATTAGCCAACTATGTGGCGGCAATTGTAAACGGCGGGTATCATTATCGCCCGCATGTGGTGGACCGCGTCCTTGACCCTTTTACCGGGGAAACGGTCTGGACTTTTGAGCCGGAAGTCCTGAATCAGGTCTCCGTCTCGCCGCGCGTCCTCGCGATCGTCAAAGAAGGGATGGCCGGAGTCACGCGGCCTGGAGGCACGGCCGGCAGTCTGTTCGCGGATACGCCGCAGTTTTCCGGCGGCGGGAAAACGGGCACAGCGCAACAGGGTTCCAAGGACACGGCTTTCGGCAAAACCTATAACGGGATGTTCGTCGCTTTTGCTCCTTATGACGATCCGCAGATTGCTTTCGCCAGCGTCATTGAGTTTGGGGACAGCGGCGGCGGCACGTCCGGTCTCGTGGCCAAGGAAGTGTTCAAACAGTATTTTGGCTGGTAGGCGTCTGTCTGCCGGGTCAATGATGAGGAGGACGTATGAGTAAGGAATTGGAACTGAAATACGGTTGCAATCCGAACCAGAAACCGGCGCGTATCTTCAGCCCGGCAAGCGAACTGCCGCTCAGGGTGTTAAACGGCAATCCGGGTTATATCAATTTTTTGGACGCTTTGAACGGCTGGCAGCTGGCGCGGGAACTGAAGGCGGCGACAGGTCTGCCGGCGGCGGCCTCGTTTAAGCATGTCAGCCCGGCGGGCGCCGCGATCGGGCTGCCGCTGCCCCTTGATTTGCAAAAGAGCTGTTTTGTGGACGACCTGCCGCTCAGCCCTTTGGCGGCGGCCTATGCCCGGGCCCGCGGCGCGGACCGCGTTTCCTCCTACGGAGATTTTATCGCCCTGTCAGACGACTGCGACCGGGCAACGGCGGCGCTGATCGCCAGGGAAGTTTCGGACGGCGTCATAGCGCCGGGTTACGAGCCGGAAGCGCTGTCCATCCTGAAGGGCAAGCGGCAGGGCCGTTACAATATCGTGCAGATTGACGCCGGTTACAGGCCGCCGCCTGTCGAGCGCAAAGAGGTGTTCGGCGTCGTTTTTGAGCAGGGGCGCAACGATATCGTCATCGACGGCTCTCTGCTGCGGAACTTCCCCACCCGGAAGAAAGAACTGCCGGAAACGGCGCGGCGCGACCTGCTCGTGGCCCTCGTCACCCTCAAATACACCCAGTCCAACTCCGTCTGTTACGCGGCGGACGGGCAGGCGATCGGCGTGGGCGCCGGCCAGCAGTCCCGCATCCATTGCACGCGGCTGGCCGGGGATAAGGCGGATCTGTGGCAATTGCGCCGGCATCCCCGCGCGCTGGAACTGCCGTTTCGCCCGGACATCAGCCGGCCGGAGCGGGATAACCTGATCGACCTCTATCTTTCGGACGGGTTCGAGGATTTATTGGGCGGCGGCGCCTGGGACCGGGTTTTTACCCGGCGGCCGCAGCCGCTCTCCGCGGCGGAAAAAGGCGATTGGCTGGCGGCGGTTGACGGCGTGTCTCTGGCCTCGGACGCGTTTTTCCCTTTCGGCGATAACATAGAACGGGCGCGCCGGAGCGGTGTGCGCTATATAGCGCAGACGGGCGGCTCCATACGGGACGACCATGTGATAGAGGCTTGCGACCGTTTGGGCATAACGATGGCGCTCACCGGGGTCCGGCTTTTCCATCATTAAAGGAAGCAGATTAATTCCGTCATTGCGAGCAGAGCGAAGCAATCCAGCAAAACCTGTGTTTACTCGCCGGTAAAACGGATATTGCGCGTCTGCCCCTGGGCGTCGCGATAAACGACCCGCCGCAAAAAAGCGTTGCGGATCACCCGTCTGCACATGAGGCACGGCTCACCGGAAGCGAGAGCGCCGTCCGCTTCAAATCCGGCTATATATATGATACCGCCGTTCATTTGGACGGGATCGCCCGCGATGATCGCGTTCTGCTCCGCGTGGACGGCTACGCAAAGCTCGTAGCGCTCGCCTTTGGGCACGTTATGCCGCTGGCGCGCGCATACGCCGGTATCGACGCAGTTTTCCTCGCCGCGGGCTGAACCGTTGTAGCCTGTGCTGACGATGATATTGTCCTTGACGATGACGGCGCCGTAGCGCCGGCGCAGGCAGGTGGAGCGAGAAGAAACGACGGAAGCCAGTTCCAGGAAATATTCGTCCCAAGAAGGCCGGCGCCATGGATCCATATAAACACGCCCTTTCAACTGAACGACTTTGCCTTTCATTATATCACAGTTTGCGGCGGCGCAAAACGTATGCCGGTATGACGGGTGCATGTCAGGAATGTTTGAAAGCGCTACGATTAAGGAAAAGAACCATGTGCGAAAAGCGTCGCCCATAGTTCTTTTTTGTTTGCCCCGTCTATCATCCTCTATCCGCCAGTCTTTTGGCGCTGCTCATGTATATTTTCTTCGCGAGGGGTGCATGACAAATTTGTGGGGTCCCGTCATTCCGGGCGTCACCCGGGAGACCCCTCCGCCGCTTCGCGGCACTGTTGGCAAGACCGCCTAAGCGCCTGTGGCGCAAGGCGCTCTAAGGAATCGTAACTAAATAAACTGGACATTCATGCAAATATACGCTATACTGTATGCATGAAGAATATTGATGAAAATGCGCTCAAGAAACGCATAGAGAATGTATTGCCAACACTAA
>JAISAH010000151.1 GCA_031266805.1 Gracilibacteraceae bacterium
TCCGCATCTACCTGCCCGCGATGGGGCTGGCCACCGGCGCGGCCATGATGCGCGTCATGGAGGCGGGGCTCGACCGCTACGAGAAGCTGAAAGAGGTTCCGATCATCGACGCGGACGGCCGGGACATCCCGCTGAACTCTTTTGATATTGCGTTCGAGGACGTCTCTTTCAGCTATGAGGACAAGGAAACGCTGAGAAACATCACATTCGCCGCCAAGGAGCGCAGCATGACGGCGTTGGTGGGCGCGTCCGGCTCCGGGAAAACGACGATCGCCAATTTGATTGTCCGCTTTTGGGACGCGCAGAAGGGCAAGATCAAGATCGGCGGGGTTGACGTGTGCGAAATGACCTGCGACAGCCTGCTGCGCTATGTCAGCATGGTGTTCCAACGGGTCTTTCTGTTCCATGACACGATTGAGAATAACATCCGCTTCGGAAAACCCGGCGCGACCCGCGAGGAAATCATCGCCGCCGCGAAAAAGGCGCGCTGCCACAGCTTTATTGAAGCGCTGCCGGACGGCTATGATACGGTGGTCGGCGAGGGCGGCTCGACGCTTTCGGGCGGAGAGAAGCAGCGTATCTCCATTGCCCGCGCGATATTAAAGGACGCGCCGATTGTCCTCCTGGACGAGGCGACCGCCAGCGTTGACCCCGACAACGAAAAGTATATTCAGGAAGCCATTAACGAGCTTGTCCGCGACAAGACGCTGATCATCATCGCGCACAGGCTGTCCACCATTCAGCGGGCGGATCAGATTCTGGTCATCGACGACGGGCGCATTGTCGAGCGCGGCACGCATGACGCGCTTCTCGCCAAAGGCGGCCGGTACAGCAATCTCTGGCAGCGCCGCCAGAAGGCCAAAAGCTGGAAAATCGCGCGGGTTTAACCGCGCCGGAAGGAATTACGAAAGGATAACTTTTATGCGGGAAAAGCCGTTTCCATGGATCAAGCTCTCCGCTCTCGCAGGACTGCTCAGCGCGATTTGCTGGGCGATTGGCGATATACTCATTGTAGGCTTTGAGGCAAGCCCTGAAAACTATCCGGCCATTATGCAAACGCCTTTGTTGCAGGATAAGGATTTTGCCGCGCTGATGGTGACGGGCGGCACAGCGCGGTTGGCAGCGGGAGCGCTCTTTGGCGTATTCAGCGTCCCGCTGATGTTTTTCGCGCTTTTCCATATTTATAAGCTGATGGAAAGCGGTGGAAGGCGTTTTGCCACGCTTGCGACCGCCATGCTGTTCTTGGGTTTTGCATGGTCGCCGATGGCTCACGCGGCGTTCTTCTATTTCGCCGAGGCCGTCAAGGCGGCATTGTCGGTTGACGTGACAAGCGCCGACAGGGTGTTTGCTATGGCAAAATCTTTTAGCGACGTGCTGTATATCGTCTATATCCCGGCTGTTGGCATGACGGCAATTGGCTGGGTTCTTGTCAGTATTGCCATGTTGCGCAAGAAAACGCTCTTTCCTCGCTGGTTTGGGCTGATCACGCCGTTTCCGGCCTCTGTGTTTTGCATCCTCGTTGTGCCGCTGTTGCCCGAAACGCTCTCCACGCCGCTGGGCGGCGCGGGGTTTAATCTGGGCGGAATCATCTTTTACACGGCGAGTTGCATTTTTTGCTTTGCAAAAAGCGGGCATTTTCAAGAGAATCAGAGGTCTGACTGATGAATTTTCTTGGCTCACTTCTATTCGGAACCCGGTATGGGAGGTAATACGCGGAGTATGAATGCAAAACGAAGCGCGGTGATTTGCGCGGTTCTCGCGGCGGTATGCTACGGGCTTGGAGCGCCTGCGGCAAAACTGTTGCTCGCGGATGTTTCGCCGTACATTATGGCCTCCGCGCTGCATCTCGGCGCGGGATTTGGGATGCTCGCCGTCAGAGCGGTAAGGAGTAAGGCGTCAAAGCGGCGCGAGGCCCGTCTGACGCGATGCGAACTGCCGTACACGGCGGCGATGATCGCGCTTGACATTGCCGCGCCGGTGCTTCTTATGCTCGGTCTTAGCCTGTCATCGTCCGCGACCGTCTCTCTGTTGAACAACTTCGAGATTGTGGTGACGACGCTTATCGCTCTGTTCTTCTTTAAGGAAGCGGTCGGGCGGCGGGTTTGGATCGCCATAGCTTTGATAACCGCCGCGAGCGCCATGCTGTCGGTTGAGGATTCGGAAAGCATTGCCCTCTCGGTGGGCGCGGTATTTGTCCTGCTTGCCTGTTTATGCTGGGGATTGGAAAACAACTGTACCCGCAAACTGTCCTTGCGCGACCCGTTGCAGATCGTGGTCGTAAAAGGCATCGGCTCCGGCTTCGGAGCGTTGGCGTTGGCCGCGTTTATAGGTGAGTCAGTGCCGAGTTCGCTGTATGTTTCGCTTGCGCTGCTTGTGGGTTTTGTCTCATACGGGCTGAGCATTTATTTCTACATACTCGCGCAAAGGACGCTCGGCGCGGCGCGGACAAGCGCGTATTACGCCGTCGCCCCGTTTATCGGCGTCGCTCTGTCATTCGCCATATTCAGAGAAACACCTTCTGCGACGTTTTTGGCCGCGCTGGTCATAATGCTGGCGGGAACGTATTTTCTGGCGTTTGAGAAACATGCCCACAGCCACGCGCATACGTCTGTGGAACACGAACATCGTCACAGCCACGACGACGGGCATCACACGCATACGCATGAACCGACTGCACCGAACGAACACAGCCATGCTCATTCGCACGAATCAATCCGGCATAGTCATGCGCACACGCCGGACTTGCACCACGCGCATACGCATCAGAGATAAGAAAAAGAATAGCGAAAGCCAAACCGCCGACTTTGGCGATATGCCATGAATACCGGAGGAAAAACTCGTGGAAATAACCGTGACAGCGGCTTGCTGCCGCATAATAATATTGGCGGCCAAGGAGAGCGGGTGGATTTGAAATCGGAGAATTATCTGCCTATCGGAGAGTTCGCGAGGATTGTCGGCATCACGCCGAACTCCCTGCGCGTATATGACAGCAAGGGCATATTCTCCCCCGCCAAGCGGGGGAACGGCTTTGAAAACGATTACCGCTATTACGCGCCCATGCAGATAACGACAATCAAGATGATCCGCGTCCTGACCAAAATAGGGGTTCCGCATAGGACGATACTTGAGATGGCAACAAGCAGAACGCCGGAAAAATTGATAAAGCTGCTCCGCAAGCAGAAAGAGGAGCTGGCGGGCGAGATTCGCTTTCTGAGTGAAGCCCACTCAGTCATCGCCATGTTCCTTGATTTCATAACCGAGGGCTTGCTCGCTGAGGAATCGGAGATATTTGTGCGCGAAAGCCCCGGAAAGCGGATTGTGCTTGGCGAACCCAACGAGTACGGGGGCGGAGAAGACTTTTACGGCGCGTTCTCCCGGTTCTGCACCGCCCGACACGCACCTGAGTTGAACCTGTCCTATCCGATAGGCGGCTATTTTGACAGCATGGAGCGGTTTTTGGACGCCCCCTCGCGGCCCGTGCGCTTCTTCTCCCACGACCCCGCCGGCAAAGAAACCATATCCGGGGGATTGTATCTCACGGGCTACACGCGGGGGTATTATGGCCGGACGAACGATCTCCCCCGGCGCATGGCCGCATACGCGGAGCGAAACGGCCTGACGTTTGACGGCCCCGTGTACAATACATACCTGCTCGACGAATTGAGCATGGCAGACCCGGAGCAATATCTCTTGCAGGTTTCCGCGTCCGTGTCGGAGGCACGGCGCGACCCGATGGCACATATCCGACGCAGAGCAAAATGAACTCTGAACTCTGAACTCGGCAACAGCATAAAAATTCACAAAAATTAGGCTTGACTTTATTCTGTAGGTTCTATATGATATTTTTTACTTAGCAGCTATATAATTGAGCTTATAAAATAAGTGCTGGATTTTTGCAAGAAAAATCGCAAGTAAAAAACGGAAGCAGATGAGAGAAAGATGGAGTATGAAGATTTGATTGAGAAAATATACAAGGCGATGGGGCTTGTGGTTTGGGAAATGGAAGTCGCGTGGGATTATGGGGTTGGGTTTTCGCTTCACCACTCAGAGGTTCAACTGCTCGATACGATAGACTTGTGCCCGGACGCCAACGCCGGTGAACTTGCCCGGCACATAGGCGTGACCGGCGGCGCGGTGAGCCAGGTCACAAAGAAACTGCTCGACAAGGGACTGGTCGAATCTTACAGGATGCCGGACAATCGAAAAGAAGTTTTCTTCAGGCTGACGCCACTGGGCGAAAAAGTCTGTCGCGGACACGAAAAACATCACGAGAAAACCGACGAAAGTTTCCAAAATTTCATATCACGCTCAAGTGAAAAGGATTTACAGGTGATTTGCAATTTTTTGGATACCATGATCCAAGGCATTGAAAACGTAAAGGAATCATATGGGATATCTTCTGATTTGTTAAACAGAAATATAAAAGCAATTAGGGTAAAAGGAGCCTGAAAATGCGAAGTTTAACACATTTGCTTTGCGGAGGGAAAGGCATCATATCCGCTCTATATGAATGGCGGTTGCAACAAAAAATGCGCGAGATGCCGCGTCAGAGGACCGGATTCAGCAAATTGCCCTATCCTATTGAGAGCCAATAAAACAAGAATGACAGGAGCGAAAAATGCAGTTTGACAAGAAGCGGATCACGGATACCGTGAACATTGACACCAACGAATTGATTGAGCATATGGCGGCAACCCCTTTTCGAGTAAGAAGAGTTTATCATTACAACATACCGGCCGGAACGCGCGCCACGCACAAGGCCGCGCCTTTTCCGGGTTTTATATTCCCGATTTCGGGATGCGCGCAATTCCATATGAACGGAGCGCCCTATTTAATCAGTCCGGGAACTATACTGCACGGATTGGCGGATTCCGTCATGCAGAAGCGTGTTGTGGGTGACAATAAATGGGAATATATCGCTGTTCTGTATGAAACATATGCTGAACCGTCTAAAATTGAGCTTGCGAAAACACACTTTGACTTGAATGTGGGACAAAGCCCGCTTCTGTACGACATGCTTCACCAACTGCACTCTGTCTCAACCCGCCCCGGCGGACTTCCGGCTTTTCAGGTAGAAACATTGTTTCGCCGTGTTTTGGAAGAAGCGTTCATTTGTGCCAGAAACCAAACAAAGTACGGAGCCCAAGAGCTTTTTGAAGTCGTTTCGGAGTATATTCACGCTCATTATATGGATTCGATTTCCGTGAGCATGTTGGCGGAGCAAAATTGCGTGAACGAAAACAGGCTGTTCTATGTTTTTCAGAAATATGCCGGAATGGGTCCGGGGGATTATTTGCGCGCATACCGTCTTAATCGGGCAAAGGAACTGTTGGCCACAAGTTCCGCTCCGATTGGGTCAATAGCAGCGCAGACCGGATATCCCGACGCATTGTATTTCAGCCGCATTTTCAAGAAGCATGTCGGAGTTTCTCCCAGTCAATTTCGTGACGAATAAAGCAGAAAGAAATAACGCGAAAAGACAAGCGGACGGCGGGTAAACTGCCGTCCGCTTGTCTTTTCAGGAAAAATCCATAACCATTCAGGAAAAAGCCATTCACGCGAGCGATTTGATATGTTATTATTTTGTCGCGTGTTAGCTATATGCAACTAAACTGTTTGGAGGCATCTATATGAAAAAGTACCTATCTCTTTTGCTCGTATTTGGTTTATCGTTCAGCATTTTGTCCGCTTGCTCCGGCAACGCCCCATTGCAAGAACCCGATGTTCCCGCAGTGTCATCGGAATTAGCATCTGACGCGGCGCTGACGGAACCGGAGTCTGCCGCATGGCCAAGAACGATTGCGGACGCTGCAGGCCATGAGACGGTTTTGGAAAAGAAACCGGAACGAATCACGCTCCTGCATGTATTCTACTTGGAAGAGTTCCTTCTGCTCGGCACACCGCCTGTGGCGTGCGCGATAGGAAATGTGTTGGGGCAGATGGAGGCGCTTGATGAGTCGGAAATGTTTGCGCCTTATCTCGAAGGTATGGAAATTATGAATTTGGGGAGCGCGCGGGAAATCAATCTTGAAGCGATTTTAGAATCGGAACCCGATGTCATTGTGACTCACGCCGCGCAGGGCGGGGTGGCTGATGTCTACGACCGGCTTGTACAGATAGCGCCGGTGGTGCTGTTGGATTATACCGCGCCGTGGCAGGATCAACTTTTAGGCTGTGCGGAGATCGTTGGCAAGGAGGCCGAGGCACAAAAGCTCATCTCAGAAATTGAACCCGCCGTTTCCAGCGCGAAAGACGCGGCGGTGCGGCATACCGACAGGACATTTGCGCTTTTCCGCACAGATGGAAAGGTTTTTATGCCTCAAGGAGCTGCGGCCTACTACAGTACATTTGGCCTTACGAAGCCGGAAGGGTTCCCTGACGCGTCCGGCGAAAGCCTGTCGCTTGAGGCTGTGGCTGAGATGAACCCTTATTACATCGTGTTTCAGCATAATTACGATGCCTCGGTATCCTTTGTGAACAGCATAGATTCCTCATCTGTCTGGCAGTCGCTTGACGCGGTGAAAAATGGGCGAATCTACTATTTCGATGAAAATATGAACACATTTGGCCCGCGCGCCATGCAACTCGCGGCCGAAAAGCTGGCGGAAATCTATTCCAAGTAACCTCTTGGACGATCATAATGACAAAGAGGAAATTTTTTTGATGCGGCAGGCCAATGAACCGATACCCTTGGTTCAGACAGAGCCACAGAAGAAGAAAAGCCGCGCATGGGCGGCTTGGCTCATTATCCTATGCGGCGGCATGGCTCTTATTCTGCTCATGGCGTTTTCCGTCACAAAAGGCGCGGCGAGTATTCCACTATTCTCAGTGTGGGACGCTTTGTTCCATTTTGACGCTGAAGACACTCGCCACCTCATTGTAATGGATTTGCGTTTACCCCGCATTATCGCCGGCGCTCTGGTGGGCGCGGCCTTTGCCGTGGCAGGAGCCGTCATGCAGGGAACCACAAGAAATCCTATGGCCGATTCCGGACTTCTCGGCCTGAATGCCGGCGCGGGCTTTGCCCTGTCTGTCTGCTTCGCGTTCTTTCCCGACATGGAATATATGAACATCATCCTGTTTTCCTTTTTAGGAGCTGCTTTGGGCGCGGGCTTGGTCAACGGCGTCGCCGCCATGCGGCGCGGCGGAGCGACTCCGATGCGCCTTGTTTTGGCCGGCGCTGCGGTCAGCGCGCTGCTTGCGGCGCTCAGCCAGGGAATCGCCCTGTACTTCGACGTGGCTCAGGCTATCATGTTCTGGACGGCAGGCGGCGTGGCCGGTTCCAACTGGGAACAAGTAAAGATTATGACGCCGTGGATACTCGGCGCTCTGCTGGGAGCGATTGCTCTCTCCCGCTCGGTATCCCTGTTCAGTTTGGGCGATGACGTGGCGAAGGGCTTAGGTTTGAATACAGCCATAGCCAACGCGCTTTGCTCCCTCATTGTGCTGATTTTAGCGGGCGCTTCGGTATCCGTTGTAGGCGCGGTGGGCTTTGTGGGTCTCATTATTCCCCATCTGGCGCGATACTTAGTGGGTGTGGACTACCGCCTAATTATCCCATCCTCGGCGGTAATGGGGGCGCTTCTCATGGTAGCCGCCGATCTCGGCGCGCGGATGCTTAACCCGCCCTTTGAAACGCCCATCGGCGCTCTGACCGCGTTGGTTGGCGTACCCTTCTTCCTGTACTTATCCCATAAGCAAAGAAGGGCGCTGTAATGATGGAGTTGCAAAAGAAAAATGAAATCCACAAACGGAAAATCGCCATCCGCAATACGGCCATCGTCCTTGGCTGCGCCGCCTTGCTTGCGATTTCTTTCATCATCAGCATGAATACAGGCTATACCAAGCTCTCTCCGTTGGATACTCTGCGCACCCTCTTTGGCGGCGGCACAAATAAGGAAAACCTGATTTTGTTCGATTTCCGGCTGCCCCGCATCGTTATTTCCATGTTGGTGGGTATGGGGTTGGCGCTATCCGGATGCATCATACAAGGCGTTTCAAAAAATGCGTTGGCCGATCCCGGCCTGCTCGGTATCAATGCGGGCGCAGGGATGATGGTCATCCTCTATGTGATGTTCTTCGGCGCGCAGTCTTTCCTGTCGGTGTTCACGCTGCCATTTTTGGCGTTGGCCGGAGCGGGCGTAACGGCCATTATTATTTATGCGCTGGCTTTTAAGAAAAGCGAGGGCATCGCCCCCATGCGCCTGATATTGACGGGCGTGGCGATACAGGCGGGCATATCAGCGCTGACCACTGTGCTGGTGGTGAAACTGGATGAAACCCAGTTCAACTTCGTGGCTACATGGCAGGCAGGCAGTATATGGGGGAGCAACTGGCGCTTTGTACTTACCCTGTTGCCATGGCTTGCGCTCCTGATTCCCTACGTGTTATACAAAGCCCGTGTGTTGGACATTTTGAACATGGGCGACGATGTGGCGTACAGCTTGGGCGCGTCGGTGGAACGTGAACGGCGAGGTCTGTTGGCGGCGTCCGTTGCGTTGGCAGCCTCTTGCGTGGCAGTAAGTGGCAGCATCAGTTTTGTGGGGCTGATTGCGCCCCATCTGGCACGGCGGTTGGTGGGGCCGAAACATGCCATACTTCTACCCACATGCGCGTTTACGGGCGCGGTGCTTGTGTCCGTGGCTGACACCATCGCGCGAGTAATCGTGCAACCCTCGGAGATACCAACCGGCATTATGGTAGCCATCATAGGCGCGCCATATTTCCTTTATCTTTTAGCCAAAAGCAGGCAGTAACGAAAGGATTGATGAACATGGACAGCATCGCGACAGAGAACTTGGCTGTTGCCTACGACGAAATCCTTGTAGTCGATGATCTGGATATGCAGATCCCACAGGGGAAAATAACGGCTATCATCGGGCCGAACGGCTGCGGGAAATCTACGGTATTAAAAGCTGTTGGCCGCATCCTAAAACCAAAGGGCGGTATGGTGTACTTAAACGGAGATGACATTCGCCGCCTGACCACAAAGGAAGTAGCGCAGAAAATGGCGATACTCCCTCAGTCCCCGCAGGCCCCGGCCGGATTGACCGTAGGCGAATTGGCGGCTTACGGACGGTTTCTCCATCAGCGGGGCTTTGGAAAACTCAAACCGGAGGACAAAAGGATTATTCGGTGGGCATTGGAAGTAACCCGTCTGACTGAATTTGAAACGACGGCGGTGGACAACCTCTCTGGCGGTCAGCGCCAGCGAGTGTGGATTGCCATGGCATTGGCCCAGCAGACCGATCTGATTTTATTAGACGAGCCTACTACTTATCTTGATCTGGCCTATCAATTGGAGGTTCTGGAATTGCTCTACAATCTGAATCGGGAGCAAAACTGCACCATCGCCATGGTACTGCACGATCTCAATCTTGCCGCCCGCTTTGCCGATTACATGATCGCTATCCGCTGTGGGGACATCATCAGGCATGGTACGCCGGAGGAAGTAATGACCGCCGAAGTTCTGCGCGAAACCTTTCATATTGATGCCGAGATTGTGAAGGAACCGCGCACAGGCCGCCCCACCTGTGTTTCCTACGATCTCATAAGGCCGGTAGAGGACACATGCGATATGTGTGAAAAGGTGTGCGGATGAAAAAGATCGCGATCTATGGCAAGGGCGGTATCGGAAAATCCACTACCGTGTCCAATGTTTCGGCGGCAATGACGGCAATGGGGCTGACCGTCATGCAGATTGGCTGTGACCCAAAGGCCGATTCCACCCGCAACCTCACCGGTGGCGAAAATATTCCCACTGTTCTTGACACTCTCAGGCTAAAAGGTGACGCAGAACTTGAGGATATCGTATTCACAAGCGAAACCGGCGTTTTATGCGTGGAGTCCGGCGGCCCCGTACCCGGCGTAGGTTGCGCGGGACGCGGCATAATCACCGCGTTTGAGAAACTGAAAGAGTTGAACGCCTACGATATCTTCCGGCCTGATATTGTGTTCTATGACGTGTTGGGCGATGTGGTTTGCGGCGGCTTTGCCATGCCTATTCGGGACGGCTACGCGGATGAAGTGTGTATTGTCACCTCCGGTGAAATGATGAGCCTTTATGCAGCCTCAAACATCGCAAGCGCCGTCAAGAGCTTTGGCGCGAGAGGGTATGCCCGGCTTCGGGGTTTGATATTCAACGCCAAAGGATTCGAGGGCGAAAGCGAATTGGTTTATAAAGCTGCTGATGAAACGGATACCCGCGTTCTTTATCAAATCGCGCGGGATACGCATGTACAGCAAGCGGAGCGACAAGGAAAAACCGTCGTCGAAATGTTTCCCGGCAGCGATATGGCGGCAAGCTACAGGGAGTTGGCGGCACTCCTGTTGGAGGATGCAAACATATGAGCAATATCAAACATCTGAAATGCCTATCCGCAGTCAAAAGTATGAGTTCCATACGCCACCTGACGCCTGCGGCATTTCCGGGAAATCACTGCCCTATGCACACGGCCTTGTCTGTTGGCTCGCGTATTCGCGGCATATCCACATTGGTAATCGGAACAGCGGAATGTGGCTATTACAGTCGCAATGTGCCGTTAGCATCCCTCTATGCGGATGAGGGATTCCACTGGGTATATGTGTTAGACAGCAAAGAAGTGGTGTTTGGTTGCCGCGACGGACTTATAAAGGCAATCCGGGAAATGGACAAAGCCGGGGCAAGAGTGATTTTGCTATTGGCGACCTGCGTCCCTGAATTGATCGGCGAGGATATTGATGGCATTTGCCGCGAATTGCAGCCGCAGATACACGCCCGGCTTGTCCACAGCCCTTTGGGGAACTTCAAATGCGGAAGCTACCAGCCAGGCTATTGGAAAACGCTTTTGGCTCTGGGCGAGATGACGGAAAAGACCTCTCGCAAAAGTAAGACAGTGAATATTCTTGGCAGAAGCGCCTTGGAAGAACACATTTCCAAACCTCAGCTTATTGCCGCGTTGGAACGCAAGACGGTTGCGCTCCGCCATTTAGCGCCCGATTCCGGTTTGGAGGATTTTATTCAGGCAGGGGACGCGCAAATCAATCTTGTGTTTTCGCCATTCCTGGCTCCATTGGCACAGCGGATGGAGCAAGAGCATGACATACCGTTTTTCAGCCTTCACGATATTTATGATGTTTGCGAAATCAAAGCAATATATGAGCGGATATCACGCCATTTGGAGATAGAACTCGGCTTGGAGTTTGCCGAACAGTACGAAGAAACAGCGCTATTTCAAGAACGAATAAAAAGCAAGGCGGCCGGGGCGCAATACATCGGCGCGCAGGTCGGAGCTGTGCAGCCGCTGCCCGTGTCGGCATATCTGTCCGCGCTCGGAATGTCTCCGATCATGGTTCATATGGAAGAGTTTTATCCTTCCGACGCATACTGGCGAGACAGGATTGTGGGAATGGGCGGAAACCCGCTTATTTGCCTGATGGCAAACGAGCGGGCAGACAAGGGTGTAGATATTTTTAGCTGGTAAAATGGGAACGCATGAATTGTAAATCTCTGGGAGGAATTGCACATCATTTTGGTATTTGCCTGCAACTGTTGTAATACCGCAAAATCGGAATA
>JAISAH010000152.1 GCA_031266805.1 Gracilibacteraceae bacterium
TGCTCGACACAGAGATCGCGGTTGGCTTTGCTCTCTACCTTGACGATCTTCAGGTCGCCCTTTTCCGCCGCCAGTTCCTCGACATAAGGCATCAGAGCCTTGCAGTGCTGACAGGTGATCCCCCAAAAGTCCACCAGGACACTTCCTTCTGCTTTCAGGACTTCTGTTTCAAACTCGGCTCCGGTGACATCAATTACCATTTTTTACCTCCTTTGCGGTCAGCGGCGGCGACGACGCGCGCCATTATTTCCCAGTGGCGAAAGCCGCAATCTCCCGCGCGAGCGCGGATTTATCCGCCGCTTTTAGCTCGCCCGCCCGCTCGCCTTTTTCCAGGAGCAAGGCGGCCGGGACCGCTGTCACGCCGTATTTTTGGGCTAATACTTTTCTGGTGGCCGTGTCCACCTTGACGACGCGCTGGGGATGGCCGCTCATCTGATTGGCCTCCTCCAGCAAAGTGCCGTAAGCGATGGTTTCGCTCTGATAGGCGTTGAAAAAGTACAATATGACCTTGTCCCCGGCCCCGAGTACGTCCCGCTCAAAATCGTCCATCTCACTGATATAGCGCTCGGCGGCGACCGCGGCCGTGGCCCCGTCCCCCACGCAAGTGGCTACCTGACGCAGATACTTCACCCGGTTGTCGCCCACGGCATACACGCCCTCGATATTGGTTTCCATAAGACCGTTTACCGGAATATAGCCTCTGTCGTCCATCTCCAGGCCGCTGCCTTGCAAAAAACCGGTGGGAGGAACCATCCCCACGAAAAAGAACACGCCCTGGCATTCCACCACTGATTCGGCGCCTGTTTTCACATTCTTCAGCTTGACCGCGCTGACGGTCTGGGCGCCTTGGACTTCCGCGACGGTGGAATCCCAGATGAAACGCATTTTCGGGTTGGCAAAAGCACGGGCGGCGCTTTGTTTGTTGCAATCCAGCACACCTTCACCGTGTAAAACCACCACGCTGACTTCCTCGGCGAATTTGGTGATGTACATCCCTTCTTCAATGGCCTGATCGCCGCTGCCGACAACTACCACCCGCATCCCCTCAAAAAACTCCGCGTCACAGGTGGCGCAATAGGAGACGCCCATGCCCTTCAGCTCTTTCTCGCCCGGAATATTCAGCAGCCGAGGCTCGTTGCCGCAGGCGAGAATCACGGCTTTGGCGCTGAATTCCTTGCCCTTGCGAGTCCGGATCTTCTTCAGCCCGCCACTGAAATCCACGCTGACCGCCTGCTCCTTGCGGAACTCCACTCCAAAATGCTCCGCGTGCTTCTTGAAATCGGCCATGAGTTCATCGCCGCCGACTTCGATGTAGCCGGGGTAATTGACGATCTCACGGGTAGTGGTGGCCTGACCGCCGTAGTCGCCCCTGTTCAGCACCAAGGTCCTCAGCCGGGCTCTGCCCCCATAGATGGCCGCGGCCAAACCGGCCGGCCCGCCCCCGACGATTAGAAGATCATAGCTGTTTTCCACGCGCGTCACCTCCTGCCCCTTCGTTTTAAATAAACACCTGTCCGGTCATGATTTGCCGGGCCGTCCTCCCGATGGCCGCCCGGACGGGCCGGTATTCTCCGTTTTCCTCTGTCAGCGCCGCTTCCACTTCGATGACGCCGCCGGGATGGCCCAGACGCACCATCTGGCTTTTTCCCTGATTAAAGTTAAAGTTAAACTCATTAGCGATGGTTCCCGGCGTCAGAGCGGCGATGGCGGTGCAAATAGAGCCTGTGCCGGCATAAGTCTTGTGCATGATCTGCATGAACATCATCCGGACTGTAAAATCGATATCCGCGGCCGCGATACGCTTTTGCTCCAGATAGGTCACATAGTCCCGCGCCGGAGAGACGAGCACCAGATGCGGCGTGTTGCGGCTCTCGGCCGCCGCTTCCGGGTCGGAGATTAGGCCGGCCAGATATGCTCCCTGAGCGCGGATGGCTTCCAGTCTGGCGAGAAGCGCGGGGTCTTTATCCACGTCGGCGGGCATTTCCGTACCCTGAAGTCCCATGTCAGAAGCTCTGACAAATATCTGGCAGGTGGACATGTCAACTATGGAAATCTCCAGAGTGCCCAGCCCCTTGACCAGAGCGCTGTCCTTCACCCGGCCGGTAGGCAGGAATTTCCCGGTCAGAGCGCCGGCGGCAGCGCTGAAATCCACATTGATCCGGGATCCTGTCCCCGGCACTCCGGCGATGGCATAGTCGCCTTCTTCCCAAAATCTCCCGCCCTTGACCGGCACCTCGGCGGTCAGGATCTTGCCTGTGTTCCGGTTGTACATGCGCACCGCGGTGACGGGTTCCGCCGCTTTGACCAGCCCCATATTAATAGCGAAAGGACCCACGCCTGAGGTGATATTGCCGCAGAGGGACTTGTAATACACTTTGGCGTGGTCGATGGCCACCTGACCGAAAGTGTATTCGATATCGGCGTCCGCCCTTTGGGAAGGACCCACCACAGCCACTTTGCTGGTCAGAGGATCGGCCCCTCCCAACCCGTTGATCTGACGCTTGTCAGGGCTGCCAAAAATCCTCAGGATCACGCGGTCACGCTCCGCCGGGTCTTGCGGCAGGTCATTTTCCAGAAGATAAACGCCTTTGCTGGTACCGCCGCGCAATATGGTGCAGCGAACTGCCTGACTCATAAAACCACCTCAAAGTTGCACTACACTACACTAATAGTCTGGTGAGTTCGCTGATGTCCGTGATTTTTTCCAAGCCCCAAACCAAGTCAAAAATCTCCCGCTGCCGCGTTGGGGAAAGTTTGTGCCCGCTCAGATTTACAAATTTGTCATAATGTTCCTGATCCGTCATGGGGTTCTCGTAGGAACCCTTGGGGTAGTCCACTTGGGCGTCCAGGACCCGGCCATCCTTCAAGGTGATGAATAGACGGCAGGAAACGCCCCGGGGCAGAGAAGGCTCCGGCTCGATGACCAGCATCCGGCAAAGTCTCATCAGCGACTCGTTTTTCAGATTGACCTCGTCATACTCGTCAAAGAGCGCCTTGCCGAATGTGAGAGCCGCCGCCACGGAGTAAGGCAGACTGACCTGGGACATGTGATAGCTTTTCGGTTCCTTGATGTCATGGTAGAGCGCCCACTCGGGATGGCGCTTGCAGACCATGCTTTTGACGTCGTCCAAGTTGAACTCGTGCTGCTTGCGGATCGCCAAAGCGCAGTCGATAGCGTTGTGGATGGGCCGGGCGCAGGAATAGGGTTTGTACTCGAACGAAACGCGGAAATCCTTACCCAGATCGGCGGTCAGACGTTCCGGCGCGGCTTCGTCGGCAAAAGCCCGGCAAAAACCTCGCTCTCCTTCCAGGATCGTCTCGGCGCCGGTGAAGCCCCGCTGCGCGAAAAGAGCCGCCGTGACGCCGTTCCGGGCGGCGGGACCGGGGTTGAACCTTTTCTGCATGGATTGGCCGTACATCTCCATCAGCCCCGAGGCCTGAGCGCCGGCCAGCCCCAGACAGCTTACCATCTGCTCATAGCCGAGACCTAGGATCCTGCCTGCCGCCGCCGCCGCGCCGAAAACGCCGCAGGTGGGCGTGGTGTGGAAGCCCCGGTTGCGCAAAGAGGGATTCGTCGCCTCGCTGATCCGGTTGACGTACTCGCTGCCCAGCTCCACCCCGGCCAGGAAGGTCTTGCCGTCGGCGCCCGCCCACTCGGCCGCCGCCAGAGCCGCGGAAACCGTCTGCGGGCCTGTGTGGAAATAAGCCAGAATGTCCACATCGTCCAGCTCTATGCTGTGGGAAAGGATGGCGTTAGCCATAGCGGCGTTATAAGGGGCCGACTTGCAGCCCTGCCCGACGACGGTGCATTGGCCCTTCTCGCTGAAATCCCGGGCAAATTCGGCCGCGATGCGTCCGCTGTCCGTTTTGCCGCCGCCGTAAGCGCAGCTGAGATAGTCCAAGATGTCTTCCTTGCACTGCCTGACGATATCTTCCGGGATGGTTTCATAGGCGAGCGCGGCGCCGTATTTGGCCAGAGTTTCTGTGTAGTTCATTTTTCCCTCCCTGACGACTGTTTTAGTTGCATCTGCAGTTCCGCTTGAGCGTATGGCAGCAATCCGCCCGCTTTGATTATCTCTTGCAGGAATTGGGGCAAAGGCTGGCTGTGAAAAACTTTGTTATTCGTGAGATCGCGTATTTCCCCGGTGTCGGTATCCATTTCCATTTTGTCGCCGTCACTGACTTCCCGGTCCAGCCCTGGGCATTCCACGGCAATCAGGCCGATATTGACGGCGTTGCGGAGGAAAATGCGTCCGAAAGAAGTCGCGAGGACCGCGGCGATACCGTTTTCCTTCAGCAGCGAAGGCGCTTCTTCCCGGGAACTGCCGCAGCCGAAGTTACCGCCGCCGACGATCACATCCCCCGCTCTGACCCCGGCGGCAAAATCGGGGCGGGCGTCCGCGAAACAATGTTTTTTCAGCTCGTCCGGATCGGGGATATTCAGATAGCGGGCCGGAATGATCTGATCCGTGTCCACTGAGTCGCCGAATTTCCATATATTGCCTTTTACGAGCGCCATCCATCCGCCTCCTGCCAATGCTCCGCCGGCGAAGCCAGACGACCCGCGACAGCCGTAGCGGCCGCCACCGCGGGGCCGACTAGGAAAACCCGGCTTTCTTTGTGCCCCATCCGGGAAACGAAGTTGCGGTTTGTCGTGGAGACCGCGGTCTCGCCCGGACCCAGGACGCCCATATGCGCCCCGCAGCAGGGCCCGCAGGTAGCGGGCGCCACTATGGCGCCGGATTCGACGAAAATCTCCAACAGCCCTTCCGCCAAAGCTTCGCGGTATATCTTTTGCGTAGCGGGGACGACGATCAGGCGGAGCCCTTTTGCCGCCTTATGCCCCTTCAGCAGTCCAGCGGCTAGGCGCAGATCTTCCAGCCGCCCGTTGGTGCAGGAACCGAGCACCACTTGATCGACCGCCACTTTTCCCGCCTGACTGACAGGCGTCACATTGGCGGGAGAATGAGGGCAGGCCGCCTGAGGTTCCAGATCCGTTACATCCACGGTGATCGTTTGGGCGTAGCGGGCGTCCGCGTCGGCGACAGCAGCGGAGCCGGCACCCGTCTTGGCGTTCGCCAGAAAGCCGCATTTAGCCCCCAGTTCCACCAGCATATTGGCCATAGTCAAACGCCCGTCCGGCGACAGATTTTCAATAGGCTCCCCGCAAAGTTCGACGCTCTGATAGCGGGCTCCTTCGACACCCAGAAGCCCCAGCAGATGCAGGATCAGATCCTTAGCCCCGCTCCATGGTCCGGGCCGCCCGCTGAACACCACTTTCAGAGTTTCCGGCACTTTGAACCACATCTTGCCCAATGCCATGGCCACCGCCAGATCCGTGGCGCCCACTCCGGTGGACAGAGCGCCGAGAGCGCCGTAGGTACAGGTGTGGGAATCGCCGCCGGCGATAAGCTGTCCGGGCCTGATCAGCCCCAGCTCCGGCAGCAAAGCGTGACAAATGCCCCCGGTCCCCGCCGGGTAGTAGTGGGTGAGATCCTGTTCGCGGGCGAACTCTTTCAGTATCTGGCAATGAATAGCCGAATTGATGCTGCTGGCGGGAACGAAGTGATCTTCCAGGATCACCACTTTATCCCTGTCGAAGACCCTTTGGGCGCCCATAGAGCGAAAAAGCCTAATCGCTCTGGGGGCGCTGACATCATGCCCCATCACCAGATCCAGTCTGCAGTTCACAAAATTGCCGCTGCGCAGTTCCTGAACCGGATCCACGCTGTGAGCAGCCAGGATTTTCTCCGCAACAGTCATTCCCATGGGACGCACCTCTGTCTCTTATTCCTGGATCGGCGCGACGCCGCCTGCCGGCAGGTACTCGTTCTCCCAGTCCGTATAGCGTTCGTAGTGGACCGCTTTGTAAAGCTCCGCTCTGGTCTGCATCCTGTCCAGCCAGTTTTTCTGCGTGCCGGTGGCTTTCAGATCACCCAAGAAATCGTCCACCGCTTTCATGGCGATGCGCATGGTGGTAACGGGGAAAATGACGATCTGATAACCCATTTTATGCCATTCGGTGGCGGTAAAATATGGCGTCTTACCATATTCCGTCATATTGGCGATCAGGGGAATGTCCGGGACGGCTTGCCGGAAAGCCACAAGCTCTTCTGCCGTCTGCAGCGCCTCGGGAAAAATAATGTCCGCCCCGGCTTCTTTATAAAGGAGAGCCCTGGCCACGGCGCCTTCCATCCCTTCGACCGCCCGCGCGTCAGTCCGGGCTATGACCGAGAACTCCGGATTCCGTCTGGCAAAACAAGCCGCCCGGATCTTGCCCGCCATTTCCCCGGCCGCGATCACTTCTTTCCCGGCCACATGCCCGCAACGTTTGGCCATGACCTGATCTTCGATATGGATACCGGAAACTCCCGCTTTTTCAAACTCCTGCACGGCGCGAATGACGTTGATGGCATTGCCAAAACCCGTGTCCGCGTCCGAAATCACCGGGATCTCCACCGCGCTGCTGATATGCCCCACCATCTGGGCGAACTCCGTCAAAGTCACCAGACCGATATCCGGCATACCGAGCAGCGAGGTGCAAAGACCGCCGCCGGTGCAGTAGACCGCGTCAAAACCGTGGTCCTCGATCATCCGAGCCACTAAAGCGTTAAACGTGCCGGGAACCGAGAGGAACTTCTTCTCTTGCAACAAAGCCCGGAAACTCTTTTTTGCTATCATGCCGCTCCTTTGCCCACCTTTTTATCCTTAATTATCAGATTTTTCTCTCAAATAGGATTATTGGATCCAATAGAATAATATATCTTTTCCCCCTGCCTGTCAATACCCTTGAACAACAATTTTTGAAAAAAATCCCCTCCCGTCATTCCGGACTTGTTCCGGAATCCAAAGAGAGGAATGCGAAGAATGGATTCCGGCATAAAGCCGGAATGACGGCGGAGAACGACCCGCTCTGAGTTGTACTGCACCCTCCTCAAAAAAATATAGGTTGATTTGATCCTATGTTTAAGATATAATGATTTTGGAGAATCCAAAAGGCGAGGTGATTTAAATGACGCTTGATACCGCTCTGCTTGTGCCTATGACAGAGGCCAATCAAAACTTCTCAAAAGTCGCGCGGCTCGTTGATGAAAGCGGCATGGCTGTTATCCTGAAAAACAACAAACCGCGTTATATGGTTTTGAGTTTTTCGGAATACGATGAGATACAAGCCGCGCGCGAAATTCATCGGCGCGGTGGTCGATAATGTTAATTGAGCCACTGAGAAGATTATTGGAGAGTGAGGGGGAAATATGACCCGCAGGGAAGTCATTGAATACTGCCTGACCTTCCTCACCGCTTACGAGGACTATCCCTTTGACGTGGTCGTGGACGATAACGCCGCCACGGTCATGAGGCACAAGGGTAATAAAAAGAGCTTCGCGCTCATCATGCGGCATGGTGGCGACTTGTACTTGAACCTCAAGTGCCACCCCTTTGACGGCGACTTCCTGCGGGACGCGTTCGAGAGCGTCATCCCCGGCTACCACATGAACAAGAACCATTGGATAACCGTCGTCTTGGACAAAGGCAAGACGGAGCAGTACGTCTGCGACGTCCCGGACGATTTGATAAGGCAGCTGGTCGGGCAAAGCTATAACCTGATAAAGCCAAAGATGCGGAGCAGCAGCTTGAAGCGAACACGACGCGCGGCAAAGGAGCAACGATGAAAACATTATATTTCACAGCCACAGGCAATGGTCTCTGCATCGCGAAACGCCTTGGCGGGGAAGCCATCCCGATACCTCGGCTCATAAAATCTGACGAATGTCATATAGCCGATGATAAAGTTGGTTTGGTGTTCCCGATCTACTTCCTGTCAGTTCCTAAGTATGTCGAGGAATTCCTGGGAAAAGTCAGGATAGAATGTGATTACCTGTTCGCCGTGCTATCCTGCGGCAACTTTCCGGGGGCCGCCGTCAACCACTTGGAAAGGCTGACCGCCGCGCGGGGCTTGAAGCTCGTCTACGCCAACACGCTTACGATGGTGGACAACTGGCTTCCCATGTTCGACATGGACGAGCAGCTGCTCGGCGAGCCGAAAAAGGAAATCGACGCCCGCCTAGACAGCATTGCGACAGACGTGGCGCAGGGGCGGCAATGGATAAACCGGGCTTCGCTGATCGGAAAGGCCGCGACCCGTTTTTTGGCTAGGCAATACCCCGGCAATGGGATGTGCCTGTCCTACACAGTTGAGGAGAACTGCAACGGCTGCGGGATATGCGCCCAGGTCTGCCCCGTGGACAACATCACGCTTTCCGATGGCAGGCCGCAGTTTGCCGACCGGGGCATCAGCTGCCTCGCGTGTACGCATAACTGCCCGCAGAACGCGATCCGGGCGAAAGGCGAAAAGAGCAAAACCCGGTTTCGCAACCGGAATGTCAGTTTGAGCGAGATCGTGCAGAGCAACAAATAAGAGGAAGATGAACCTATCCGCTTGGGTGAAAGGAGTCACTGCCATGCGCAAACTGCCGATTGGGATACAGGATTTTGAAAAGCTTAGGACAGGCGGTTTCGTCTACGCGGACAAAACCGATTTTATTCATAAATTGGCTGCGGAAGGAAGCGGCGCTTATTTTCTGGGACGGCCGCGCCGATTTGGCAAGAGTTTGCTCATATCGACCATGGAAGCGTATTTTCAGGGAAAACGGGAATTGTTCCAAGGGCTCAAACTGGAGGGATTAGAGAAAGATTGGACAGAATATCCGGTATTTTATTTTGATTTGAGCGGGGCAAAGTATGATCAGCCAGGGACCGTAGATAAAAAGCTTGGTGTTTTGTTAAAGTTTTATGAAAATATATGGGGAAACGCGGCGGCTCCTGATCCGCCAGACCGTCTTCTGGATCTTTTGCGTAAAGCTCATCAGCAAACGGGCCGAAGGGCGGTGGTTCTCATGGACGAATATGACAAGCCCCTGTTAGAGAGCATAAATGATCAAAAATTGAATGAAGATCATCGCGGCAGTTTGCGGGCGTTTTACAGTATGCTGAAAAACGCCGACAGGCATCTGCGCTTTGTTTTTCTGACCGGCGTGACCAAGTTTTCTCAAGTCAGTGATTTGAATCAGTTAAACGATATAAGCATGGATAAAAAATATGCCGGGATTTGCGGCATTTCGCTCCGAGAACTGGAGGATGATTTCGGGCCGGAACTACGGGAGTTGGCGGAGGCGAGCGGCATGAGCCGCGATGAGGCGGTCGCGGAAATGAAAAAACGTTATGACGGTTATCATTTCTGTGAAAACACCGCGGGAATATTTAATCCTTTCAGTGTTTTGAATACACTGGCTAAACAAAAATTCAAGAATTACTGGTTTCAAACAGGAACACCGACGTTTCTTATCAAATTACTTGAACAAAGCAATTTCACTCCGCATAATTTCGCCTGCGGCATAGAAATACGGCCTGACGACATAAACGATTACCGCGCAGATGAAATCGATCCCGTTCCCATTCTCTACCAAAGCGGTTATTTGACAATAGCCGGTTACGATGAAAACACCAATAAATACACGCTGGATTTTCCAAACGAAGAAGTCCGGCAGGGGTTTTTCAATGAATTACTACGTTCATATATGTTAAAACCCGTTTCTTATGCCGATAAATTCAAAGAAACTCTGCTCAAAGGCGACTTGAACGGTTTTATTGAATACGCCAAAACATTGCTTCGGTCGATTCCATATGATCTGAACAACAAAGCTGCTAAAGCCGCCAAAGAAGGATATTATCACGAGCTTTTTTATATAATGCTGACCGTGGCCGGTTTAAAACCGAAAGTAGAGGAAAGAACCGCCGTCGGGCGATCGGATTTGGTCGTCGAAACAAAGAATATGGTATATATTTTTGAATTCAAGCTCGACAAGAGCGCGGACGAGGCACTGCGGCAGATTGACGAAAAAGCCTATGCGGCGCCCTATGCCTTGGCGGAGAAAAAAATCGTGAAAATCGGAGTAAATTTCACTTCCCAAACACGCAATATCGGGGACTGGAAAGCGAGTGGCGCGCCGAATGGGCAAATTGAACAGCTGCGCGACTGAGCAAGAGAAAGAATAGAAACTGTCCCGAACGAAAGACCGCCTGCCTGACGAAGCGGTCTTTTTTTATTTACATAATATAACAAATAAGAGGTCTTCCCCGCCCCGAAGACACACGATATGCTCATGGGATTTCCTTCCAGAAACCGCCTAGAGGTCTATGTCCGCTAGACGGTCTTATGGAAACCAATATCGAGGGCGTGTATGCCGCTGGCGACAACCGGGTAAAGTATCTGCGCCAGATAGCCACTTGCGTGGGGGACGGGGCCACGGCCGCGGTCGCCGCCGAGCGCTATATCAGCGAGCTGGACGATTTCGAGCGGGATGTCCTCCAGGCCGGGGACAAGGTCATATTGTATTTTTTCAACGCCTATCAGAGCGAAACCATCGCTTACGGCACTTTGCTGGAGGAGGCCAATCAGATGAGCGGCTATCCCCAGCGCGTCGTCAAGGTGGATACGGCCACCAGAAAAGTATTGGCCCAAAAATACGGCGTGACAGCGGTCCCGGCCGCCTTGCTCTTGGAAAAAGGCGAGCGGGCGGGCGAGCTGAAAGCGGCGGACAAATCCGCGCTCGCGCGGGAGATCGCGGCTTTCGCCGCCGGGGAATAATGGCGCGCGTCGGCGCCGCCGCTGACCGCAAAGGAGGTAAAAAATGGTAATTAATGTCACCGGAGCCGAGTTTGAAACAGAAGTCCTGAAAGCAGAAGGAAGCGTCCTGGTGGACTTTTGGGGAATCACCTGTCAGCACTGCAAGGCTCTGATGCCTTATGTCGAGGAACTGGCGGCGGAAAAGGGCGACCTGAAGATCGTCAAGGTAGAGAGCAAAGCCAACCGCGATCTCTGTGTCGAGCA
>JAISAH010000050.1 GCA_031266805.1 Gracilibacteraceae bacterium
ATTTGCAACGCTTTGTCCGTCATTGCCGGGTTGCGCTCGGAAGGAAAAAACCTTTACCAGAGCATATCAGAGATCTTCGGGAAAGCGGATGACTTTAGGTTAGGGTGTGAACTGTAACGCAAAAACTACTGGACACCTCCCGTCATTCCCCGCCGCTTGCCAAACGCCGGGAAAAAAGCTATAATATTTTAAGGGAAGCGGGGTGTAAAGCAATGGATCTGGGGCAGATGCTGGGGCGCATGATTTCGGTTTCCGAGCTTGGGCGGGGACAGGCGTCCAAGGTGATGCAGGCCGTGGAGGAAACAGGGCAGCCTTATATTGTCATGAAAAACAACAAGGCCCAGGCCGTGATCATTTCCGTCCGCGATTACGACGAACTGCTGAAGGCGAGGGAAGTGCTGGCTTCGCTTGATTTGCCGGAAGCCGGCGGTCGGCGCGAGGCGGGCGACGGGTACAGCAGTCTGACAGATGAGGAAATGCGCCATTTTCTTAGCGGCGAACAGGAGGAACGCTGAATCCGAGAACGGCAGTATAGTAGAATGGAGGATTTCGGCAAATATGACTATATGGAATCGGGACTGCGAGTGCATGCCCCGGCCGCGATTGGCGGAATTGCAGTTAGAACGGCTGAAACATACGGTGCGCCGCGTATATGAAAAAGTACCACATTACCGGGAGGCCTTTGATAAAATAGGGTTTAAGCCCCGGCATTTACAAAAATTGGACGATCTCTCGCGTCTGCCCTTTATCACTAAAGACGATCTGCGCAATTTTTACCCCTTTGGCCTTTTTGCCGTACCGCAGCGGGAAATCGTGCGCCTGCACGCTTCTTCCGGCACGACGGGCCGCCCGGTCGTCGTCGGCTATACGCGCGGCGATATGGAAACCTGGACGGAACTCACGGCTCGCATGGTGACTCTGGCCGGGGTGACCGGCGACGACACGGCGCAGATCGCTTTCAACTACGGCCTTTTCACCGGCGGCTTCGGCCTGCATTACGGGCTGGAGCGCGTCGGGGCTGCGGTGATTCCCGCTTCCGGCGGCAACACGGAGCGCCAGCTCATGCTCATCCGGGATTTTGGCGCGACGACGCTGATCGCCACCCCCGGTTACGCCCTCTATCTGGGGGAAGAAGCGGAAAAACAAGGCATCGACCTTTCGCGCTGGAAATTGCGTCTCGGCCTGTTCGGCTCGGAGCCTTGGTCGGAGGAAATGCGGGCAGAGATCGAAAAACGCCTGCGCGTCACGGCGACGGACAACTACGGCCTGAGCGAGGTGATGGGGCCGGGCGTGAGCGGCGAATGCCACTGCCGCGCCGGTATGCACATCGCGGAAGACCATTTTATCGTGGAAACGATCAACCCGGAGACGGGCGCGGTGCTGCCGCCGGGCGAAGAAGGCGAACTCGTTTTCACTTCGCTGACCAAAGAAGCTTTTCCGGTCGTCCGTTTTCGCACCAAAGACATCTCGCGCCTGGACCTTGAACCCTGCGCCTGCGGGCGCACGACGGCCCGGATGCGCAGGATCAGCGGCCGGACGGACGATATGCTCATCATCCGCGGCGTGAACGTTTTCCCCTCGCAAATCGAAAGCGTCCTCATCAATTCGCCGGGCATCGCCCCGCATTACCGGATCGACGTCTATCGGCGCGGCGCGCTGGACGACCTGGAAATATCCGTCGAACTGGCCTCCTCCGACCTTTTGGAACCGTATTTTCAATTGGAGGAACTGTCCGCCGCTATCCAGCGCAAAATTTACGCCATGCTGGCCCTGAACGTCAAGATCCGCCTCGTGCAGCCCGGTTCCCTCGAGCGCTCCACGGGCAAGAGCCAGCGGGTGTTTGACCATCGCCGCCAACCATGAGGACTGAGAGGAATAACGTGAAACAACTGATGACAGGCAACGAAGCCGTCGCCCGCGGGGCCTGGGAAGCCGGAGTCCGGGTGGTGAGCGCTTACCCCGGCACGCCGAGTACGGAGATCACGGAAAACGCGGCCCGCTACGCGGAAATATACGCGGAATGGTCGCCCAATGAAAAAGTGGCGCTCGAGGTGGGCATTGGCGCTTCCGTCGCCGGCGGGCGGGCGCTGACCGCCATGAAACACGTCGGCGTCAACGTGGCGGCCGATCCGCTTTTCACCGTGGCTTACACCGGTGTGACCGGCGGGCTCGTCCTCGTTTCCGCCGACGATCCGGGTATGCACAGTTCGCAAAACGAGCAGGACAACCGCCATTTTGGCCGGGCGGCGAAAATCCCCGTCCTGGAGCCCTCCGACAGCCAGGAAGCCAAGGATTTCACCATTGCCGCCTTCGCCCTCAGCGAGGAATATGACACGCCCGTCATGCTCAGGATCACCACCCGGGTCGCCCATTCCCGCTCCCTCGTCGAGCTGGGCGCCCGCAGCGAGCGCCCGCTCCCTCCTTACGTCAAGGACGCCCGCAAATATGTCATGATCCCGGCTTATGCCCGGCCGCGGCACGCGGCGGTCGAAGCGCGGCTGACGGCGCTGGGCGAGCTGGCGGAGACGACGCCCCTGAACCGCGTGGAACGGGGAGAAGATAAGTCCGTCGGGATCGTCACGGGCGGCATCGCTTACCAGTATGTAAAAGAGACGCAGCCCGGCGCTTCCGTGCTGAAGCTGGGGCTCGCTTTTCCGTTGCCGCGCCGGAAAATAACGGAATTCGCTCGTTCGGTCAAGCGGCTCTACGTGGTAGAGGAACTGGAAGATTTCTGGGAAGGCTATTTGCGGGCCTGGGGTCTTCCCGTCCGTGGCAAGGAGATTTTTCCCTGGACCGGCGAATTGCAGCCGGAAGTCCTCACCGCGGCTCTGGCCGCGGAAACGGAAACGGAAGCGGGTAGCAGGCCTTCCTCTCCGCCGGTGACTGTGGCCGCAGCCGAACCGCCCGCCCGCCCGCCCGTCCTCTGTCCCGGCTGCCCGCACCGCGGACTTTTCTATGTACTGAGCAAGATGCGCCTGACGGTGGCCGGCGATATCGGCTGTTACACCCTCGGCTGCCTGGAGCCGCTGAACGCCCTCGATACGACCATCTGTATGGGCGCGAGCATCGGCGCGGCCATCGGCATGGAAAAAACCCGCGGCCCGGAATTCGCCCAGAAGCTCGTCGCCGTCATCGGAGATTCCACTTTTATCCATTCGGGGATCACCGGTCTCATCGACGCCGTATACAATAAAACGCGGACGACGCTCCTGATCCTCGACAACCGCACCACGGGCATGACCGGCCATCAGGACAACCCGGTCACGGGCCGGACGCTGCAAGGGGAAAAATACCGGGAAATCGACCTGACTCAGCTCTGCCGCGCCGTAGGGGTGGACCGCGTCACGACCGTGGATCCTTTTGATCTGAAGCTGATGGAGCAGACGCTCCGCGCGGAATTGGCGGCGGCGGAGCCTTCCGTCGTCATCGCCCGGCGCAAATGCGCGCTGATCGACCGAGAGGCGGCGCGGCCCCCGCTTGTCGTCGACCAGACCAAATGCAACGGCTGTTTTCGCTGTATGCGTCTCGGCTGTCCCTGCCTGTCCCGGCAGGAGAAAAAAGCGGTGATCGCCGGCCAATGCATAGGCTGCGGTCTCTGCTCCCAGGTGTGCGCTCCGGGCGCTATCGGCAGCGCGGGGGAAGCGGGTGAAACGCTATGAATAATATCCTTATCGCCGGCGTAGGCGGTCAGGGCACGATACTGGCCGGGCGCATACTGGCCGCCGTTATCTTGGAGGCCGGTTATGATCTGAAAGTATCAGAGCTCCACGGCATGGCCCAGCGGGGCGGCAGCGTAGTCACCCAGGCCCGCTGGGGCGAGCGCGTTTTCTCGCCCATCGTCGCCCGCGGCGAGGCGGACGTCGTTTTGGCTTTTGAAAAACTGGAGGCCCTGCGCTGGCTGCCCTGGCTGCGTCCCGGCGGTCAAATGCTCGTCAATGACCAGCGTATCGACCCTATGCCGGTGGTGACCGGCGCCGCCGCTTATCCGGAGGATATCCCCGCTCTTCTGACCGCGGCGGACGCGGCAATCACGGTTTGCGATGGATACGCCCTCGCCCGGCGGGCCGGCAGCCCCAAGGCCGTCAATATGGTTTTGCTCGGTCTGCTTTCCCGCCATCTGGAATTTTCCGCCGCGGCCTGGGAAGACGCCATCCGCCAGGCCGGACCGGAAAAATATCTGCCGGCTAATCTGGCCGCTTTCTGCCTGGGCAGCGCCGGACAATGATTTATTTATTCTGGTAATGCGTCACATGATCTGTCTGGGGATGCTCACTCCTTAAAACACCTTTCATTAGGAATCCATCAGCTTTCCCGCGCCTTTTGCCGGAAATAGTCCAGCACGATATTTTTATAATACACCTCTTGTTGAGGGATATCCAGCAACTCGATCCAGAAAGACAGCGGCCTCCAACAGTGACGGGATGTATTTATGGTTTTTCTCTGGGAGCGTTCCTGAGAATAGATTTATGTGCAATACACGTATAATATATTGACGAGGAACATGCCGTGTGCTATGATAATGGCGTATCAAACTGAAAGGAGCAAAACTATGAACGGTGAAACCGTAAATCTCAGTATTCGTATGGATAAGAGCCTGAAAGAGCAGGCGGACAGCCTTTTTTCCGAGTTGGGCATGAACATGACCACCGCGCTGAACGTCTT
Source organism: Gracilibacteraceae bacterium (assembly GCA_031266805.1). Classification (GTDB taxonomy): domain Bacteria; phylum Bacillota; class Desulfitobacteriia; order Desulfitobacteriales; family Syntrophobotulaceae; genus JAIRRL01. The sequence continues at coordinate 4,663 of JAISAH010000050.1, forward strand.
TGTGCGCCAGTCGGTGCGTCAGGGCAAAATCCCGTTTGAAATCGGGCTGAACAGGCCGAATGCGGAAACGCTTGCGGCGATTCGGGAGATTGAGGAAATGCGGAGCGGATCGATTCCAAAACAGTCGATGTCCGTTGCCGATTTTACCAGAGAGATGGGCGAGTGAATGAGGACACCTGTTTATTCGACACGCTTCAAAAAAGACTACAAACTCTGCCAGAAGCGCGGTTGCACTATGGCAAAACTGCTGGCGGTGATGGTCGACCTCGAAAACGAAACGCCGTTGTCACCTTTGCTCAAAGCACACCCATTGCAAGGCGATTATTTAGGCTGTCTTGAATGCCACATCGAACCTGACTGGCTGTTGGTTTACCAGATTGACGATGAAATCAATGAGGTGTATTTCGTCCGTACTGGGAGCCATAGTGACATCTTTTGACGATTTTGCGGTATAATGGCCTGAGTAACCCGAAGAAAGAAGGGCGGGCATGAAAAATACAACAACCTCCGCGTCCGCGATAAGTAGAAATAGAAAAGAATTCATCATTAGCGGGAATAATTTTAGCACCATGAAAGGTTTTACGAGGAAGCGGAAAGCGTGTTTGCCTTCAATTTGAACTGGAAAATCGGCGGAAACCCGGATGCGTTTAATGAGATTTCAAAGGAAACAGTTGAATCTGTGAGGGGATTTATGGCGTTTGTGAAGGAGAAGATTCCGGAGAGCGGGCCAGAACGGGATTGGCTGGAGTCTTTTCACTGGGAAAGCGGCACGACGATGACCTTGCCTCGTCCGCGCCGTCTTGATTCTGAATACGGCTGGTACTGGGGTCAGCGCCAGCAATATTTTCTGAATTCGTATGTCGCCGTTGAACATGGCGTATGGTATATCGACAGGAAAAGAAACGCTTTTTTCCTGGTGTCGGAGTTAAAGAAAAAGAAGGAGAAAACCAAAAACATAACCGACGAGCCGAAAAAGGAAGAATATCATTGCGCGATGCGGCTGGTCATCGGAAGCGATGAATTGGATATTTATGCCGAAAAAACCGTCTGGAAGGATTTCTCTGAAAGCGCGGCATGGGGCGTCCAGCCGTATGTGCTGCCGGAAGCGATGAAAGACAAAAAAGATATCATCCCGGAAATGATCGCGGAAATATGCGGGCAGTTATCGGGAAAAGATCCCTTTACATTTAGGGTAAGGTTTGCGGAAGCAATTCCGGCCGGGGAGCAAATTCAACTGGCGCTGCCCGCCGTGCTGTTTGCCAAAATGCTGCGAATATTACGAGGGGGAAGAATATGTGATGTGTTAATATTTGTGGTGTCGTGGCCAATAGTCCTTATTTTAGACATGTTGGGGGCAAGCGACACTATATTGGCCATGGTTGTTTTTCCGATTATTACCTTTGGATTTGTGCATGTATATCTGCACGCCAGGGGTTTCACGAGGAAGCTGGCTCAGAAAAGGTATTCTGGCAAGGAAAAATATTCTTATAGGGAAAGGTATTCTTATGTTAGAAATATGATGCCGCTCTGGAGAATGCGAGAAGATTTGAAACTTTTAAGGAAACAGTTGAAGTTATGAGCGGCGTCCGTGAAATGTCTCGCCTCATTTCCCCGCGGGAAAAAAGAGGAATCCGGGCGGCGGAGTAGAACTATAATACATATATATTATATATCACAGGAAAGAGGTTAGGACTAGTTAAATAATAACTTGCGAAAATATGACATATGAGTTATAATGAAGCCGTATCAATGTTTAAAGGTGGTGTGGCGCATGGAAAGGGAAACCATACAAATACTGTGGGGCAACATGAAAGCGCAGTTAAATGAGATGCAGCGCAGGCAATATGCGGCGACATTGGCAAAAGCATATGGATACGGCGGCGCGACAGTCGTGCATGAAGTGACAGGGATCTCGTTGAATACCATAACCGCCGGGAAGAAAGAATTGAAAAGCAAAACCGATTTGAAAAGCGGCAGGGTTAGAAAGACGGGCGGCGGACCGAAATGGCTTGAGGAAAAATATCCGGATATCAAAGAGCGCGTCAGGGAGATCGTTGATGGGAGTACATACGGCGATCCCCAACGGGTACTGTCTTGGACAACGGAGAGCCTTCGATCAATACAAAAAGCACTGGCGGAAAAACACGGCATCAGCATAAGCTATGTAACAGTTGGAGCAATACTTGAAGATTTGGGATACAGCAAGCAGGCAAATCGGAAAATGCTTCAAGCAGGAAAACCACACCCG
>JAISAH010000042.1 GCA_031266805.1 Gracilibacteraceae bacterium
GACACAGCGAGTAATGATTGTGCAACATCTTCGTCCGGGAAAGCTTGATATCACTGCATATGTTGTGACAATGCTAATCTGATTTATTATGTCTTGTTGTTGCGCGAAAATCGGTGTTATATTGATAACTGCGGCGCCGCTTAAAAAGGTTCGGATTTTTTCCGCCACAATTATGCTTCAAGAATATTGATGTGCTGGCTTGAAGAAGGCAAAGACTTGAACGCATGGATGCCATACCTGAGCGCATATATGGGACACGATAATTTCAAAGCCACATTTTACTACATTAATATGCTGCCCGAAAGGTTGGCCAATACGGCATTTACATGTTTAGACGGCATACTTCCGGAGGTGCGATATGAAGAACATATGTCTGTGCGAAGACTGGCAAAAGGGTCGAAAATCTTACTTTTACAAATTTCAACTACAAAACCGTAATGGGATTCTTAGACGAAATGGAAGCTACAAAAGGCTGGAAACCAGCCACCAGAAACCACAGACTGTCGCGTATTCGTTCATTCTTTCGATATGTGGCAGAACTCGAACCCACGCTAGCCATCCATTTAGCGGAACTCAGGAGAATTACGCTGAAAAAAGAACCTGATAAATCGTGATGTTTGACTCCGCTGCTCGTGATTGCGAAATGCTGTCCATGCGGTTGTGTGACATTGATGTAAAAAGAAAAGTGGTATATCTTTTAGGAAAAGGAAACAAACCGAGGTATGTGCCGATTAATCAAACCACGGTTCAGCATTTTCAACAATACGCAAAATTGCTTCAGGCGTTCGTCGTCCAATGTAAAACCTTTTTGAATGTACTCGTGCAGACGCTGAGTCGCCCAACGGCGAAAACGCGTGGCAATCTGCGACTGCACCCTGTAGCCGATAGCGATCATATCGAGGTTATAGTGGTCGACGCCGCGCTCAACCTGACGTTTTCCTTCGGTTTGAACTCGCAAGAATTTCTTGCAAGTTGAAATTTCAGCAAGCTCCCCGTCTTTATAGATGTTGGCGAGGTGTTGATTGATGTTTTGGCGCGATGTGTCATAAATCTCCGCGATCTGCAGTTCGGTCAGCCATAAATCCTCATCCGAAAAACGCACGGATACTTTGGTAAGGTAATACCGTTTTCGTCCTGATACAGGATGATGCTGTTGTCCGGTTTGCTCACCGCGGATTAATTCTCCCGCCGGCGGCGGAAAAAATCTAACAGTTCTTCGTCGTTTTCTTCTTCCACTACGTTGCGTAAAAAGAGCGGCAGTCCGGCGCCCGGCGCGGTATCTTCCTCCGCCTCCGCGGGGATAAACGTCAGTTTTTCCGCCGGTTCCGGCTCCAGGGGCACGGTCGCCCGCGGTTTCATGATCCCGCCGCCCGTATCCGTTCCGACTCCCCGGTCTTCATCCCCGCTGAGCCAGGTGATGGTTTCCGGGCCGGCGGAAGCCGCGTCCAGCCAGATGCCGGCTTCCGGTTCCATAGCCGGGGAAGCCGGCTCGCCCGAAGGCCCCATCCAGAGGATCTCCTCCGCGGGCGGCGGCGTCAGTCCGCCGTCCGCCGTTTCCGCCGCGGCGGGGGGCTGAACCGGCGGGATGCCTGCTACTTCCGCCGCGGCGGGGGGCTGGATCGGCGGGATATCGGTGTATTCCGTCACGGGTCCTTCCGCCAAGGCTTCTGCCGGCGCGGCTTCTTCCGCCGCGGCCACTTCTGTCACCGCCAGGGTTTCCTCCGCTGCGGCTTCCTCCGCCGGAATTTCCGGCGCGGCGGCCGGCGGCGCGGCGGCTTCCGCCGTCTCGCCGGCTTCCGCCGCCTCCGGTTCCTCGAGCGGTTTTATCTTATAACGATAGCCCCAGGTGTATTTGGCAAAATCCTTGTCGGGATCCGCCGCGGCTTTTTCCGCTTGCGGCGCGGCCGGCGCCTGAGGCTGGGCTTCCGGCGCCGCTTCCGCGGGTCCCTCCGCGGCCGGCGCGGGTCCGTCCATGGCCGGCGCCGCGCCGTCCAGCGTGTAGCGGTAGCCCCAGGTGTATTTGGCAAACTCCGCCGCCGGCTCGGCCGCCGCTATTTTCGCCGCCGGCTCGGCCGCAGTTTCCGCCGCCGGGGCCTGAGCCTCCGCCGCCGGAGCGGGAATTTCCTCATCCGGAACGTCTTGCGGCGGCGTCTCGGACGCTTCCGCCGGGGCCGGCTCTATGGCCAGGGCCTGCGACAGTATTTTTTTCACAAAAATATTGCGTTCTTCGGGCGGCATGGCGACCAATTCCCGCCAAACTTCCCAATCTGCCGATTCTTCCACTGTGATCGTAATGTAACCCGTATTCCTCATTTCTCTGCCCACCTTTACAAAATGACTTTTCCGAATTGATTAAGGGCACTAGTTCCCGGATTCCACTCGGCGCGTCAGGTCGTTGAGCAGATTGGCGGCCACGATGCGAAACCCTTCGGCGTTGCCAAACTGCGGATCGTCGATCAATATTTTGTTTTCCAAATTCATGTAATCGTAAATCATCTCGCCGACTTTACCGGAAACCAGAATAGTGTGGATGCGGCCGGCGACGGACGTCTGCGCTCTCATGATCTCGCGCACGATATCCCTCGCCAGCCGATTCAGCTGCGTCCGCATTATGGGGTTCAAATCGATGGCCCCGTTGTTCCAGGGGTAAAATCCGCCTTCCGTCCGGAAGACCTTGTCCAGTTCCTGATCCTCTGTCTCGATCGGATTCGCGTTGCTCTGGGTCATATCGCGCAGTTTGGCGGCGACCCCGCCGTAAGCCCACTGCAAGCCTTTTTCCAGGCTGAAGGAGTTCGGGGAATCCAGCATGGTGCCGTCGTAAAACATGGCCACGTCCGTCGTGCGAAAACCGGGGTCGATCACCAGCACGTAGCCGTGCTTATATTTGTCATTGCGAGCGCCGCCGTTTTCCGTTAAAGTTTCTTTGATAAACACGCCGTAACTCTGAGGCAGGATGCGGGAGCGCAGGATATTCATGCTGCGGGTCTGACCTTTCCGGGGCCCGGATAAAAATGTAACGGAAAACGAGCCTTTTAACTCGCTTTCATATTTGCCTTTCAGGGTCGCGAAATACTTGACCGGGACGCCCGTGCCGAGATAGATATTCGTCTTGGGATAGGGCTGGGCCAGCGCGATGGAAACGATCAGGAGGGCCATCGCTTCCTCGTCGTCGGATTTGTCCTCGTCCCAGCAGTAGTGCACTTCCTTGGGGTTGAGCTGTTCCGCCAGACTGCCCATGAAATAATGACGCTCCACGCCGGACGAATTGTTTTTTACGATAACGTCAAGGGAAGCGATTTGCCTTTCCAGATCGGAGCCGCTCTCTTTTTCGGAATTGCCCAGCATGGAAAAAATCCGTTCGCTGCCGTTGCAAATCAGGGCGGGGAAAAGAATCTTCTCGTCGCCGGTGTTAAGCTTGATCGCGCCAAAACCGGGGTCGGCGCCGGCCACCATGATATCATTATCAAACACAAAAGCTCCCCCTTACACTCTGAAAAATTACAGAATCCGCTATATTTAATATAAACCCTTTTCATTGTATAATAAGAATGACATTTTTTCAAGTAGCAGGGTCAGCCGCCGAAGTAATTTGTAGGGCATGCCGGAATGACGGTGTGGGATCCGGTTCCATTCTCTCCCCTCCCGTCATTCTGGGCTCGTCCCAGAATCCATGCTCCATGGAGAAGAATGGATTCCGGCATGAAGCCGGAATGACGGGCCGGCATCTTGTCAAACAAGCGAAAAAAGGTATAATAAGAGTAAGAAAAAGCGGCGTTACATAACAGTAGCGACAAAATACCGTGTTGGGGAAACGGCTGTAAGCAGGAAATCAGGAACGCCAGCGATATGAAAAAAGGAGGCGGCGAATGAGTTTAGTATATGTCGGAATATTCCCGCAATTACCCCTGCCGGCGCAGGCCTCTCAGACGGCGGAGGCCGTCACGGAAATAGCGGCGGCGATCACGGCTCTAGCGGCTAGGCACGTGGTGGTGGCCGCGGACGCCCGGATACTGCCGTGCGCGGAGACCGCGGAACCGGCGCAATGGCCGGCTTTGCGCGAGATCACTCCCTGGCCGCTTTCGGCTCCAGGCGCCGTGGGCCTGCTTTTTACGGCGCTGCGCCAAGCCGGCTGGCAGGGGCGGGCCCATGTGACGGCGGCGCCGGCCGAGGGGGGAGAGGCTTTGGGCCGCGCCATCGGCAATGTTTTGAATGACGACTCGGATCCCTGCGCTCTTCTGGCCTACGGCCGACTGGCCTGTGGCCCTGGCGGCGGCGGGAGTGAGAGCGCGCCCGGCGGGCGGCTGGCGCAGATCGTTTTGCAAGGCTTAAAAAGAGATACCGTCCTCCTGCGCGGCGTTCCATCCCATTTATTGGAAGAACAAAACCTCTATAACGCGCTGCTGGTCGCCCTGGGCGCGCGCGAAGGCGAGCCGCGCGTTTTGGCTTACGAGAGTCTGGCCGGCGCCGGCTATCTGGCGGCGGAAATATACCGCTCCTCTCCGGTGGCCCGGTTCGCGCGGGCCTGTCTCATCCATCATCTCGCCGGCCGCTCGCTTGACGATCTGATCATACCGGAGGAACCGCTGCTGCGTGAGCCGGCGGCCTGTTTTGTCACATTGAAAAAAGAGGGCGACCTGCGCGGCTGCATAGGCACTGTCATCCCGACGCGGGCGGATCTGGCCGCGGAGATAAAACACAACACCGTCGCGGCCGCGACGCAGGACCCGCGATTTTGGCCGGTCACCGCCGACGAGCCGCCGCTGATCTCCATATCGGTCGACGTGCTCGGCCCCATGGAAGCGGTCGGCGGCCTGAATGAGCTTGACCCCTTTGAGTACGGGGTCGTCGTGCGCTGCCGCGGAAAATCCGGTATTCTCCTGCCGCGTCTGGAAGGGATAGAGGACGCGCGGCAGCAGGTGGATATCGCCAGACAAAAAGCCGGGATCTGGCCGGAAGAAGCGATCGAGCTGCGGCGTTTTCGGGCGGCGCGTTATCATGAGTAATATGCGGCACCGTGATTGGATGGCGCTGGCTCTGGCCGAAGCCCGTCTGGCCGCCGCGAGCGGCGAGACGCCGGTCGGCGCCGTGATCGCCCGCGGCGGCGTTCTTTTGGCCCGGGCCCACAACGAGAGAGAGGCGGCCAAGGATCCGACCGCGCACGCGGAGATGATCGCCATAAGGCGGGCGGCGGCGGCGCTGGGCGATTGGCGCCTGAGCGGCGCCGTGCTTTATGTGACGCTGGAGCCGTGCCCGATGTGCGCCGGGGCGGTGATACTGGCGCGGCTGAGCCATCTGGTTTACGGCGCCGGCGACGACAGGGGCGGGGCCGTGGACTCCGTCATGCGGATACTGGCGGGCGATTGGAATCACCGGACGGAAGTGACAGCCGGCGTTTTGGAAGAAGATTGCGCCCGGCTGATGCGGGATTTTTTTCGGAGTAAAAGGTGAAGGAGCATTGTCTTTAGCGCGCTTTCAATTCAATCTCGCCTGCATCCTCAATGACAGATTTAGGGATACACAAGTTGTGAGCGTACTTAATGACAGACTCAGGAATACCTACGTCCCGCAACAGATCAACAATCTTTGAAGGTTCGCTGTAAATAGGATAAGCCAAAGCGTTTATTGCAACCGCTATGGCGGTTCCGTGATCTTTGGCATAATCGTTGGTGCGGCTCTCGGCTCTCAATTTTTCGACTCTTAATTTTGAGAAGATTTCGCTCTCGGTGTAGCCCTCAGCTTTCATTTTTTCAAACACTACGCTGTAGTCCGTCCATGGCAAGGTTTCTAACTGTAATTTCCGGAAAATTTCTTTCATTGAGGGGGCATAGTATTCTTCGATCCATTGATCCCGCGCCGCCGCCAAAGGATCTTCAAACTCCAAAAGGCGCTCCAGTAAATTATCCGAACAGCGATCACCATCGAAATAGAGTTCGTTATACATAACGCGTGTAGCTTCAAGTTCTAAAGCCTTATCCCAGATTGTCAAAGGTGATTTGGGAAAGAACTCTGCCATGAACTCGTCCAGACTATGGTTGAGCTTTTCGCGCAACTGCTCCAGCATTTCGCTTCGGTTCAATTTGGCCATAAAACCTCACCTTTCCTGCGCTTTATTTTTCTTTGGCATATCTATACGAAACATACGGCAATAATCCTTCTGTGTCTCGATCTCGCATTCCGCAATAAGCCGGAAAAACTCAGCATCGCTCGGATCCTTGGCCTTTTGTGCCGCAATGAGCGCGCCGATATATTCCGTTCGTAGTATTGGAGGGATGGCGACGATCTGATAGCCCCTGTTTACAAGGACAAGGTTCATCAAAAGTCTCGCTGCGCGTCCGTTGCCGTCTGTGAAAGGATGGATGTCAACAAGCCGCTTGTGGGCGAACGCCGCCAAGATGACAGGGTGCAGCTTTTTGCTTTTGTCATTCAGTTCCGCCACGAATTTCCTCATCAACGTCGGGATTTCCGGCGCCTCCGGTGGCAAGTATTCCGTTCCTGTGATAAAAACCTGATGTGTGCGATATCTGCCCGCATTTTCAACATCAAGTCCACTGTAGAAAAGCCGGTGCAGCGTCAAAATCATTTCTTCTGAAAAAACAAGGTTTTCGGCGCGGGCGGCTGAGAGCATGAAGTCATAAGCTTTGGCGTGTCCAGTAGCCTCATAGCAGTCCTTTAAAGGCTTGCCGCCCACGGTTATGCCGTCCTCAATGATGACCTTTGTTTCGCTGATAGTTAGCGTATTGCCTTCAAGAGCATTGGATGTATAGGTCAGCCCTACGCGAAAATAGTCGTCAAGCTCTTTTACTTCTTCTTTTGTGAGTGGTCTGCGGACGTCGATGGCCGTCTTGTATTCATCGATCCTTTTCAAGAGGGCTGTAAGTTCCATATGCGTTCCTCCATTCATACCGATATTGTATCACGAAGGATATTGATGAATCAACGCGCATGATTGGTTACAGTTCCCACAATTTATCCTATCTGACTCTTTGGGCGGCTAATTCCAATCTTCCTGCGGAATTCCTGTTGCTCTTGTTGCGTGATGGAAGATGTGATGCGCTTAAACATGGCGGTCATCATCGCATAATCCTTGTCAAAAGACAGGACACTTGCCTTAATCATTTCATCAGCGGACACGTCTGAGAAGTCCACATTATACCCGGCGCTCTGAGCTAGATATTTGATGAACGCCCGTTGCGTCCTGCCGTTCCCTTCGCGGAAAGGGTGCAAGACGTTTATCTCGCTCAAATAGTAGGTCAGGCGCTCAGGTATCTCATCTGGCGACTTGCCAAGCAGGAAATCCTCATTCTTAAGTTCGGCAAAAAGGCCTTCGGCATAATCTGGAATGACGTGGCTCATACAAAACGGGTTGCCCTTTGAGATATTCACGGTGCGGGGCTTACCGGCCCAGTCGAAAATATCCCGGAAAATGGCGCGGTGGATGTCGCAAAGGTGCTTGAAGTTGAGTTTGCCGCGCACGGGCTTTTCTGTTATCCCGGCAATCGTGACAGCTGTTATCTCGCGTTCAGCCACGGCAAGGGCTTTGCCGTTCGTTATTCCGAACTTATTTTTCAGCACATTTGAATTGGGATAGCAATATCTGCTATCCCATTCGTACTCATAGTCATGAACGCTCATAAGCAGATGGCCTTTTTGGGGGACTGTGTTTCTGGATAAGAACCTGCACAGTTTCCTCGACGGTTGTCTTGCCTTCGAAGATGTCCCTCAGACGGCTTTTGTCCTCATCTGAGAGCGGCATTCCCTCCATCGCCATTGTCGCGTCCACTTCGCGGATTTTCTGCTCTGTATCCATAACGCACCCCCATTTCCCACAATCTATGATACTCTAAACATAGGCAAAATACAACCTTAACAAAAACAGCGCTTCCCGCGAGCATCAATGGACAATGGAAAAAACGCCGCGTGGGTTTAACCTTTTACAAATACTCGTCCTGCGACATCACTTCCTCCACAGGCACGAGGCATACGGCTACGCCATCATCCTCGTTTTCCTCATCGTCACAGAGGAGCGCGCAGCTGCCGTCGCGTTCAAATAACAGCGTCTTTGCCTTAAAACGCTCTGCGGCATTGCCGTTTGCGCAGTCATTCAGCAATTTCTCAATGATTGCAAGTTTTTGGACTTTTGTCGCTTCAAAGTCAGAAATCGCCTTTTCCTGTTCAGCGGTTACTCCATCTTTTTCATAATACGCCTTGAGTTTGACTGTGACATTAACGATTTTACCGAACATTGGCATATCAACAGCGGTTTTCCACCCTGTGTTAAAAATCAGTTCGCCATATACGGAGTTTTTCATATTCCGCCATCCTCTTTCTTCGCTTCAGATATTCCCCCGCTGTGCGGTATATTGCTATGAACTTCGCTCGCTGTTTTTTGCATAGTTTTCATATCTTTGCACTCATGCCAAGTATAACGGTTTTCTTTTCGCCATTTTGCGACTTCTTCCGGCGAACACTCCTTTTGCGACGCCAACTCAATATCGGCTTTATCAAAGTTGTCGGTTCGGGCGCTGGAGAACTCTTCTATTTCAACTGTACCCTTGCTGACGTCTCTAAAATCTGGCTCGCCATCCGTGTAGTTGATCCCGTCAATTCCGTATTTATCAAGAGTCTCGCCCCATGTTTTGCTGTCAGGATTTACTTTTCCTGGAATATAGTCGCGGTCAGGATGCCACTTAGAATCCCCGCGCGCGCTATCCCAATGCCCGTTATAGCCCTCTCGCGGACAATTTTTCATTTTTCCGTCTCCTGTTTCGAGCGGTTTATCGTACTCGCTCATCGGTTTATCAAAAATCTTGTTTTCAGCCGCCCGACCGAGAGGGCTTTCGGCAAAACGCTTGGTGGTGATTTCAGTTACTTCCTTATTACGAGCAAAATCCATTATTTTATATTTCTCCTTACCGTAGAAATGAAACCCATATTCAGCGCAGCGGCGCACGCAGCGCGGCCGCGGCTGTTTCGCCTTCTCTCAGCAGCCAATCATAACTGATAAGGATCCCGATGTCAGCCATGTTTTTGTTATCACGCAGCCATTGCGGGGTTATTCCGTGCAGAGAGAACTCGCCGACCTCGCCATGCTCGATCCAGTCGTTGAGCAGCTTCGCCGATTCAGGAAAAAACCGCTCGCTTTTTCTGATGATTTCCGGTATTTGCGCTTCCGGACAGTCGCTTGCGCGCAAACAGGCCTGTAATTTTTCGCTGTCAATCATTTTATCCCCTCCCATTGGCTTCAAGCCGAAGCGCCGAAGCTATTCCTTCGCCAAAATGCCGCGCGTCCGCTTCCAGCGGATTATAGAAATATCCCTCCGGATCAAAACAGTTGCTGCCTGACGACGCGTAGGTTTCAGTAGCGGAAATCCAAGCGGCAATAACCGAATTGCTGACGACCCCGCAAATGTTTCCGAGTATGACATCAGTCTGAAACTGGTGCCGCGATTCGTGCGCTATCGCATCGATACCGAGCAGTATCAATTTTGGATCATCCAAAAGTCCCTTATGCAAGTGGATAACGCCGTCGCCGAGATTATAACCAACCCCGCCGGGTTCAGTGATATCATACCTGACGCCTTTGTTTTTTATGCCGAGTTCTTTGGCTATATCGCGCTGATAGGCTCCAAATATCTTTTTACGCTCACTGGCGCTGAGTCCGCCCCATTCGGCCTGGATTTTTTCTGTGAAGCGCTTCCTGACTATTTCTATACATTTAGCTAATTTATACTCCTTGATGTCGATAGCGTCTGTTGTTTCATTTTTCGATTCCATTGCCGCCAGTCCGAGCGGTTTACCGTACTCGCTCGCCGGCTTATCAAAAATCTTGTGTTCAGCCGCTTGGCCGAGAGGGCTTTCGGCAAAACGCTTATTAACGGTGGTCTCGCGGACTTCCTCTTTATGAGTAAAATCCATTATTTGCCACCCCCTTCTTTCTTCATTATGCGCCATTTTTTGGATTCCGGGACAAGCCCGGAATGACTGGATCTTAGGCGCCTCCTTTCCCTCGCGGCGTCGACCCATTGCTTGTATATCCGCTCGCGTGCTTCTTCTTTTCCCGGACCGGCGCTGAAATCTTTCATCAGGCAATGCGTGAGCGCCAGCGTCACTTCATCCGAAAACCCCGGCACAAGCAGCCTGATGGCAGCCGAAACTCCGCCTGTAACTTCGTCGTTATCCATGGATTCGGCGACGATATTTTCAATTTTCGCGGCAAGTCCCAATAATTGTCCGATATATTTCGCCAATACACCAAATTTTTCCTCTCGCCAGACGGAAACACGGCCGTCCGCCTCATACTCGCCGGCGCAGCGCTCAATAAAATCTCTCTGTTTGAACGTCAGTTTCAGATATTTCAGCGATCTTCTTATTTCGGTTATATCAAAATCCAAACGCTCGTTCACGCGGCCCTGGATCAGCAGATGCAGTATCTGCCGCGTCGCCTCAGCCGCGTCAAAACCTACTGTCTCGCCGCTAAAAATAAAGACCTTTTCCTCAATACCGCTCTTGTTGATCTTGACGAGTACCGGCTCGACCCAGTCGTTCTGGTACACGGCGGCGACGCCGCGTTCCAATTTGGCCAGCTCCTTTATCTGCTCTTCATTGAGACTTGCCGCCAGTCCGACCGTTTCGCGGTCGCTTTGCTCCGGCAGACGCAGGATGATTTTTGTGTTCGTGTTGCGGATAACAGACATATCCAGAAGCCCCGGCGACTGGTCGGCGATGATAAAACCTTCCCCGTAGGTGCGCATTTCGGCGATGGAGTTCGCGAGCAGTTCCACCGATTTTCCCAGCAGATTCGACCCCTCGGCGGACTGCTCCGTAGAAGTGCGTTTTAAGAGATTATGTGCCTCCTCCAGCACCGTGATATGCGCGAGCGGGCTGTTGGCCTTGCCGGAAGTCATACGGTATTCGTTTAACTTCATGACGAGCAGCCCCATGATCAGCGACTTCGTTTCCGTCGAGCCGACGCGGCTCAGATCCACTATGACGCTTTTGTCAAACAAATCCGCGTCCGTCAGGTCGTCCTGGCAGAAAATCAGGCTGTTCAGCCCGTTCGTCAGCGAGCGGACGCGGGTGCAAAGCGCGCCGGAATAATCGCCCTTGCTGTCCGCGGAGTATTTGGAATCGCTGATGACCGTCTCGATCTGCTCCAGTAAATCAGCAAAGTTCGGGAAGACCTCTCCCTCGGAATTTTTCGAGGTGCTTATAATCCATCCCACCGCGGTATAGGCGCGTTCCATCGCTTCTTTCAGTATCGCGGGCATGGCGGCGTACATCGGCCAGCAGACGTTGAAAATCTCAACGAGTCTGTCCAGATGCTCCAGAACGTGGATGTCGGCGGGAAAACGGAACGGGTTTATCCTGAGCAGCTCTGATTTCTTCGGGTTGGTCCCATACACCGACACATCGGCGAACTGGCCGAACACGTTCTTGTATTCACCCTTCGCGGGTTCGACCGCCAAAAACGGCGTGTGATAAAACTTTCTAAGCTGATTGAGGATTTCATATACGGCGTTGCTTTTGCCGGAACCGGTGGAACCGGTTATGAATGTGTGCATGGTGAGCGAGTCCTGGTCCAGGCGCGCTTCCACGCCTGTCGAACCGCCCATGCTGAATACGTCGCCGAGGACAAATCCGCCGGCGCTCTGATTGTATTTGACCACCTCTTTCCCGAAATCGGCGTGTTCGATCACCGGGAAACCGCAGACCGATTTGCGCGGAAGCCCCATTTGAATGGCGAGTTCGTTGCCGCTGACCAGCGAGGCCGCCATGACGGGCACGACCGCCGATTCTGAGCGGTATTCAAATACCGGATGGATAAAATTGGTAATATATTCTCGCAACAGGGGGAGTTTTTCCGCGTTTTTGCGTCCCCAATGGTTGATCGCGGAAATCTCTACGCCGGATTTTTCGCCTTTCATCAGGGCTTTATAAGTTCCCGCCGCCATTTCCGCCGTTTCCTGGCTGTCGGAGAGGAAATAAGCGGCGCATTCCCACATGCCCAGGCTCTCGCACTCGTCGATCCGCTTCAGCTGCAGGTCAATGCGCTCCAGAATGTTTACGAGGGTCTTGTTCTGCATCGTCAGCTGCATATTGTCGGACGTGCCGGTGGTTGATCCTTTGGTCCGCGTGAAGTTTTCATTTGTGCTTTCATTGGTGCTGTCACTGGTGCTGTCACTGGTGCTGTCAGATTCGCTGTCAGATCTGCCGTGTGTTTCGCTATGGGATGTCCCCATGGTCTTTGTTGAGGGATTGACGGCAATCAAGGCAATGTTTCCCGCCGCGACAGCGCCCGCGGCGACAAGGCTCGCTCCGCCCGTCAGCGGCGCGGTGATGAGACTCGCGGCCGTAAGCACAGCGGCGCCGGCTCCCTTGGCGATTAAGGCGGCGGTATCTTTTTTCGATACGGATTGATTCTCGCCTGTTCCTTGTGAATAGTTTGTTGATTTGCTTGTTGATCTGCTTGTTGATTTGCTTGTCGAGTGTGACGTCCCTGTCACCGTTCCTTTTGAAAGAGCGTCAGAAAGACTCCTCGCCTCATTCGTGCCGTAACTCAGCTGCAGATTGGCAAACGGCGACAACTGCGTATAGATGCTCTCGTAGGCGCGGCGGGTTTCCGAGAGCTGCTCCGCCGGCGTGCTTTTGGCCAGGACGACAGCGGTGTATTCCTGCCCCTGCATGGCGAGGGCGAGCTTTTCCAGCCCTTGAATGAATTTCGCGTTATCCTTGAATTCCTCATCCTTATTCTTGGCGACGCAGGAAACGGACGCTATATTTTTCGCCTTGATACCGGCGAGAAACTTCTCGGCGTCGGAATCAAGCAGGTCGCCGGTCTTTACGCCGGGGAACTGCCCGCACAGCGCGTTTTTCAGGGTGTTCTTGAGGGAGCTAGTCGTGCGCTTTTCGTCAAACGAGCGAACACCCATATAAAAATCTGTTTTTTGCCCGTCGCTGTCAGCGATGATGAATACGCCGCAGTTCAGGTTCTGCACCGAATTGAAAACAGAAGCGAACTTATAAGTGGAATATTCATCATTTTGATAAACCATCTCGTTTATCTTAAACAGACGGATATCCTCTATTCGTTTCAGCTTGTCATCCAAGGGAATTATTGCCAAATCAGTCAGCTTTGTCAGGTAGTTCTTGAGGATGACGTCGTCCACAAGGACGCTTGATTCGGCCAGCTGGTTTTTAAGAGCGGCGTAATCCGGCACATAGCTTTTAGGCCTGTTGAATCCCGCCGGGCCTGCTGGCATGACGCTCCGCTCATCCTTTCCCGCCGAAACGCCGGGAAAATCACTCATCTTAACCCTCCTTGCGTCGCGACGGCGACGGCGACCCCGCCCACGACGGCGCCCGTTGCCGCGCCTATCGGCACGGCAGCGGCGCTCGCGACACACACGGCGATCACCCCTCCGGCGATTGCGCCGGCAGCGGCGCCGACGCCAATTTTAGCGCCGCGATATGATCCGTGCCGCTGGTCATAACGCTTCTGCTCCTGATAGCTTCTCCCAGGCTCTTCACCCGGCGTATCCAGCCCGGAGCGCTTACCGCCAGGCGGCTTGCCGTCTGGCGGCGCCGTGTTCGCGCGCGCGGGGTCAACCGGACGCAGATACCTCACCACTTCTTTGAGGTGGTCTAACCGCTCTGGCGAGAAATTGCCAACGACTTGAACCATGAGTTTGTCCATATAATCGTCGTTCCACTCCGACTTGTCAGACTTGAGTTCGCGTCCGTCGTGCTGATCATACAGACCGGACACAGCGGCGAGACGGCTCATCTCGTCAAACTCGGCGAACGTCGGGTCTACGAGCAGACTGTCTTTCATCATAATGTGAATACCCATAACATTGCCCGCCGAAACCGCGTTTCTGAAAGCGTTAGTAACAGCCATTGATAATAACCTCCTTAAATTTCAAGTATGGATTCCATTTTGAGCTGAATTTGTTCCAGCCATTCCAGCCTGCGCTCGGATTCTTTAACGCGAATTTCCGCGTTCTTCTTGTCGGTGGCGCAGTTATTGAGTTCGTCGAGCTTCCCTTTGAGTATAGTGTCAAGCTGCTCGAATTCCTCGTTAAAACGCTCGGCAATATGCTCTGATTGTTTGAGCGCGTACTTATAAGCAGCATTGCCATTGGCGTACAGTCCTTGCTGAATCGGCTGGAAGAATTCTTGCGCAAATTCACTGCCGCTGATGTATTGGACAGTTTGATACTTTGTCCGGAAATAGCCTTTCTCTTGGGGCCATGTCCACGGTTTAAACCACCTTTTGTCCGTGTTCCTCATCCATTCCTCGCCGCTCTCGACTTTTTTCGTTTTTATCAGGTCCCGCGTAGAAAAATTCTCCGAAGTCACACTGCCGCTCATGAATTTCAGCGGGTCAATTTTCACTCCGGTGATTGCGCCAACGTTAATTTCCTCGGTCAGCGACGCGAGTTTTTGTTTGTAAGCGTCAAGCAAAGCGTTACCGGTGTTCTCAAGCTCGACCCTGATGGCTGCGTCAAGCGCGATCTCAAATTGGGGTTCGAGAGCCTTGGCGAACTTGCCGAGCTGCCCTGCTTCTTCCTCGGCGGCCTCAACATCAAGTTCCACATCATATTCGTAAATGCGATTGCGGATACGGCCTTGAAATGTTTCAATAATTTTTTCGACTGTCGCTTTGGCACCGTCATTGACCTTGGCGACAGCGCCAGCAACCGCGTCTTTGAACTTCGCGGCGTCGCGGATGTCGCCCATCTTCCGGCGTATGCCTGCGATCTGTTCAACGATTTTCGCGTTCTCATCGCGGTTTTTGGCGACATCTCGCTTGGTTTCCTCGAAACAGCCGACCTCTTCCAGTCTCTTCATAAACGTGTCCACGATATTCTTGATTTTCGCTGTTTTCGCGTATTTCTGCACATACTGCCGTATCGCCGCCTCAATAGACACAACGCCTGTGTGAATCAAGGCGGTATCGGGATTTTCGATATCGTTGCCGTCCCATTTCCGCGCCGCCGCGCCAAGCTGTTCGCTTATTTCACCGCGTACACTTTTCGGGAGAGAAGCGTGTTTTTCAAAGTGCAAATTCTCGCTGCGGTTTAATTTCCTGATTCTGGTTTCGGTCTCGTCAATATCTTCTTCATCTATTTCGGCGCAGTTCTTCTTCATAAGCCGGATATTCAGCGCGGGCAGCGCCGCCGCTGGGAACAGGTTCGGATTCGCGACTCCGTGGTCTTTAAGGTATGAACGGACACGTTCTAAAGTCTCATTCAAATCACCGTCCTCTTTATTGCGGCCATCCAGTTTGTTGACGACAAATATGAATCTATCTTTTGATTGCTTGCCGCCGACCTTCATACTATCGGCGACACGAGCGAGGAGTTTATTGTCGTCGTCGGTCCCAAATTCACTGGTCATGATGTAAAGCACCAGAGCCTTTGAAGATTTTGCCAGGAGTTCGCTTTGTACTTTTTCGTGTTGCCGATCACGGGAGTTGTTCGGGCCGGGCGTGTCTATAAGCACAAGGGAGACGTCTTCTGACATTACGAAGGGTATATTTCCAGCCGCCGCAATAGTTGACACATTTTCATCAGCATTCAGGCGCTCCATCGTCGGACGCGTCAGATTCTCATACGTTTCGACCAGACGTCCGTCTTTATCATAGACTTCCGCCTTAAAAGGCACATCCTCTCGCGAACAGTCTTTGATCCGCGTAATGATGGCTGTACAGGCCTCTTGCTTTGACGGCATGAGTTTTGTGCCGAGCATAGCGTTAATAAGCGTCGATTTTCCCGCGCTCATCGTGGCCACGACACAGACTTCAAAGTCGCTGCTTCTGGCGAGTTCAAACGCCTTGATTATCGCTTCGTCCCGCAGTTCTTCAAACGGGCCTCCTTGAACTTCCTGGAAAATTTCGGCAATAAGACCTTCTTTGTCAGAGGTTTCTTTGGCGGGAATATGGTTCAGTTTGGCGGAGGTCTCGCGGAAAATGCCGGTCAAATCCTCGAAATCAAGTACAGTCCCGTGGAATGTAATATCAAAGTCGATGTCATTGCATTCTTTTTTGAGAAGCCGCGGAAGTTCCTCCACCCATTCCTGCAAGCGGGAACCGTGGGGCATCTTCCTGCCGATCTCACTGTTTTCCTTCAAGCCCTTGCCGTCAATCGTGATCTCGGTTTCAAGTTTATACGGATTATACTTAATGAACACCTTTTTCATCGTCGGTTCCTCCAAATAGTATTTAAATTTCAAGTATTGATCCCAGTTGAGCCGTAATCGCATCAAGCCATTCCAGTTTATGCTCCAACTCCCTGATATGTTCCTCATGTTTGTTTTCATTAATTTCGCTCGTGAGTTGATGTTTGATTTTCCCGAAATATCTGGCATCCTCAAGTTTATGCGCAAGTGTATCTACGAGATTCTTGATCTTCGCCGGTTTCGCGTATTTTTGCACATACTGCCGTATCGCCGCCTCAATGGACATGACGCCCGTGTGAATCAAAGCGGTATCGGGATTTTCGATATCTCTGCCATCCCAATTCCACGCCGCCTCATGAAGCTGGGCGTTAATCTCGGCTCGCGCACTAGGCGGAAGCGGAGCGTAATTTTCAAAATGCAAATTCTCGCTGCGGTTGAGTTTCCTGATTCTGGTTTCGGTCTCGTCAATATCTTCTTCATCCATTTCAGCGCCGTTCTTCTTCATAAGCCGAATATTCAGCGCCGGCAGCGCCGCCGCCGGGAACAGGTGAGGGTTCGCGATTCCGTGCGTTTTCAGGTAGGAACGAATATGTTTTAAAATCTCATTCAAATCACCGTCCTCTTTATTGCGGCCGTCAAGTTTGTTGACGACAAATATGAATCGGTCTTTCGATTGCTTCCCGCCGACCTTCATACTATCGGCGACAACACGAGCGAGGAGTTTATTGTCGTCGTCGGTCCCGAATTCTGTGGTCATGATGTAAAGCATCAAAGACTTTGAATGTTTACTGAGCAGTTCGCTCTGGATTTTCCTATGATTAGGATCACGGGAGCTATTCACAGTAGGCGTATCTATAAGCACAAGGGAGACATCTTCCGATGTCACGAAGGGTATATTTCCGGCCGCCCGGATCTCTGACACATTTTCATCAGCGTTCAGGCGCTCCATCGTCAGACGCGTCAGATTTTCGTGCACTTCGATCAGACATCTGTCTTTACCATAGACTTCTGCCTTAAAAGGCATATCCTTTTGCGAACAGTCTTTGATCCGTGTGATGATGGCCGTACAGGCCTCTTGCTTTGTCGGTATGAGTTTTTTGCCGAGCATAGCGTTAATAAGCGTCGATTTTCCTGCGCTCATCGCACTCACGACACAGACTTCAAAATCGCTGCTCTTGGCATGTTCAAACGCCTTGATTATCATCTCATCCCGCAGTTCATCAAACGGGCCGGCCTGGATTTTCCTGAAAACTTCGTCTATCAAGCCTTCCTTGTCAAAGGTTTCTTTGGCGGGTTTATGACAAAATTTGGTGGTCAATTCACTGCGTTCCGTCGTCTCGCAGAAAACGCCGGTCAAGTCCTCGTAATCAAGCTTAGTCCCATGGAATGTGATATCAAAATCGATGTCATTGTATTCTTCTTTAAGAATTTCTGGAAGTTCCTCCACCCATTCCTGTAAGCGAGAACCGTCAGCCCGGAGACGGCTATTTTCCGTCAGTCTCTTACCGTCAACCGTGATCTCGGTTTCAAGTTTATACGGATTATACTTAATGAACACCTTTTTCATCGTCGGTTCCTCCGAACAGTATTTTTTCCAGACCGGACAAGCCGCATTTCCTGCTCATCAGGGCCGCTTCGTCCTCGCCGCCGCTTGCGTCCGATCCGGCACAGCGGTCAGATAGGTCGTACTCCTCCCTTCTGAATTTTCTGGCGTAATAATCGCAGGCATCCTGCTCGTCCTCGGACAGCCTGTCCCCGCTCCGTCTCATTTTGACCAGCAGGGCGAAATACGCCGACAGCGGGCATATTACAGGGTTCTCGTAGCCGAGTCGTAGCAAGTCGCTACGCACCCCCTCCAAACTATCAGTGACAGAATCTTCTGACTTATTGAAGTCGTCAAGCTTGTTCAGCACGAATATGACCTTGTCTTTCGGCACATTCTCCGCGACCCAGCGCAGATGGCGGAATTCATCTCCGGCGCCGATTTTGTTCGCGTTGAGGACAAAAATAACCTTGTCGTATCTTTCCGCGAGTAAAGCTTCCCGCGTCAGTTCCCCATGATCGCGGTTCACGGCGGAGTTCGCGCCAGGCGTGTCGATGAGGCACAGCCGGTTTTGCGGCTCGGCGCTTCCGCGGAAGAACGAGGCCACATGGCTGACCTCCGTCCGTATGCCGCCGACGAGTTCATCATAGCCCGCGTCCAAATCAAACGGCGAGGCGCGCAGATGAACGGCGTTGTCTTCAAACGGCTTGTTATAGATGTAGCACAGATTTGCCGTGCAGACCTCCTGCGACGTTTTGGTCACCGGCTTGCCGACCAGCGCGTTGATCAGCGTCGACTTCCCCGCGCTCAGACCGGCCGTGACGATAAAACGCTTCTCTGTCTGGATGCCGAACCGCCGGTTGGCCCGGAATTGGTTGATCAACTCCTTCGCGAATGAAACAGCCGCGGGAATCTCGCCATCGTTCCACAGAGCGGTGAATAAAGTGTCTAATCGCGCCGTTTCCTTGGGGCGAGGGAATTCGCGCAATGAGGCATACGCCTTTTTGATCTCCGCTTCATCCAAAAGGATGAGGGCGATATCGCACAGGAGCCAGCAACTATACTTCCTTTTCCACGGCCAAATATTGTTCACCAGAGCGCTGATCGCGCGAGACATCTCGCTTTCAAAGAGCCACGCCTGTATGGAACCGCCCGCGAGCAGTTTTTGATACTGAGCAAGCCGCGCCTCAATATAGTCGGTATTACCCCAGCTCTGCCGCACAAAATATTCAAGCGCCATAAAATAATCCGTTTTCAGTTTTTGCTTGGACGGTTTCATCGGGTGCCGCGCCAAGTCCAGCGACGATATAAAATGCCCGATATCGTTATTCATCAAAATCCTCGTCGAATGTAATATTATATGTTATTTCATGTTTTTCGTTTTCCCCGCGAAACAATTCCATCGGATTAGCACCGCCAATCCGCCAGAATACCTTACCCAGAAGTTCCCCCTTAGCGTCAAAGGCCATTCCTCTCACCTTGTAATAGCCGCCTTCGTCTCTTCGTTTCAGATCTGCCCGCGTGGCGCCGCCGCGCCCCATCTCATCCATCCAATTCTCAATATCGCGCGGTTTGTCCATGACCCTTTCAGCTGTTTTTTCTACTAAACGCTCATGGAATGAATTCAAAAAGCTCATATTTTCCTCCTGTTAATATTAATTAAGCTGTTTATTATGTTCACAGATTAACATATATTAACAAATTATTTTTTGTTCTTCTGAAACTGCTCCTTGAACTCTGCTTTTAGGACCTCTGCTCCTTCTTTTTTACTCAGGTCGTTCTGGTTCAGCTTGCCCATTTTAATAGCCTTGCACACTTGAATGTATGCCTTACCAAGAGCAAGCGTAATTAGGCCCGCTGTTGACGCGGAAATAGCGCCGCCCACGACTGAACCCACACCGGGAATGAACTTTAAAGCGTTAGCAACAACCGTTCTCCCGATAACAGTGGCTCCGCCAACACCAACTGCCGCCGTCGCGAGCGATTTAAGCGTATCCCTGCTCACGTTGAACTGGAAAACCGAATTGATAGCAATCATCATAGCTACTTCTTCACCTATGAGCAGCGGCGCGTCAGCGAACGGGATGGGAATTGCTCCTGTCGCTCCTGTAGCGGCGACAAAGCCTAACACAACATTATCCGCTTTTTTTAGCATTTCCTTATACTCAAAATCTTGCATCTCGACAGATTGCGCATAATCTTTAACATGATTAAAATAAGTATCGCCTGTATTGGATAACTCTACAATAAGATTTACATTCTTTGTGAAATTTTTTGGAGTTTCGCGAATACCAGTTGTATATCCTCTAAGTGGAATGCATTCATCGAACTCACAGTTTCTTACAGCGACAAATTCTTGTTCTTTGTTTGCTTCTTTACCTGCGATACAACCAATGATTGATCCGTTTGTCGTGCAATTATTGAATTTGCAGGAAACAACAGTGGACTTTCCGGTGTTTTTTGACTTTATAACGACGGTAATTAAGTTGTCAGTTTGTCTATTTCCACAAACCCACGACTCCATCATTGTAGACACCTTAGGATCATATAAATCTACTGTTTCATTATTTACACAATCTGTAAATATACAATTAGTGACGTTCATCTGCTCTGCATGGATAGCGCACCCGGAACAAGATTCAAACTTCGAATTTTTAACAGTAAAATTTGAAGGCTCTACGAAGCCGCCTATGCCGCATAGCCCGATCGTCTTTATAAACGTTGTACCGGTAATCTCCGCTATCGAAGCCCTTAAAAAGCTGTAATGTTCACGTTCTCTATTCTTGCCGATATATCCCGATAATATATTTTCAAAATGACACTGTACAATCTCGAGCTTATATAACTGCGATATTTCAATATCTATATCTCTAAAGAAAGTATTGAAGAGCGATAACTCCCCGTAATTTTTAAAACAGAACAAATATTCATTCCAGCTTCTGCCTGCTGATAAACATTCGGATATTTTTGAGCCATTAATTTCCATTTTATTTGCTGAGATCGAAAACTTGCCCTTATGGGCAACAATTTGGCAGTTTTTTAGCGATAAATCAGCCTTGAAAATTATGCCAATGCAGTTTTTGAATTTACAATTACTAACATTTATGGTTTCGTCAGAGGATTTAATCACACAGCGCTCGTCGGAATGTCTGCTGTCTAAAACTGATGTGCATTCAGCAAACGTACAGTCGTTCAAATCAATAGAAGTGCTTTCGGCAGCCAGACAAGCCTCTCGGCAAACTCGCTCAGTCACAAAAACGCACTTGTTGAAATGAAGTTTGCTGTCTTTCACGGTCGCCGCGACGGGAAACTCAGAGTTGAAAGTGATCACGCAATTATTGAAAATAATATCCGCGTCTGTGATAGACAACATTTTGCTTATTTCAATTTTGCAGTCTGTAAAAGCATATTTTCCGGATGTTGCGGCATAAATATCTCTCGATTCCGCATATTGCGCGTCTAAATCATTGCTTTCGTTGATTTTTTCTTCCAGCTCGAACAAGGAAGGTGTTTGAATCCCGCCTATCACCAGCAATCCATATTTATCAGGCAATTTATCGTATACTGATTGGACTTGATCGTTTATCTCACGAAGCCGCTTATTAGAAATTTCCGCATGTTCAAGCAGATGGTCCACCTTTTCTTTAATAATCGAATCATTGCCTGAAATAGCAACAACATCGAATAAGAATTTTGCCAGGATTGCTGTCTCTTCCGGCACAAGGTTTGAAATTAGATTCAGGTCTACTTCCGCCTGTGGCAACACCCCTAACCGCGCAATAATACTCTGGATGTATTCATTGTATAACTCACGCGCAGATTCGTCATAAATGCGCAAAAGCGCTGTTGCGATGACTGTTCTGTTTTCTGGGGAAATATTTAAGATTTGATTGAAATCAAGAGGCTTAAATCCATATTCTTGCAATTTCAAGCGCTTATCATCAGTGTCGATGTAGTCCATCAGCGCTTCATTTATGGCGCCTTGCGTCTCAGTGTTCCTAATAAGTAGAACTTCACTAGCGCCCTTTACCTCTGCGCCAACCATGTTTAATACCTTTTCAGCCACTTGTCCTGTAGCTTCTGCTCCTTTAATATAATTCTCGTTTGCCATCTAAGAAAACCTCCTGTTCATTAATTAGTTAGTGGAATAAAGCCAATTGAAGTCTGTACTGAGAACCTTCTCTGCAAATCTTTCTTTCAAGTACTCTTGTTTTATCTCCCGAATAAATTTGGTATCAGAAACAAGCCTGTGAATTGTTGCGATAAAACCGCCTATATCAAAGCGTTTGGCGGCTTCGGCCGGATTCTTGGCAGCGATGGCAATCCCAGTTGCAACAAGTATGTTGGACGCGCTTGAAATACAATTTGCCGTCAATAATATTTTCCTCGTTCGCACCTGATAGAGCCGGATGTCGCCGTCTTTTTCTTCATCATACATCAACATATGGATAGCCTTGATGATTTCGTTGATCAGCAAACTGACTGCGAATTGAATACCCACTATGGCAAAGTCTTTCCCTAAGGCCCCAGTGACCTTTTTTATTGCCTTTTCTGCTTCATCGGAATTCCATCCCTTTTCTATCAATTCTTGAGCTTTTTCCGCGCTTAGAAAAGGAATCGGCAATCCTGTTTTGCCTGTTTTATCTGAGTAAAGGTGAATTCCCTCTCTGGCTACCGCAGCAGGCAGTCGTTTGATATCCGCTTTAAAGGCTTTCCATGCGACGAAAAAAGCTTCGCCTATACTGCTGCGCCCATATATCCGGTTGCCTTTTTCTGTCACGGTAAATGTTTCTAGTCCCGGGGATTTATAGGTTAATGTGCGGGTCATTATGTTTATCGGCCCAAATAAATACCCTAAAATCGGGTCATGCCCCAAAGTATACGCATGATGATTCAAACCGCTCAATTGCTGCAAATGGCCGGGGATCGGAAATTCCTTGGGCGCAAAGGCGTCATAGGGAACAGGGCGAGTAAGAATTTGGAAAACGGTTCTATAACCTTCATCGGTATAGATGTCTTTATCTTTTTCGATTGTTTTCTTAATTTTATCAAGTTCTTCTTTGCTTTTTTTATCTTCTATGCTCTTCCCTTCTTTGTCTGCTATTCTACTCTCGTTTGAGGGCTCGTGCTTGAAATCAAAATCAAGAGGTGCAATTTTCCCCATGATAAGCCATTTAGCGCACAATAATCCAATTGCGACAAAAAGAAAAGTCAAATCTTTTGAGTAAGTTATGCCTGTAGCTTTAGAAAATTCCGCATCTAAATCAGCCATAATTTCTCCGGCGCGACCAAAATGTTCGCCAATACGAAAACACTCATCACCCAGTTTATCGAGGTGTTTGATTGTTTCGCGATTATCAGCAATGAGCTTCGAATTTAGTTCGCGTAATTTGTCTGTTCTTCTCATGATCTTTGCCTTTCTTACAGATGCAATAAATTATTTCCCCCGGAATTAGCGACTTCCTGGGTCGCCAGCAATTGATCTGGACCTGCCCTTCTTTCCCAATATTTTCCTTGCGTTTCTTCCGTTCTCAAGCAAAATCACCTCGGCGAGGTATTTTTGGATTCTGGGACAAGCCCAGAATGACGGGAGTCAAAAAGCGACATCAGTTAAACAGTACTCATCCTTCAAATCAATAAAAGTATTTTCGCCGTGCAAGTACGCCTTGCAACAACTCATCACGGACTATATTCCGCACTTCCCTCTCTCTAAGTTCACGAAGCGTCTGTTCATCTGTCATCTTGCCTACATGATCCAAAAATTTCTCTATTTTCGGATTATCTATGCTTGCTAAGATGATTCCGCCAACAATAGCAGCCGTTGTTATGCCCGCCGTTATGCCCGCCGTTATAAGAAATTCTCGTAATAATGACATAACTGAATTCCTCCCCCTATTGATTTGATTTATGCCTGTCATCTTTTACCAACATCAAAATCCTCATCGGATGGTGATATTAGGCGTTATTTCATGTTTTTCATTTCCCCGCGGGAACTCCAGCACCACCCTTTCCGTACATCCGGCTGACGGCGGCGATATGCTCTCTCATTGCCGCGCGCAGGCTTTCAGGTTCGAGGATCTCGGCCTTCTCGCCGAGTTGGAACATCCAGCCGAAAAAGACCGGGCTGCTTGATACCGAGGCGTTTATCTCAAAACGACCGCCGCCGATGCCGCGAAGCCGGGCTTTATTGCCGAATTGATCGAGGGCGACGCTCACGAGGCTTTCGTCGAAGGCGAGCCGGGCTTTTACCACCTCGCCGCTGTACATGCCGAAGGTCTGTTTGACGTAATCCGTTATCCGGAACGCCTGTTTATCCCATTTCTCCGCCTGTTCGGGCAACGCCGTGACTTCGGTCATGCGGTCGACGCGGTAGTTGGCGAAGGGATTGTCAAACTGCGGGCTATAAGCGATAAGGTAATAGCTGTCGCCGTTCCAGCACAGCGCCGCGGGGGTTTGGGTGTAGAGGGCGCCATTCTTGCGGAACACGGGCTGTTTTTTTAGGTGATAGTCGAAATACTTGAAGCTGATTTTCCGGTCGTCGTTGATGGCGGCGTGGAGGGCGTCGATATTGTAAAAAACGTGTTCGTTCAGCGATTTCGCCCGGCCGTTGATGTATACCTGACGGTTGAGCTGTTTCGCCTGCGCCGAGCTGACAAGTTTTGACAGTTTTTTGATCAGCTCGCCGCTCTTTTTGTCGGTGATGATCCGGGAGGACTGCACGGCGTCCACGAGCAATTTGAGTTCCGGCAGCTCAAAGTCGCGGGCGGCGACAAAATAACCGCCGCCTCGGCCGCGGCGCAGGACGACGTCCAGACCGAATTGCCGGAGGGCCTCGATATCGTCGTAGATACTGCGGCGGGCGGCGGGGATGCCGCAGCCTTCCAAGGCGGCGGTCAGCTCGTCGGCGGTGAGAAAATTGTCCTCATCCGTGTTTTCCAGCAATATCCGCATGAGGTACAGCGGTTTCAGCTTTTGGTTCGAGTAGCGCGGCATCGGCGGCGTCCTCCTTGGCTATGAGTGATCGGCGCAAGTCTCAAAAGGTAGACCTTTTGAGACCGGAGTTTCACAACCCGCAGTAGTGCTGAAAAGCCATAATATCCCCTAAGATTTCATAAAATTTCCTTGTTTTTGACAAAGTATCCTGACAATTCGGATATGACTATGCTATAATGGTAAATACCTGAAACTCTCAAAAGGTCTACCTTTTGAGAGTTTTTTAATGGCTACAGCTGCGCTTGTTCCGCCTGAGTCAAGAGGATGACTTGCGGCAATTATCACGGGATTATTTTTGTTTTAGACGCCAATTGCCAGATTTTGACCCCAGCAATGATAGCAGTACCAGCAAGATTGAGCACATGCACCATTGCGGGTTTCGCGTTCTTTGCTTGCGCTACAATGCTAATAAGGCCCAAGGTAGCTGCCGCGACACCGGCAATGGGTACTATAACCTGACTTTTGTCCATTATAAAATCCTCCTTTTTGTTTCCGTGCCGGCGTAAAGGCCGGTACAAGCAATTTCTCTCTTCAGCGCCTTCAGGATCCTTCTTACAATACCATTATATAAATATTGATGTGCCATAGTCCTCACTCATGGATTTTCGTTGACAAATAATTGTTTTATGTTCTTTATCTTTCCGACTGCGCCGCGCAAAACCGGCGGCTGCAAATGGAATGGAAATGAATATATGAATTTAGTGATTGTCGAAAGGCCGTGAACCGTGTATAATAATAGAAACGCGGAGGTGAAACGGTGAAATCAACGGATATTAAAATCGGCCATATCTACTATGTGGATTATGAGCCTGTGCGCGACGGCGAATTTAACGGGAAACATCTGTCGGTTGTCCTGAAACGGAATAACGATAAATACACTTTCGTTGTCATGCCCCTGACAAGCTCCGCGAACGGCGTCGGGGTAAACAAGATAAAGATAGGCAAAGTGGCCGGATTGCCGCCGAATATCCGAAACAACGATACATACGCTGTTTTCGACCAAGTGCGGACAGTGAACGCGAACCGTTTTATGGCGGTCAAGGACGAGGGCGGCAGAATTGATGTTTCTATGGAGCGCGGCGTTTGGCTGTGCGGGATATGGTTTTCAACGTCGGGCAAGATGAAAAAATTGCCATATTGAAAAGCGCGTATGACCGAGAACGCTTCAACAAGGCGAAAGATTTGGCATATGCTGTGATTAAACTCAGAAATTCGACTGATGAAAAAATTACCGCGTTAAAAGTCGAAATTCGGGATACACTAAAAGACGCGGTCTATACTTTGGACGCGAAACAAACGGCGGACGGCATACAAAAAGTTTTCGACGAGGCTGTAAATCATTAAAAATGTGTATTGCAAAGCGTCGCGGGATATGTTATGCTGTGTATCAAGAAGGAGTTAGCAACTCCGACAAATGCCGTAAGGCGGGAATGGGTATAGAATCCCAACAAATAAGGGAGGGCGCGGTTTATGCCGCGCCCTCCCGTTACATTCAATTCCGACAATTTAGTCGTCAAACTCAAATTTGATTTTACAGGATTTGGAGCATTTGCCCGAGCCGCTCTTTGGTATATTCAGCGACCATTTCAACCATAGGAAAAGGGTCGTTATCACGATAATAGCTGTCAAAGCAAGCGTAATACCGTTTTCTGTCCGCAAATTTCACATTAACGGACGGGTATCCCGCCTGCATGAGCATGAGGTTCAAAAGCAGCCTGCCCGTGCGCCCGTTGCCGTCGATAAAGGGGTGGAGTGAATGCCCTGGATGACCCGGTCGGAAATCGGCGTTTTTTCGCTGACAAGTTCGGCGACGTAGAGGAAAGCGTCCCGATGCCCGACCGCTTCCAAATGGTCTTTGAGCGGTTTTTGGTCAATGGTCACGCCTTCTAGGACCAGCGCGGTTTCTTTGAGCGTGAGCGTGTTTCCCTCGATCGCGTTTGAATTATAGGTGAACTCAACGAGAAACTCATCCCGCAAGCGTTGGAGTTCCCCTGACGTGAGCGGGCGGCGGCGGTCAAGCTCGGCTTTTATCGCGTCCACGGACGAAAAAAGAGACGCGCAGAGAAGCATGTAGTCCATCGACTGCACCTCGCTTTCCTATAAAGTGGTCTGAAAACTCAGGCGGATTTTATGTCGCCAGTCAGTTCCTGCGTCGCAGGATTTTACATGGCTCTTTTATCAGGTTATAGCGTCCCACTAACTGCTCCCAATCAAACTTGTCAATCAAAGCGAATCCTCCTGTAATACACGGAAAGAGAAACTATCGTCTCTCTTTCCCTACAAAATCAATTTATGGTATCAAGGCAACTGTCGCTGTAAACTTTTTTCTCTGTATTCTTCTTCTTCTTCTTTTGATGTACGATACATGCCGCTGTTGATCCTGACCCCTCCAGTGAAAGTTCGCGCATAGTTCTCGCTTCTCGTTTTATCGGTAATCTCTCCGAGGGGAGGAAAATCAACAAACAAATAAGCGTATTTTTCCTCAATGCGCCCAGCCATTTCTCGTACTCCTTTCAATCCGCGCAATCATTGTTCGTTAACGATTATTTTTGACTCAAATGCAATTCCTACTATAGAGTTTACCATTCGCCGCCGTCACGGTCAACGGTCTGTGACCGTGAAAACTCCGGACTCAGGTGAATTTTATCTCGGCAGTCAGTTCCTGCAACATTTTCTCCAGCGCGGCGTCCTTTTCTTTCATCTCCCTGATCTTGTTGACGGCGTGGATCACGGTGGAATGATCCCGGCCGCCAAAGGCCTCGCCGATCTGCGGCAGCGAGAGCTCGGTCAAATCCCGGCACAGATACATAGCGATCTGGCGCGGCAGAGGGGTGAGTGATGAACGTTTGTTCTGTCTCAGATCGTCAGGCGTGAGACTGTAACGCCCGGCCACCGCGTTCATGATGGTTTCCGCCGTCACCGGCTGGTCCTGCGGCATCAGATCCCGCAAGACCCGGCGCGCCATCTCCAGCTCCGGTTTCTCCCCGGTAAAGGAGCAATAGGCGGCGAGCTTGTTGAGCGCCCCTTCCAGATCCCGCACGCTGCCGCGGATGGAGGAAGCGATGAGATCAAGAACGTCGTCTGGGACGGCGCTGCCGCCCTGCCGCGTTTTCGCGCGTAAAACAGCCATGCGCGTCTCGTAGTCAGGCGGAGCGATATAAACGGTCAGCCCGCCCTCGAAGCGGGAGCGCAGCCTTTCGGCCAATCGGGGAATGTCGCTGGGCCGCATATCGGAGGAAATGATTATCTGTTTGCCGGCTTCATACAATGCGTTGAGCGTGTAAAAAAATTCCATCTGCGTGGCTTCTCTGCCTGCCAAAAACTGGATATTGTCGATCAGCAGCATATCAAGTTTGCGGTAAGTATCACGGAAGGCCGCCTGTTTTTCATGACGGATGGAGTCGATCATTTCGTTGGTGAACTGTTCGGCGGTGGTGCAGACGGTCTTAAAATGAGGCCGAGTCTGGGATATTTTGTGGGCGACGGCGTGCATGAGATGGGTTTTGCCGAGACCGTTGCCGCCATAGATGAAAAGAGGGTTGCAGGCTTCAGCCGAGCATTCGGCCACGGCCAGAGCGGCGGCGTAGGCGAAGCGGTTGCCTTCCCCGACGATGAAGTTTTGGAAGGTATATTTCGCAAACGCGCTCTCCCCGGTGCTTATCACACCGGCCGATACAGCAATTTCCGTCAAACGGTCGCAGCCCAAAAACGCGCGATTGCTGATACTCGTCACGCTATCCGGAATGACAACCGTTTCCAAGTCGTAACAATCCTCAAACGCGCCGTCTCCTATACTCGTCAGACTATCCGGCAATACAACGTTTATTAGATTCCCCGCTCCGTCCGCAGTGCTGGCATTTCTGAGAGTGCCGCATCCGGCGAACACATCGTCTCCGATGCGCGTCACGCCGGGCGGGACGACGTACAGGGAAGCTTTTCTCGACTGAGGGTAAAAAAGCAGTGTTTTC
Organism: Gracilibacteraceae bacterium; assembly: GCA_031266805.1. Lineage (GTDB taxonomy): Bacteria > Bacillota > Desulfitobacteriia > Desulfitobacteriales > Syntrophobotulaceae > JAIRRL01. Next base: position 28,684 of record JAISAH010000042.1, read on the forward strand.
ATATTCTTGGTAAACAGTACCCCGTCCCGAGTGGTATAACAGGCGCTGCCCTCCGCCACGACTATTTTCCGCAGATATCTGGCGTCAAACGCCCGGGTTCCGATACTTGTCACGCCAGCCGGAATGACAATTTCTGTTAAATCGCGGCAGTTCCAAAACGCGCTGTCCCCTATGCTCGTCACACTGTTCGGAATGCTTATGTTTGCCATTTTTTCACAGCCAAAAAACGCGCAATCCCCAATGCTTTTCACAGTGCTGGGAATGTCGATCTTTTTGAGATTCACGCAATGAGCGAATGCGTTCTTCCCTATGCTTGTCAGGGGGGCGGAGATGGAAATGTTTGTCAAGCTGTGGCAGTGAAAAAACGCGCTGTCCCCGATATGCGTTACGCTGGCCGGAACATCGATATTTGTGAGATTTTCGCAGCAGAAAAACGCGCCGTCCCCGATACTCGTCACGCTGCCGGGAATAGTGATGCTTTCCAGCGTTTCACAATTCGCAAAAGCGCCATCCGCAATCTTTGTCACTCCGTCCCTGACGGTCGCCTTTTCCTCCATGATCCTCACCTCTGTTTCAGATTCCCAGGACGGCCTCAAATTTGATCCCTTTATCCCGCGCGTACTCAGCGGCGCAGGAATTCTCTCCGGCGCGGATCGTCAGGTCGAACCAGGCAAACATGTCGCCCTCGATAATCGTCACGCTGTCCGGGACGGCGACGCCGGTCAGATTTCTATGGTCACGGAAGGCGCTGCCTTTGATCCGCGTCACGCCGGTCGGGATGGCGTAGGAGGATCCTTCCTTGGCCGGAGGGTAATAAACCAGCGTTTTCATATCATCGGTAAAAAGTACCCCGTCCCGAGAGGCATAATTTTCGCTGTTTTCGTCCGCGATGATGTGCGCCAGATTCTCACACCAGAAAAACGCGCCCTCGCCGATGCTTGCCACGCTCTCCGGGATCCTATAAACTGCCGTTTCTTTCGCCGGCGGGTAGCAGACCAGCGTTTTCATATCCCTCGTAAAAAGCACTCCGTCTTGGGCGGCATAAACAGTGTTCTCCTCCGCCACGCTTATTTCTCGCAGCCGCTCGGCGCCCATAAACGCGCCGCCGACAGCCGTCACGCTGCGGGGAACGGCAATATGCAGCAGGTTTTTTGAGCCGCGAAACGCTCTGTCCTTGATCCGCTTCACGCCGGTCGGAATGGCGTAGACGGAGCCTTCTTTAGCCGGAGGATAGAAGATCAGCGTTTTCATATCTCTGGAAAAAAGTACCCCATCCAGAACGACGTAATTATTGCCGTCTTCCGCCGTGCTTATTTCCAGCAGCCGCCCGGCGTTCATAAACGCATGCTCCGCGATATGCTCCGGGCCTCCAGAGATAGTGAGGCTTGGCAGATTTGCGCATTCAATGAACGCATAATCCCCGACCACCGTCACGCTGCCCGCGACGGTGACATCCGTCCACCCTTCAAACGCGCTCTTCTTGATTTTTGTCACGTTATGGACGACAATATTCGCCAACCTTAAACAGCAGGAAAACGCCTCGCTGCCAATATTTGTCACACTGCGGGGCACGGCGACGCCCGCCAGACTCTCACAGCGGGCAAACGCGCGCTCCCCGATACTCGTCACGCCGTCCGGGATAGTGATACTCATCAGTTTTACGCACCCGTCAAACGTTCCATCCTCGATTGCCGTCACGCCCTCCGGGATAACGATATCCGTCAGCTGGAAACAGCAGGAAAACGCGCCGTTACCGATGCTCGTCACGCTGTGGGGAATGGTAATATTTACAAGGCGGAGACAGCAGGAAAACGCCTCGCTGCCAATACTCGTCAAACCGCCCGGCATGTCGATATCCGTCAGCTTGTCACAGCACACAAACGCTCGGTTCCCGATGCTCGTCACGCTATACGGGACAGTAACACTCGCCAGTGCGCCGCAGGCGGAAAACGCTCCGGCGCCGATAGCCGTCACGCCGCTGGGAATGGTGTACGCAGATTCTTTTCTCTGCGGAGGATACCAAACCAGCGTTTTCATATCCGCGGTAAAGAGTACTCCGTCCTTGACCGTGTAATTTTCATTTTTTCTCGCCACGGTTATTTTTTGCAGCTGCCAGACGCAGTCAAACGCGCCGCCTTCGATCTTCGTCACGCTGCGGGGAATTTCGTAGGCGGACCCTTTTTTATCCCCGGGATACCAAACCAGCGTTTTCATATCATCGGTAAAAACTACGCCGTCCCTGACAATCATCTTTTCCTCGGCGCCCTCTGTGTCCATGATTATTACCTCATCGGCTGACGTTTTGACCTCCGTAATGATTATACAATTTCTTATGTGCCATAGTCCGTACTCATAGGTTTTCCGGAACTATGAATTTAAGTGATTGCCGAAAGACCCTAACTGTCAAAGCAAGGAAAATAATATTTTAGCGGATAATAGAGTTACATTTTAGCGGATAATCTAATTGTATTTTAGCGGTTCGCGTGATATGCTGATAGTAAGGGACTGACCACTTTATTTCCACACAGGAGGTAGGCGACTTTGGAATACCATAAACGGTTTGCGGACCAAGCGCTGGCAGAGCGACTGCAAAGCTCCGGTGCGGTTCTGATTGAAGGGACGAAGGGCTGCGGCAAAACGGAAACCGCGACGCAAATCGCGGGGAGCGTCGTGCGGTTTGACGCCGATGAGCAAGTGAAGATAAAAATGGAGATCGACCCCAAAAGCGTCCTCGCGGGAACCGTCCCGCGCCTCTTGGACGAATGGCAGGAGTATCCTCAAATATGGAACTATGTGCGCCGGGAAGTGGACGAGCGCAAACAGAAGGGCCAATTTATCCTGACGGGTTCCGCCACGCCGGACGACAGGGTCAGGCGGCATTCCGGCGCGGGGAGATTCTCCGTGATCAGGATGCGTCCCATGTCGTTTTTCGAAAAAGGCTGGTCCACAGGGGAAGTCAGTCTGGCAGCCCTGCTGAAAGGCGCCCCTCCCGCCTCTGAAAGCGCAGTCTTTGAGCTTGGTGACCTTGCGGAAAAAATCACGCTGGGGGGCTGGCCGGGCCTGATCGGGTCAAGCGCCGCGGACGGACTGCGCTTTGTCAGCGACTATGTATCTTTGATTGCCGAAGTGGATCTTTCCAAGGTGTCCGAGAAGCGCCGCGACCCGTATAAGGTGACGCGGCTGATCCAGTCCCTCGCGCGCAACATTTCTACCGAAGCCGCCCTGACCGCGCTGTCTAAAGACACGGGCGGCAGCGGCGGCGGATTGGACGATGAAACGGTGGCCGAATACCTTTCCGCGCTGGAGCGCCTGATGGCCGTTGAAAACCTCCCGGCGTGGAATACGCATATCCGTTCCGCGGATATGCTGCGCAAGTCCCCAAAGCGCCACTTTGCCGACCCGTCCATGGCGGTGGGCGCACTGGGGCTTTCGGTGGATAAACTGACAGCCGACCTGAACTATTTCGGCTTGCTGTTTGAATCGCTTGTGATACGGGATTTAAAAATATACGCCGCCGTCAGCGGCGGCAAGGTGTTCCATTACCGCGACTCGCGAGGGCTGGAGATCGACGCCGTCGTGGAATACGCGGACGGGACCTGGGGCGCGTTTGAGATCAAGCTCGGAATCGGCGCGGCAGACGCCGCCGCGGAGAATCTCTTGAAATTCGCGGATAAGATCGATACCGAAAAAGCTAAAGCTCCCGCAGCCTTAGCCGTGATCACCGCGAACGGGTTCGCCCACCGCAGGCCGGACGGGGTGAACGTCGTACCGCTATCCGTCTTGACGGCCTAACGATTTTTAAACATATCTTGCGTCGATCATCACGCCGGATGTCCGTTTCCTTTGGGCATTAGAAATGCTTCGTCTCAATCGCTTTGTGAAATACACGCAGAACGCCAAGAGATTGTCATTGCCGCGCTTCTTCCTGTAAGACGCAAGTTTAGGGGCTTCCTCAATTTTCGAAAACAGTATATTTCATATCTTGGCGCGCCAAAATCAAAAGCAAAACACAGCCAAAGTCAAAAGCCAACTGCCGCCAAATCCAAAAGTGAATCGTTGACAAAGTTAAAAGTCCATAGTATGCTATATGCGGAGGACAGACTATGAGCATGGACTATTTAAAACGAATTTCGGATGAAAAACTGGAACTGATGCTTCGCGCGAAGGGCGCCGTCTTAATAGAAGGACCCAAGTGGTGCGGCAAAACAAGTTCCGCGGAGATGTTTGCAAAAAGCGTCTTGTATATGCAGGATCCGGACACTTCAAAGGCGAACAGACTGACGGCGCAAACGAAGCCTTCACTGTTGCTCGAAGGCGAGACGCCGCGCTTGCTCGACGAATGGCAAGTCGCGCCCGAGCTGTGGAACGCCGTCCGTTTTGCGGTTGACAAAAGGCATGCCAGCGGTCAGTTTATCCTCACCGGATCCGTCGTACCGACCCGGACGGACGACATGCACACCGGAACAGGGCGCATTGCGCGCATGAAGATGCGTACGATGTCTTTATTCGAGACCGGCGAATCAACAGGCGAAGTGTCCCTTGCGGCTCTGTTCAACGGCGCCGCCGATCCGGAAGGACAGTCGAATGTTTCCGTTGAAGCGTTGGCATTTCTGATCAATCGCGGCGGTTGGCCGGCCGTAGCGCGGGAGACGGATGAAAGGATCGCCCTGACCGTTGCGGCGGACTACCTTGAGGCCGTGGTCAACGAAGACGTCTCAAAAGCCGACGGTATTGAGAAAAATCCTGACAGGGTAAGGGCGCTCATGCGTTCCTTGTCACGCAATATATCGAATGAAGCAAAGACCACAACTATACTGAACGACCTGATTGCAAACGATGAGGCACTGTCGCAGGTCACCGTTGACCAATACATCAGCGCCTTGAAGAAAATATTCATCATTGAGGATCTGCCCGCCTGGAGCGCCAAACTACGCTCCAAGACCGCGATCCGCACCACGGCGAAACGTCATTTCACCGACCCCTCGATTGCGGCCGCCGCGCTTAGGGCGACGCCCAAGCGACTGCTTTCGGACTTTAACACCTTCGGATTTCTGTTTGAGTCGCTTTGCGTGAGGGATCTTCGGATTTATGCGGAGAGCATAGACGGCAATGTCTATCATTACCGCGACAAGAGCGGGCTTGAGATAGACGCGGTCATATGGCTTGCGGACGGTCGCTGGGGCGCCGCCGAGGTCAAGATGGGGGCGGGAGAGATAGAGGACGCCTCAAAAAACCTGCTCAGGCTTAAACAAGCCATTGACACAGAGAAAATGAATGAGCCGTCCTTTTTGATGGTACTCACGGGAACAGAGTATGCTTTTCGGATGAAAAACGGCGTATTGGTCGTGCCGCTCGGATGCCTGAAAAACTAGTTTTCTCCCTCCGTCATTCCGGGCTTGTCCCGGGCTTCTCCCGGAATCCAAAAATTGGGTGTCATGAGCGCCTTTCAGATTCCCGGAACGGCTTAGAAGTCCTCAATGCTCGTCACACTATCCGGAATGGTGATCATTGCCAAATTTTCGCAGCGACGAATCGCCCCGGATTGGATACGCGCCACAGTGGATAAAATCTGCGTTTTCTGGAAAGATAGAAAAGAACTCTTGATTTCCCCATTCCCGCCCTCGGTAATAGCATCGGCAATCGTGCCGCTGTCCATCGGCGTAGCGGCATTGGTCTTGTTTATGCATTTTGCCAACGCCGTAAATTCGCCGGCGAGGGCGTTGTACTGCGAGAGCAGTTCGGCAAAGCTCTCAGCGGGTTTCTCGCCCTCCTGAACCTTAATGTTGTTCTGCATCCTCGTCTTTAACTGGCTCAGTTTGGTTTGAGCGTCTGCTCGCTGGATAAGAGCTTCTGCGAGTTTCATGGCCGTTCCTCCGTTTCTTTGAGATTTTCGACGGTTTTTTGCATATTCATCTCAAAAAGCACCTCATAGGCTGACGATGTTGACCTCAGTAATAATTATATAAGTTTTTATGTCCCATAGTCCGCACTCATAAACATTTTTTGCGCCAGTAAAAATCAAAAACTCTCAGATTCCCGGAACGGCTTTAAATTTTAATCTAATTCTATGCTTCCTCGCGTATCCGGCGGCGTAAGAACCCTCTCCGGCGTGGATCGTCAGGTCAAAATACTGAAACGAGAAGTCCGCAATGCTCGTCACACTATCCGGAATGGTAATCATTACCAAATTTTCGCAGCGACGAATCGCCCCGGATTGGATACGCGTCACGCCGTCCGGAATG
>JAISAH010000038.1 GCA_031266805.1 Gracilibacteraceae bacterium
TTTGATTTTGAAAAAGCGCTGCGCTCGTCATTGGAAACCTGCTTCAATGTCAAAGATAACTTTTCACGCGGCGACAGGCTGTACGAGGCCGTCGAATAGCCGGGTGCGGCGTCCTCGACACACCGCTGACCCGATGGACGTCGAGATCGCGGACGTCCCTGAGAAAATGCAGAATTTTTCCCTCTGATATTGAGTTTCCCTTACCCTGCTGTTATAATGGGGACACGGATTAGTTTAGGCGTACTATCGTGTAACACCTAAAACTTTACTAAGAGAGGATGATTTCGATGAATAAAAAAATCTGGCCCCTGATCTTGCTGCTGGCAGCAGCGCTGCTGGCCGGCTGCGGCGGGCAGACCGCGCCGCCGGCCGCGCCACCTGCGGAAACGCCCGCCGGCCCAGCCGCGCCTATCGACGTAAATATCGGCGCCCTGAAGGGGCCGACCGCGATGGGCATGGTCAAAATGATGGCGGACAGCGACGCCGGCGCTCTGACGGACAACAATTATAATTTCAAGATTTTTGCCGCTATCGACGAAGTGACCCCCGCCCTCGTGCAAAGTGAACTGGACATCGCCGCCGTGCCGGCCAATCTATCTTCGGTGCTGTACAACAACGCGAACGCCGGCGTCCAGGTGCTGGCGATCAATACCTTGGGCGTTTTATATATTGTGGAAAACGGCGAAACCGTGCAAAGCATCGGGGATCTGGCGGGTAAAACCGTCTACGCCAGCGGCAAAGGCGCGACGCCCGAATTCGCCCTCCGTTATATATTGCAGGAAAACGGGCTCAGCGACAGCGTGACCCTAGAGTGGCTGCCGGAACACGCCGCCTGCGTCAGCGCCATCACCAGCGACCCCAGCGGCATCGCCATGCTGCCGCAGCCTTTTGTCGCCACGGCTCAGGCCCAAAACAGCGACCTGCGCGCGGCCCTTGACCTGACGGCGGAATGGGACAAGCTGCAGACCGGCGCTCCGGCCCCCAGCGCCTTGATTACGGGCGTGATCGTGGCCCGGACGGAATTCGTCCGGGAGAATCCGGAGGCGGTGAACGCTTTCCTGGATCACTATAAAGATTCGGTGGCTTTTACCCAGAGCGATCCGGCGGCCGCGGCCGAACTGATCGGCGCCTATGATATCGTGCCCGCCGCGGTGGCGCTCCAGGCCCTGCCGTATTGCAACATCGTTTTTATTGAAGGCGAGGAAATGAAAGAAAAACTGGCTGGATATCTTGGCGTTTTGCTGGAGCAGAGCCCGGAGGCGGTGGGAGGCGTCCTGCCGGCCCCTGATTTCTATTACGCCCGATAAAACAGCCGCGCGGCAAAAGAGCGGCACGCGCCTGAGACTTTGGGCCGTCCTGCTCTGGCTGGCGGTTTGGGAGATCGGCAGCCGCGCTCTGGGACAAAGTATCCTCTTGGTCTCGCCGTTTACGGTCATGGCGCGCCTGTCCCAGCTGGCGGGCACGGGCGGGTTCTGGCAGGCGGTATTTTTTTCCTGCCTGCGCATCATCGGCGGTTTCCTCACGGCGGCGACGCTCGGGGTGATCGCCGCCGCTCTGGCCGCGCGTCTGCCCCGCGTGCGCGAACTGCTCGCGCCGCTGATGCTGGTGGTCAAATCGACCCCCGTCGCCTCTTTCATAATCCTGTTGCTCATCTGGGTGCCCAGCAAAAACCTGTCCGTCGTCATCGCTTTTCTGATGGTGCTGCCGGTCATTTATACGAACGTGCTCGGCGGCATCTTGGACACAGACCCGCAATTGCTGGAGATGGCCCAAGTCTTCCGCTTGCCCGCCAGACGCGTCATCCGCTATATTTATGTATCGCAGGTCCTGCCCTATTTTCGCGCGGCCTGCGCCGTTTCCCTCGGACTATGCTGGAAAGCCGGGGTCGCGGCGGAAGTCATCGGCATCCCCACGGGTTCCCTCGGCGAGAGGCTCTATACGGCGAAAATCTTCCTGCAAACGGCGGATATATTTGCCTGGACGCTGGTGATCATTCTGATCAGTTTGCTGTTTGAAAAATTGTTCATGTGGATCTTGCGGCGCGGCATTGACCGTCTGGAAAGAATGTGAGCGCATAAGGAGGGGGTTTTTTTGGCGGCTGTCCTGGAAAACGACTGGCAGGGATATCTGGACGCGGAATTCGCCCAGGAATATTATTTGCGGCTGCGGCAGTTTCTGATTCGGGAATACAAGGCCAAGACCGTATACCCGGATATGCACGACATATTCAACGCTTTGCGCTTCACGCCTTACAGCCGTGTGAAAGCGGTGATCCTCGGGCAGGATCCCTATCATGAGCCGGGACAGGCGCACGGGCTCAGTTTTTCTGTCAAACCCGGCGTCGCCCTCCCTCCGTCTTTGCAAAACATTTTCAAAGAACTGCAAAACGATCTCGGGTATCAGCCGCCGAAACACGGCTGTCTCACCGCCTGGGCCGAACGGGGCGTGCTGCTCCTAAACGCCTCGCTGACAGTCGAGCGCGGCCGGGCTAACTCGCATCAAAACGCGGGCTGGCAGGTTTTTACCGACCGGGTGATCAGCGTCTTAAGCGAGAGGGAGGATCCCGTGGTTTTTATCCTCTGGGGCCGGAACGCCCGCGCGAAAAAGGCGCTCATCACCGGCGCCCGCCACGCCGTCATCGAATCGGCGCATCCCAGCCCGTTTTCCGCCGCCAGCGGGTTTTTCGGCAGCAGGCCCTTCTCCCGCGCCAACGATATATTGGCCAGTTGGGGCAAGGAGCCGATTGATTGGAGGATCGCCTGATAAGTTATATATTATATTATATTATATGGTCTCGTTCAAATACCATCTCAATTGACTGGTTAATAGAGGACTGGCAGGGGATGTAGGAGTTGAACCCACACTGACGGTTTTGGAGACCGCTGTTCTACCATTAAACTAATCCCCTGCGATAAATGACGCTGGCGGAGAAGGGGAGATTCGAACTCCCGCAGCAGTTACCCACTCTAACGGTTTAGCAAACCGCCCTCTTCAGCCACTTGAGTACTTCTCCGCGTCAAGAAACATTTCGAAGCAATATGCTCCGGAACTACATATTATCACCTTTTTCCCTCTCGCGCAAGTATTTTTTCCAGCGCATTTTTTCGAGCGAAGAGGCGGGACGGCGCGGGCAGGGCAAGCCCGTCCCCGACGGGAACTACGGTGCGTCGAGGACGCCGCACCCTACGCCCGCACATCCTACCTCGTTGGAACATCACCGCCATACGCAGGTTATCACTTTCAGTTGTTCTCATGGCGGTGTGTTCCTGCCGATAACCGCGCTCCCTGTTTCGCTTCTCGCGCGGTCGCGAGTCATACCTCGTTGGAACATCACCGCCATACGCAGGTTATCACTTTCAGTTGTTCTCATGGCGGTGTGTTCCTGCCGATAACCGCGCTCCCTGTTTCGCTTCTCGCGCGGTCGCGCGTCAT
>JAISAH010000090.1 GCA_031266805.1 Gracilibacteraceae bacterium
AAATGATCGCTGCAGACCCATTCCCACACCTTATGGCCCTGCCAGTCGACTTCTACGATGATATCGTCCACGAGGAGCTTGTCGGAAATCTCCGGCCGCCGCAGATCCTTATGGGCGAGAATCAGAGTATTGCCCCGGTCAACGAGCGGATCCTGCCCCGGCACATAATAGCCCACGGGATTGCCCTCCCGCTGGTAGTCGTGATGCTGCCGGGCCTGCCAGCCGGGTTTTTCGCCGGGGTCTTCGATATACTCGGTCCCGGCAAATTTCCACTGGATATTGCCGTCCCAGTCCCACTGGACCAGATCCAGATTGTCCTGAAAACCGTAGGCGGGGTTGCGCTCGCCATGGGAGCCGAGCAGGAGACCGCCGGGGAAGACGCGGGCCGGGAAGCCCAGAACTCCTTCCCAGACCCGGATCTCCGCGCCGTTCATATCGATGAGGAAAGCGCCGATGCCACCCGCGGCGAAAACCGTATAGCCGTTATAGCATTTAGCGGGGTTGTAAATTGTGACCCCGGTGGGGTAAACTGTCGGATAACCCATTGTTTTTTCTCCTAATCAGCGTTCTTATAGGTGCGATAGGACCAGGCGGAGCGGCCGCCGGGTTTTTCTGCCGTCAGTTCCATGGAAACAGCGTTAGTGTCAACATTAAAATCTGTAAAAATAGCCCGGGGATCACCGGAATTCATCAGGCCGGTGTTCAGTCCCCAGCCGCCCAGGCCAAAGCCCGCCGAAGTCCGGGTATAACTGGCGCAATGGGTGGCCCAGTGAGATGACCCCGTCACGTCGTCAAAACCGGCGCCGGCGACGATGAGGCTGGCGAAAGCGGTTTTCCGCCGCTCGTCCAGCGTGAATTCCATAAGGCGGGTGCTGTTACTCAATCCCGTATGGTTGTCAAAGAGGGACACGGTGGTCGCGTTGCCGGCATAGCTCCAGGGTACATACTTGGCGTCATGCTGGGCCCGGAACCAGAAGCCGTCGCTTAAAGCCGGATCCGGGGAACCGGCGGCCAATGTGAACTGATTAGCTTTGCCGCCGAGGATCCAGACGATATTCCCCGTGGAGCGGTTGAATTTGATCACGGCGCTGAGATTGCGGAAGGAGGCGATAAAACTGTCGTCACTGTCATTGATGAACAGGCTGTTGACATGGGCGTAGTCCTGATAACCGCCTGTTTCGCCATAGCCGGGGGTCGAAGCCGAACTGCCGGCGTAGTCGTTTGATTCGATAGAAACGTCATAGAGTTCCGGATAGTCAACGGAATTGAATTCCCGCACGACCTGGCCGCCCCGCACTTCCTGGAAAACGCAGGCCCAGACAAAAGCCGAATTGCCGCCGCCAATACCTTTGCCGGCCAGATTTTCCGCCTTGAGCTGGGTGTAACTCAGGGCGAACCAGTCGTCCAGCCCGTACATGACGAATTCATGCATGTCCAGATAGCCTTCCCCGTGCGTGTGGTTGGGGTCGTTGTTGGGGCGGAGGGTGATATAGTCGATTTCCTGATAGTTCGCGTCCATGACCACATACATGCCGCTGTTGTAGCCGCTAGTGCTGCGGGCGTCGTTGGTCTGCACATGGTAGGTGTACAGGCGCCCGTCGGCGGTGTCCTGGGCCTGGAAATTCTTCATGGCGCCGGTATTGGGGCCATAGAAGCGGAAATACACGATGTCGCCCTCGGTATTGACTCTGTAGAGGACGTTGTCGTCGGTCACGAAGGTGTAAACTCCGGCCTCTGAGGCGGCGTCGCCCGTGATCACAAATTCATGCGTTTTTTCGTGCAAGGTGTGGACTTTGAAAACCGGGGCGCCGGTATCGTGGCGGGTGATATAGATCACTTCGTCAACCGGAGTCTTCGCGTTGACTGTCTCAGGGATGAAGGAGAAGGCGCCGTTGCTTACGGTAAAAGAGGCAATTTTGGCGCCGTCCAGCCAGTGTTCCGCCGCGGCGATATTCCCTTGGAAAACGAGCTCATTCCCGGCCACCATCGCGTTGAGATAGAGATCCACCGGAGCGGCAGGGTCCGCGGCAGGCTTGGCGGCGGGAACGAGAAAGACGCCGTCGGCGCCGAATTCATCGGCCGCGGTGAAGCCGGCGTCCGCCGCGGCGGGCGTGGTATAGGCCGTGTTCTTGGCGTTAAGAGCGGCTATTTCCGGGCCGAGATCGAAGGGAATATTCGTGTAGGCCCGGGGCGCGGTGTAACCTCCGCCTCCCCCGCCGCCGCCGGCAGGCGGGACGACTGCCGGAGCGGCCGCCTGGGCCAGAGCTTCCGCAGCCGCCTGAGGCACGCCGCTCAGGTCGCCGATTACCGTTATTTTCACGGCGGCCGAAAACTTCTTCGCGGCTTCCGTACCGATGAGCGACACCCCGGACGCGTCGCTCAAGGCGATGGCCGCCCCGGATCTGGCCGCCAGAGGCGCGGCGATCAAGGCCTCCGCCAAAGTGACGCCGCTGGCCAGATAGATCTGGTCGGTCTTAAAGGGCAGACCGGCGATGACCGCCGCGTTGAGGGCGAAGCGGTCATCGCCGTCGAGGCGGACAGCCCCCGCTATATCAGCGACGCTCCCGCTGCCGCCGACGAGATATACCGGCGCGGTGAGCTGGGCGGGCGGCGCTTGGCCGCCGGGGCTGGACAGAACGACGCGGTAGCGGTTCGCCGCCGCGAAGGAGGCAATGGAGACCGCGTCGGCGAGAGAGTTATAGCCGACGACAAAAGTCCCGTTCACGCCGTTGAGCTTGGCGCCCACCGCCGCCGCCGTGGCCCGGCGGTCCAGACCGGAGAGTTTTTCCACATTGACGCCGGGAATGGCGCGGAGTTCGCTTACCACCGAGTCGGCGACCGCGCCGATGGTATAGACTTTCCCGGCGCCCAAAGCCTGGACGCGGGCTTTGACCTCAGGGGCGAGGCTGGTCTTGGCGGTCAGCAGAATGGGGGCGTTTTCCTGGCCGGCCAAAGGCGCCGCCACCAGAGAATCCACGAGATGTTCCGTTTCCGCCGGACAGATAATGACCGCGGAGGCCTCGGTCCAGCCCTGGGCGGCGATATTCAGAGCGGTGGCGATCCGCTCGGCGCCGGCGATCCGGTCATATTCCACGGCAAAAGCCGGGGAAGACATCAGGACCAGAAGCAGAATCAGCAGGAAACACAGGAGCGGGCGCTTCCGGGCGCCGGGGTGACGTGTCATAAGAATACCTCCTCTGTGATGTAGGGGGAAGCTTAAACTTTAAACTCAACTCAAAACAGGGCCTGGCCGACGGTGGCGAAAACCAGCATCAACGCCGCGAAGCAGCAGAAGATGGCCACTGTGCCGATGACGAGGATGTCCCGCACTTTCAGATAACCGTCGCTGAAAACGTAGAGGATAATGCCGGCGGGGGAGGCCGAGGGCAGCATCCAGGCGATGGTGCAGGAGACGATGAGCAAAAAAGCCAGCTGCTCGTTGGCGAAACCGTAGCTGGCCGCCGCCTGCATGGCCATGGGAGCGAACATCATGCACACCGGCATGTTGGCCAGAACATTTGTGATAATTATCACAAGAAAGGCGATGGCGCCGGCAAAAGCGAAGGGGGAAAGACCGTTCAGCAGCGGCAACACATGTTGGCCGAGGGCGGCGGAGATGCCGGTGGCCGGGTTGACGATAAAACTGCCGAGCGGGATGACGATGACGCAGACCGCGATGGCGCCCCAGTTGATTTTTTGGGCCAGTTCCTGAAAATCAAAGAGTTTTCTGGCGCCGATGTTAATGAGGACCAGCACGGCGAAGATCAGGAGCAGGCGACCGGCGTTACCCATGCCGTTAAGGATCAGGTAGAGAGTGGATGTTTGAGGGAGGAAGGAGGGCAGCAGGAGCAGGACTACGAGGGCCAGCAAAGCCAGCAGCCCGATTTTGACCGGGGTGGAGGCCTTGCGGTCTTCGGCTTTGATAAAATCAGGGTCGAGGTTTTTCAGGCGGCTGGTGTCGAGTTTGAGGAGAAATTTCGCCACGACAAGGTAAAAAATGATGGCCAGAACGGCGTAAGGGACGGAGAAGCTGATGAATTTCAGCATGTTCATCTGGTGGCCCAGCATATTGTTGAAGAAGCCGATGAGGACGATGGAGTTGAAGCTCCAGGGGAAGGCGGAGAGGCCGAGGGCGCCCGTCATGCCGATGCCGAACATGACGATGGTGGGGAATTTGTCCCCGCGCTCATAGCCGAGGGTGGCGGAGACGCTTTGAATAATGCGGTAGAGCATCAGAACGCCCACAAAGATGTTGATCATCGCGCAGAGAATGTAAGAAGTAAAACAGAGGGCGAAAAGGAACAGCATGGGCCTTCCCTGGAGGATCTTCCGGGAAAGGACCCAGGAGGCGATGAATTTCGGCAGGCCCACCAGTTCAAAGAAAGCGATGATGATGAAGATCATGATCATGAACAGGCCTGTGTCGGAACCCCAACCGCCCAGCAGCAGATTGCCGTAAGTGATGATGTCGGCTATGCCGCCGGGGGCGTTTTCCGCGACGGTGATCCCGTGGAAGATCCCGTCCAGCAGAGGCATGAGGACGAGGGCGGCCCAGCTGGGCCACGGGTCCATGGTGACGCTCCAGCCGTAGATGACGGCAAAGAACAGAAAAAGGAGACGGACGCCGAAGGGGGTGACGCCGGCAAAGCCGCCGGCCATGGAGAGCAGACAACCGGCTAGGATAATGGCAAAGAAAATAAGGACTCTTTTCGCTTCCGGCGAAGAGCCCGCTTTGCCTTGGAGTACGCCGGCGCCGCCGTTAGGGGTGTCAGCCATGTAGGACCTCCTTGCTTTATTTTTATGAAATCTTTCCGGCGCAATCATTATAAAATGAAATGGCGGCCATAAGAAGAACCGTTTGTATTCGGCGTTTGGCCAATGTATAAGTTTCAGACTTATGGGAAAAATGAGAAAAAAGTTGTCTGCCGTCGTGCCGGAGGTTATAATTATAATGGATACGGCGGCGAAAACCGGAAGGAGGGGCGGCTTTGCAGCTGGAACAATTACAATATCTGGTAGAAGTCAGCCGGACAAAGTCTCTGAATCAGGCGGCCCAGCGGATCTACGTTTCGCCTCAGAGCCTGGGCAGCGCTATCCGCAAGCTGGAACAGGAATGCCAGGTTTCCCTGCTGCGCCGCTCGTCGACCGGCGTCACTCTTTCGCCCGACGGCGAGGCTTTTGTCCGGGTGGCGGAAGAGATCATCGCCCGGATGGAAGAATTGCGGAATTGGGGCCGGCAGCAGCGGGATGAATGCCGCCTGAATTTTTATACGACTTACAGCCTCAACCAGGAGATATTCAGCCGGCGGGCCACGGCCTTCTGCCGCGAACATCCCAATTTCCAGATCACCTTCAGCAGCAAACCCCGGAGCGAGATATTGAAGTCCTTGCCCGAGGACAGCAAGAGCTGCGCTTTACTCTTAGAGCAGGCCGGAGTGTTCAGCGAGGACGCCTATGGGGAGATGGGGCTGAAAGTCGTAAAATCCCGGCCTGACCGGCTGGTGGTCTGCGTCAGCCGGACTGTGCCGCTCAGCCGCCAGAAATCCACCTCGGTCCGGGAGGTGCTGAAATATCCCTTTGTCAGTTTTGAATATCAGGACGACGACGTGCCCTGCGGCATCGATATTCTGAAACGCTGCGGCCAGCCCAATGTGGTGCTTTCCACGAGCAACATGCACCTTTTCTGGCAGACCATCGCCGGCGGCGCCGCCATCGGTTTTGCCATGGAGGAAAAAACCACGGCCAACAAGATCCCGGAGCAGTACGGCATTAACCTGGTGCCGCTCAGGACCCGCCGCGCCGATTTTGACTATGTATTCTTTTTGCTGAAACCGGAAAAAAGCTCCCTCTCCCCGGCGGAAAACGAGTTTTTACTGCGGATGCTTTAGCTCGGGTGCATGACAAGAAAATGGGGGAAAGCAAGAAGGTTTGACAGAGGCGCGAACAGGTGTAATATTGCAGTATAAAGGCCGCAATATTATGCGGGAGAAAATGCCGTCAAATATGCTGCAGGGTAAAAATCACCGCGCCCCGCCGTCATTCCGGGCTCGTCCCGGAATCCAAATACTTAAAAATGCCGGTATACCGTATTCGTAAGGGACGGCGGCCTCGTCTCGACATCCCGTGTATTGGGTCAGGCGGCGGAGCGTCGAGGAATGGATTCCGGCATGAAGCCGGAATGACACAAATTTGTCATGCACACCCGTCAACAAAAACATATTGCAATAATGAAAGAATACATCTCCGACCAAATCATCCTTGCTAAACTGGCCGAAGCCGAGAAGGAAGCCGCCGACCCGAACACCAAGTGGCTAACGCAGGACGAAGTTTTTGCCCCGATCAGGGAACGGCCCTAACAGTATCGTCGCATGTTCTTGGAGGGACATGCGCTATTCTACATCGTGGATGAAGATATGCATGAGGCAAAAGTGTATCGTGTTATCTATGCAAAAAGGGACATTCCTCGGTTGCTATGGGAAAAATGTAAAAACAAAGGCTGGCAGTGACAATATTGTGGAGTTTGCTGTTAAGATTCCGAGTAAAGACAACCCGGATAAGACGATATGGTTGCCTATCGACTCAAAATTGCCCACAAGCTCTTATGATGCTATTGTCGCCGCTCGTAACGGGGCCGATAAAAAGGCGCTTGAAGATGCGCAAAAAGCGTTTTCGCGGACCGTCAAAAGCTTTGCGAAAGACATACATGACAAATATATCGACCCTCCAAATACTACTGATTTTGCAATTATGTTTTTACCTTTTGAGGGCGCATATGCTGAGGCGGTGAGTAATCCGGATTTGTTTGAAGGCCTACAAAGGGAATTGAAAATAATTATTGCGCAATGGCGCAACCGATAGGTAATGAGTTTGTGCTGAATCTCGACGAACACGAACGCGGACAATGCACAACAGACAGCACAAATATTTTGGCGGTTTTTCTCACTGCCATTGTTTTCCGCTTTTAAAATTGCTATAATACCTATGTCGGCGCTCACGTCCGATAATCGCGTGTCCAAACCAAAATGAAGGAGAAAATATGCCATTATTACAGGTAAGAGATTTCCCTGATGATATTTACGAGGAAATTACATTTGAAGCGCATCGGCAGAATCGAACAATAGCCCAACAGACGGTTATTCTCATAAAAAAAGGCCTTGGTAAAGAACTATCAAATAAGGAACGAAGAAGGCTTGCTGTGGAAAGGACATTTTCCCGGGATATACCCCAAAATGCAAAAATCGCGGATTATGTACAATTTGTCCGTGAGGATAGAGACAGATGATAGGATCAATTGATGTTTGCGGGGCAATGGAAATTCTGTTGCAGAAGGAAAAAGCAGAAAAATTTAGTAAAATATTACAGGAAGCTACACTTATTATAGCGCCAGATTTATATATTTCTGAATTAACAAATACTCTTTGGAAATATAACAAGGCAAATATTTTGACCAAAGATGAATGCGTACAATATATAAGGGATGGAATAAATTATGTAGATAAATTTATAGACAGCAAAGAACTTTGGCAAGAAGCATTTTCAGAAGGAATAAATAATAATCACTCAATTTATGATATGTTTTATATGGTTGTTACAAGACGGAATGATGGTATACTAATAACAAATGATTCAGTTCTAGCGACTATTTGCAAAAATAATAACATCCAACTATGTTATTAATTATTCAATCCCCCATTTCGCGGCCATATTGTTTTTTGCCTTTACGAGTGCTACAATAGAAAAGTAATGATATACAATATAGGGAAAACAAAATTTAATTCCGAAGACTACAAAGAAAAACTCAAGCAGTTGCCGCTGCTTGAGGTATTAAAGGAAATAGTAAATTTATCAGGCTGCACGCTTAAACTTGACTTTGACGGTCAAAAAAATGAAAGCTTGAGTTTTCCGGGGGTTCCGGAACTAGAAAATACGCGTACCACTACATTTGCCTATATATGGAAATTTGACCTTCCCATGTATTGC
>JAISAH010000126.1 GCA_031266805.1 Gracilibacteraceae bacterium
GGGGAGGGGGTAGCTCGGGTCTCGTTGTCGGGGGTTCCTTGCCTCCCCTTTCAAGGGGAGGTGGCCTCAGAGGGAGGGGCGCGCCCTCCCTTTGAGGACGGAGAGGTCTCCCTCCGTTACTCGCGCATGAGCGCGCGCCAGTTTTCCAGCTCTTTTTTCTTGCCGATCGTTATCAGCCACATCTCCAGCTGAATATCAAGATTGCCGTCGTAGTCGACTAACCGGTGACAGAGTTTCTCAAACGCCTCAAAAGACTCCTCTAACCGCTCCCTCATATACCCGGCGAGTTCGCCGACCGTCCGGAATTGCTGCCCTTCCAGATAAAGCAGCTTCTGGCCCGACAAGGCGTAGGCCATAAGATAAAAGGTTTTCAGCAAATCGGTCCGCTCGGTTTTCTCCAGTTGGTACGAATCCTCGATCGCCACCGCCGCCTTTTGCAATGCCTCGTTCTTCGGCGCGATAAGCGCGACGTATTCCGTCAGCAGTTTTTCGGACAACACCGTTTCGTAGTATTTATCCTGCGAGTTATCTTTTTTCCACAAACGGTCGAGCAGATCCCGGCCAAGAGCGGGAAGGCTCTCGAAGACCCGTCCTTTCCAATAAAAGCCTTGAAAACCAGGATTTAACTTATAAAGCAGCTTCCAAAAGATAATATCGTCCTTGCCGTTGGTCTTGCTCGCTTCCTCCTCGGCCGCCAGACACTGTCTGGCGATCCCCTGATTGAACACGCGAAAATGCGCGGACAGCAGTCCCCGGAAGAGGTGCTTTTTCCCCTCCTCCCAATTTTTGGCAAAAGCTTCCGTGAGGATCCGCGGCTCTGTTATCGACTCCTTCATAAACTTGTAGGGCGGCGCCGGACCTTGCCCGGTACCCGCGCTCTCGCCCGGCAGCGCCAGATCCTCGCCGTCCAGCCACCGCCTGACCTCTGCATAGGTCCAGCGGCGGTTGGGATTGTCCTTGTTCGCGCGGGAAGTGACGTCGTAATATGTCAGCGCCGAAATGAAGTCCGCCAGCGCCACCGGCATATTCTCCGGGAAGGGTATTTTCTGAACCGCTACATACTGGCCGATTTCTTCCGCGCTCATGTTCGCGTACGGAGCATAGCCCGTAAAGAGTTCAAACAGGGTGATCCCAAAGGAGTAGTAGTCCGACTCCTCGAGGAACAGGTGTTTGAAAGTCTCCGGGGCGGAATACTCCGGCGTCATGCCGGTTTTTGTCACGATAACCGAGCCGGGATCAGTCATAACGGAGCTGATCCCGAAATCGATGATGGCGACGCTTTGCCCGTCGTCCGCCAGCATAATGTTAGACGGCTTCAAATCTTTGTGAATGATTCCCGCCTGATGCAGGACCTTCAGGCCTTCGTTGATGTTGGGGATCATCATTTTGACAAGTTCGTCGTAGGCGCAAGTTTTCCCTTGCAGGCTGCCGTTCTTGTAATAACGCAGCATTTCCAGCGGCTGCCCGTTGTAGGCGGAAGACTCGAAAAGCCGCGCTACATACGGCGAGTCGATTTGCAGCAGCCGCCGCGCGACGTCTTGTTTTATGGCCGCCTGACGCCTATAGAGTTTGGCGACGTATTGGTCGTCCCCATACGAGCACAGATATAGATCCGCCTCGCCGGAGGCGACTTCCAGACGCCGCTCGACCGTATATTTTTCGCAAAGGACTGTGCCCGCGTCCAATAAAGCGTTCGCGGAGCGCGCGCCGTCGCCGTCGATCCCCCGCTCATATTGAGAGGCGATTTCACTGTTGATCTCCGTCCGCGGCGTTCCCGGCAGTTCCGGATTAATAACGGTCCTGTTATCCACGGCTCTTGCCTCCGATCACCCGCACCTTTTCATCGACGATTTTCAGGCGGCCTTGCCTGATCAATCGCTCAAGCGCGTCGTTCATGCAGGCGGTCATCCGCTCGCCTTTTCTGGCGTAGCCCAGCGCCTTGACGGCAGCGTCTATGAGGCCCTCGGGCGTAAGCCCTATCGCCTGTTCGGCGACGATAAGCATGGCCGTCCCTATTTCGGCGGGAGAGATGAAATTGATCTGTCTGGCCGGCTTCCCGGCAGCGGGGACTCTCGCTTTCAGCTCCTTAAAACCCGCAAGCATCACAAAACCGTCCTGATCCCGCGCGATAAGACTTTGGAGCTTGCTCTCCCGCATAGCCTGTTCTACCGCCTTGCGCACCGAGGCGGTCGCTTTTTGATGCCCGAGCGCTCCCGCCATGCGCTGATACAGCAGATCTATACAGATGGGCTGCTCGATGCCGACGATGTGCCTGATGGCCGCCGCGATCCTATCGTCGCCGTGGAGCCGCGTGATCTTGGGGGTTTCATACCAGAGCGCCTCGACATATTCGGTAAAACCGCGGGGGCCGCCGGGGCCTTCGTCAAGGGCGGCAGTCGGCGCCGACGCGTTATTCGCCTTATTTTCCTCGATTTCCTCCGCAAAAGACTCGGCAAAAGACTCGGCTGGAATTTGGGCGGCCGGCTCAGGCGGTTCAGCCGTTTTGGCCTCCCGGCATTCTTTGATCGCCGCGTCAATAAAAGCCGTCAGTTTTTGCTGCTCTATATCCCGCCGCGCCATCCATTCAGGCGACCAGACCCGATATATGCGCCACCCCATGGCCTCCAGCACGGATTTTCTTAAACGGTCCCGGTCTCTGGCGCTCTTGGCCGCGGCATACGAGAGACCGTCGCACTCGATCCCCGCCGCGAAACGATCGCCGCCGCCGGGATCCAGCACCGCCAAATCGATCTTATATCCGGAGCAGCCCACATATTTTTTGATTTTATACCCGCGGCCGGTGAGGTATTCGGCGACGATATCCAGGAACACATCCTTTTCGGTTTCGCCCTGGCCGCCCCGGAGCGACGACGAACCGTTCAGGGCGAACTCGATGTAGAGGCGCAGCATTTTGACGCCTTCTGATTCCGTGCGGCTTAGATCTATATCCGCAGGCAAAATCGAGCTGACCAGCTTTACGTTGCGCTTGGCTCTGGTGACGGCGACGTTCAGCCGCCTTTCGCCGCCTTTTTGCCCGAGGGGGCCGAAGCGCAAGGCCATGGACCGGTTGTTGTCGCGCTGTTCCTTCGTTTTGGCGTAACTGACGCTGAATATTATGGCGTCGCGTTCGTCGCCCTGCACGTTTTCCAGATTTTTGACAAAAAACTCGTCTTCCTTGTCCTCCGTAAAGAAGCTTTCATATTCCGGGTGCTGCTCCCGGAATTTTTGTATTTCCAAAGCGATGACCTTCTGCTGGCTTTCACTGAAGGCGATGACGCCGAGGGAGCGGTCCGGCGTTAGGTCGATATGCCGCCGCACCAGCTCGACGCAGCGGCGCGCTTCGGCAGTGTTCCGCCCTTTTCCCTCGTAGACGCCGTTTTCCACAAAATCAAATTCTACCCCGGTGTCCGCGGCGCTGTTCACGCTGCTGGGGAAAGTGACGAGTTCGTTTTTGTAGATTTCCTGATTGGAAAAGGCGATCAGGTTTTCATATTTGCTGCGGTAATGCCACAGGAGAGTGCGGCTGGGCAGCACGCCGCTCGTTTCCTCCAGGATAGAATCGTATATTTCCGTCCCGGCCGTCTCGTCGCCTTCGTCGTCAAAGCCGCCGTCGTCGTTGCTCGTGCTTATGGCGAAAAAGTTCGTGGGCGGCAGTTGTTTGCTGTCGCCGGCGATAACGACCTGTTTTCCGCGGAAAACCGAACCCACGGCGTCTTGTGGGAATATCTGGGAGGCCTCGTCGAAAATCACCATATCAAACTCGTATGATCCCGCCTCTAAGAAATAAGCCACGGAGAGCGGCGACATCATCATGCACGGCTTCAGTTTAAGCAGCAGATTGGGTATGGACTTGAACAGCTTGCGCAGGGGCATTATCCGGCGTTTTTTGCTGATCTCTCGTTGCAGGATACTCAATTCGTCATTAGCCGAAAGCGCTCGGTTCGGGTCGGGGATGCCGCTGACGACATTTTGGCGGACGCGTTCCCGCGCGATGAGTAATTGCTTTTCGTCAAGGGTGGCGAATCTCTTGATTTTTTCGTCCTGGTTATGGCGGCGAAACTGTTCGACGGTCTTTTTCCCATCGATCACCGACTGGATCCACAGAGTTAAAAAACCGCGCTTAAAAGCGCCGACTACGTCTTCGATGGAATTGTCCCGCCGTTCTATCTGCTCCGTAAAATCCGCCAGCCCTATTTCATCACAGGCGTTTCTTGTTTCCGCGCAGGCGATCCAGTCGTCGAGCAGCATGAGGTCGGCCTGACAGGCGGCGATCCTGGCGGCGCTGTCGCTGATCCGGGCGTCGTCAAAATCCGCGCCCGCTTCAAAAAGACTTTTGAATTTCGTATAACCCGCGGCGCATTCGGCCATCCGGGACTGCAGGTCGGACCTAACCGCTTTCAGATTGCTTCTATATTGCGCGTCGTCGCAAAAAGCGGCCGTGAAGCCGCCGGTCATTAAACTCGCCTCGCTGCCGGTAAGCAGCGCGGACACCGATTTCAGATCGGCAATAATTGAATCCCAGTTCGTCTCCAGCCCCGCGATCCGCCGGCCAAAAAATTCTTTATGATCAGCGCAGATCTTCTTGAGCGCCGCGCGTTTTGCGTGAATGAGGTCCGCCTGAGAAAACAGCGAGAGCATTTTTTCGGCCAAGGAAATACCCGTTTCGATCGCCGCCCAGTCAGTGGTTTCGCCTTCGTAGGAACTTCCAAAATATTCTGTAAGTAGCTGCCGGTTTTCCGCCACCCATTGGCTTTCTTGCTTTATCGCGCTGATTTGCTGCAGCAAAGCGACTATTTCGGCATTTGAAAACTTGGCGCCGATTTTCTTGGAGACGCCTCTGATCGCCCTGATATCCGCCCGGTAAGAAGGCTTAAATATTTTGAAGAAAGAGGTGTGATCAGTCTTAAAGCGCAGAAGCATCTCGTCAGAGTTCAGGCCAAGAGCAGAGACTTCCCATGTTTCCAGCAGAGCGTTTTTCATCTCGACAAGCGGGGATATGTGAGAGCGCGCCTCCTTGAGCAGCTGTTTTGCCCGCCGCCGGGCCGCCGGATCAAACCAGTCCCTGTTGACTTTTAACACGCCTTGACGAACATTCTCCAGCCAAGACGTCAAGTCCGCAGAAAAGAGCGCTCCCTTGAAGCAAACAAGGGCCTGCAGATACTCCTTCCGCGCTTGCCAGCCGTTTTTAGCCTTGTCGAGCAAGAAGGCGCGTTTGGCGCTTTTAGCCCAGTCGAGCGGGAACAACGGGGTGTTCTCTATGGCTTGCAGCAAAGCTATGACCCGATTAACGCCTGACCAGGAGCGGGTTTCATCTAATCCCAATGAGGCGATGACGCCGGAAAGCGCCGCGTCTAACGCGAGCAGAGACTCGGCCAGACCGTCCGTATCCCGCGCAAGATCTTCCTTGAACCGCTGCGTCACCATTTTCACGACGGCGCCGCGCCACGGGTTCTTGGAGAGTTTGCCCCCAAGGCGTTTCAGCGCTTTGGCATAGCTGTCGGCGCGATAAAGCATCGCGTTATATGTACTCGCGGAAACAGCGGCTGCCGACTCGATGAAAAACTGAATGTCAGGCGCTTCTTGCAGAAGGCTCAATTCCCCGAACGCTTCGTAAAGACTTTTTTCCAAAGGGAGAATATCCGCGTGCAATTCCGTGGCATACTGATTTAGAGCCTGCCTGTCCTGAAACAACTCGGCCAGCTCAAACATTACGCCGTCTTTCAGGCGTTTGCGCGGCAGTTTGAGATTGGCGGCGATACTGTCAAGGATCTCTTTTTTGTTCGCCTTGTGGCTGTGCAGGGCCAGACAAAAATCATCCAGGCCGACCTCCGTGAGCCGTTTATAAACGACTTGCAGAGCCGCCGCCTTTTCGGACACGAAGAGCACGGTTTTTCCGCCGGCTAAAGCCTCGGCGATGATATTCGTGATGGTCTGACTTTTGCCGGTGCCCGGAGGCCCTTGCATGACAAAACTGACCCCGGCTTTGGAGAGCAGAATTGCTTCCTGCTGGCTGGAATCCGAATCGACGACCTGATAGCAATCGCTGGGGGGAACGCGGTCAAAATCAAAACCCGTTAATTCTCGCGGAATGTCGGCCGCGGCGCCGGCGTCGCCTGTTATCGCCCGCACAACGGGGTTTTTGAGCATTCGTTCATAGTTGTTGTTGAGGTCGTGATACATGCTTATTTTAAGGAAGGAAAGAAGACCGAGGCTAACTTCCCGGATCAGCTTCCACCCGTGCCGGTCGGTGATTTCCTCGATAGTCCGCATATACTGCCCGATACTTTCCTCGCCGCTTAACTCGAACGCGGGCAAGTCTATCCCGTAACGCTCATTGAAAAGATAATCCAGCGTCGGATTGACCTCGATGTCGTCGTCGTACCGCAGGAGCGTATAAGGGGCCTTTATGGATTCCAGCTTCAGAGAGACCGGCATCATCAGGACCGGGGATTTCAGCCATTGCGCGTTAGCGGTATTATTCTCCCGCCATTCGATGAACCCAAACGAAAGATAAAGGATATTTGTTCCCTGCTCGTCTCTGGCGAGTTTAGACTTTAAGCGAAGGTTATTGAGAGCGATCCGCCTTTCCAGGAGCGAGCCCTCGGCCTTGACGTCGCCCGCGTGAACAGGGATCGGGTACGAGAGCGTTTCCAGAAGTGACAGCATCGAAAAAATTCTGAGGTCGGAATCCTTGTCGACCGGCCGCTGAAAAGTCAGTTCTTCCTCGGATACAGCCAGCCGATTGAACAACTCCGTAAATTCAGGTTCGAGAATTTTTAGAGTCGCGCGTTTTGTTTCCCGGTAGTTTATCATTTTGTTGCGCTTCGAAAGGTCAAGCAGTTGTTTTTTCCAGTGCTCGACTTTGCGCTGCAAAACTGTTTTATTTGAATGCCCGTTTTGCGGCTGTTGTCCGGTCATTAGATACATGGCGCCTTTCTAGCCGTGAACACTTACGCTGTCATTATATATCGTTGGCTCGAAAATAACAACGGTTTTCGCGGCAACCTGCTCGCAAAGGATAAGCTATATCCTCCTCTGATTCAAGTTTTTCCCATACTAACGCCATGACTGCTCACTCTCCTCCCGACCCGCTCTCCGGGATATCCTTCCTCAGTTTCATCGCGCGGGCCAGGTAAATGACGGGCGTATCGCAAATACTGAGGACGGCGTAGATCGCATAGGTGGAAAGGGCGAGGGAGAGCAAGGTTTTGCCGTCGTACATGCCGCCGAAGGCCAGCAGCGTGTAAAGCGCCGAATTGATAAACTGTGAGATGAGAGTGGAAGCGCTGCGCGTCCAGAGCAGCCGGCGCGCGTCTCCCGTGCGGGCGGTCGTGAGCGCCCAGAATTTATGATACAGCCAGATGTCAAAATACTGGGAGACGACGTATACGATAAAAGAGGCCGCCACGAGGCGGGGCGTATGCGCGAAAAGCTCCCTGATTGCCGGGGCCGCCCAATCCTCCGAGGCGGGAACGTAGAGCATCCAAGTCTCGGAGATGACGATAAAAAGCAAAGCGGCGCCCATGCCCAGATGCACGGCGCGTTTTGCCGCCTGTTTGCCCGCCGTCTCCGAAACGATGTCCGTCACGAGAAAAGTAGCCGCGAACAGCACGTTGCCCAGCGTCATCACCGCGCCGAAAGCTTCCACCAGCATCAGCACCTCGATATTGGCCGTGATGATGATGAAAACATTGAAGCACATCAGGCCCGGTATCCCGGCAAAACGGTACGTCAGCAGCGCCGCGCCGTAGACTGTCGCCATGACCAGGACGAGCAGGAGTTCGTTGATCATTTTCCCGACCTCGCGTGCGCCAGGCCAACCAGCTCCGTCACCCGGGCAAAACCGTTTTCGCGGCAATAATCGTCCATGCCGCGCAAAACCGCCAGCGGAGCGCGCGGATCCGTAAAATTCGCGGTCCCGACGGCGACGGCGCTGGCCCCGGCCAGCAAAAACTCCACCCCGTCTTTCCAGTCGCTAATCCCGCCCATGCCGATGATCGGCAGCCGCGTCGCCTCATAGGCCTGATAGACCATGCGCAGAGCCACCGGTTTGACGGCGGGGCCGGAAAGTCCGCCCGTGATATTGCCGAGGACCGGGCGGCGGGTCTGCACGTCGATCGCCATGCCGGTGATGGTGTTGATCAAAGAAATGATATCCGCTCCTCCCCGCTCGGCGGCGCGGACCATCACTTGGATATCCGTGACGTTAGGGGAAAGCTTGGCGATGAGCGGGAGAGACGTCGATTCGCGCACGGCGCGCAGCACCGCTTCCGCGCTGGCGGGGTCGGCGCCGAAAGCCAGCCCGCCGCGCTCGACGTTCGGGCAGGATATATTGACCTCAAGAGCGTCCACGCCCCCCAGACCATCCAGAGCCCTGGCCAGCAGCGCGTAGTCGTCAATGGAAAACCCGGCGATATTCACGACGACGGCGGTGGCCAGCTCGCGCAGGCGCGGCAGATATGATTTGACAAATTTTTCCAATCCAGGGTTTTCCAGACCGACGGCGTTCAGGAGCCCGGCCGGCGTCTCCGCCAGACGCGGCGGCGGGTTGCCGAGCCGCGCCTGGGGGGTGATCCCTTTGACCATGATGGCGCCCAGATGGCCGGGCTGGCAGTACGGGGCGTATTCCGCGCCGAAACCGTATGTGCCGGAGGCCGTCAGCACCGGATTGCGAAAAGTGAGCGGCCCCAGCGTGACCCGCATGTCCGTCATAGCCACTCCACCTCCTCCGCGGGAAAAACAGGGCCGTCCAGGCAAACGCGGCGCATGACCCCGGCCCCGGAAGCGTCCCGTCCGGGGGAAGCGCAGCCAAGGCACGCCCCGATACCGCAGGCCATTGTCTCCTCCAAAGATACTTCCAGGGGCAGGCGGCGTGCACGGGCCGTTTCCGCCACGGCTTTCAGCATGGGGTACGGCCCGCAGGCGGCGCGAGAACGGAGGTCAGGAGATCCGTGACCCGGCCCCGGTCGCCAAAACTACCGTCCGCCGTCGCCAGACGGCGGACGGGAATATGTTCAGCCACGGCGGCGGCCGCGGCAAAAAAAGCCCTGTTTTCCCCGCCCCAGAGCAATACGCTGGGGATGCCCCGCCGCCCTGCTTCTTCCCCCAGACTGAGCAGCGGAAAAACGCCAACGCCGCCGGCGATCAGAAGCAGTTCGCCGGCAGCGGGGACGGTGAACCCTCGCCCCAGCGGTCCTAAAAAGTCCAGCTTTTCGCCGGGGCGTTTTTGGCTCAGCAGCTCCGTCCCCTGCCCTTTCAAGCGGTAATAAACCGTAAGGCGCCCCCTCGCCGCGTCAATGGCGGCGATGCTCAAAGGCCGGCGCAAGAGCGGCGCGGCGGCGGCGGTCACCCGGATGTGGACGAATTGGCCCGGCTGGGCCGTCCGCGCCGCTTCGCTTTCAAACACCAGCCGGTATAATTTTTGCTCCGGAGCGCCTACACGGCTGTTTTCAACAATCAGTCCCATAATTTTCCACTCTCAACTCTCCCGCTCCATTCTCAGCGTCCCTCAGGGTCAGAGGCGGCGGTGCGTCGAGGACGCCGCCTCCCGCCCCACTCGCTCCCATTTGTAGTTACTGTTCAGAGACGGTCTCTCCCCCTGCCGTCATTCCGGCTTTATGCCGGAATCCATCCCCGTTCCCTGTCTTTTGGATTCCGGAACAAGTCCGGAATGACGGGAGTTGGGGCGTA
>JAISAH010000127.1 GCA_031266805.1 Gracilibacteraceae bacterium
TACGCCCCAACTCCCGTCATTCCGGACTTGTTCCGGAATCCAAAAGACAGGGAACGGGGATGGATTCCGGCATAAAGCCGGAATGACGGCAGGGGGAGAGACCGTCTCTGAACAGTAACATGGATTCCAGAATGACGGCGGCGAAATTTGATATTTGCTTGCCTTTTTTGGTTTTTCCGGGTAAAATAAAAGCGCTGGTTTGTTAACAGGCGTTTCAAAAAAGAAAGAAAGTGGTGACCTGAATGAATCTCCAGACTCCCAACAGCAACGACGCGACTAGGACCAGAAACCGTTCTCAAAGCGTCGTACCATGCAGCGGCCTTTGTTCCCGCTGTCTTGACGGCTGCCGTGGCAACTGTGAAATCTTCAAGGCGACGTTTCGCGGCCGTGAACTCATTTATCCGGGTCCTTTCGGCGATGTGACGGCCGGCGGGGATAAGAATTATCCCGTCGATTACTCGCATCTGAACATCCAGGGCTACGCCGTGGGAGCGACCGGCTTGCCGGAAGGGGTGGAAGCGGGACCGGACACGGCGCGTTTTCCTCTGGTCTCGACAGAAACCGCTTACGGCTGGGATAAAAAAGTGAAAATGGCCGCCCCGATCTTCACCGGCGCCCTCGGTTCCACGGACATAGCCCGGAAAAACTGGGAACATTTCGCGGTCGGCGCGGCAATTTCCGGCGTCACCATCGTCTGCGGCGAAAACGTCTGCGGCATCGACCCGAAACTGGAGCTGGACAGCAATAAAAAAGTCGTCAAAGCCCCGGATATGGACGACCGTATAGAGAAATACCGGCGCTATCACGGCGGCTACGGCGAGATTCTGATCCAGATGAACGTCGAAGACACTAATCTGGGCGTCGCGGAGTATATCATCGACCGGCATAAGATCGAAACCATCGAGCTGAAATGGGGGCAGGGCGCCAAATGTATCGGCGGGGAAATAAAGGTCTCGTCCCTGGAACGCGCGCTGGAGCTTCAGCGCCGCGGCTACATCGTCACGCCTGATCCTTCCGATCCGATCACTCAGGCCTCCTTCAAAGCGGGAGCTATTCAGGAATTTGAGCGTCACAGCCGGCTGGGTTTTGTGACGGAAGAAAGCTTCATGCGCGAAGTGGAACGTTTGCGCGCCCTCGGTTTCAAGCGCGTCACCCTGAAAACCGGCGCCTATAGTTTGCGCGAACTGGCGATGGCGCTGAAATTTTCTTCCAAAGCCCGCATCGACCTCCTGACGATCGACGGCGCTCCGGGCGGCACCGGTATGAGCCCTTGGCGCATGATGGAGGAATGGGGCGTCCCTTCTCTCTATTTACACAGCGCGGCTTGCGAATATGCGTCTATTCTGGCGGCGCAGGGCGAACGCGTGCCGGATCTGGCTTTCGCCGGCGGCTTTAGTTCCGAGGACGGCGTTTTCAAGGCGCTGGCTCTCGGCGCTCCTTACGTCAAGGCCGTCTGCATGGGCCGGGCCTTGATGATCCCGGGCATGGTCGGCAAAAACATTCAGCAGTGGCTGAAAGACAACGATCTGCCCAAGACGGTCTCCGATTTCGGCCGGACTCCGGAGGAAATTTTTATCAATTATGAAAAGGTGAAAGACATCGTCGGGGCGCAGGAAATCAAAAACATCCCGCTCGGCGCTATCGGCATCTACAGCTATGCCGACAAGATCAAAGTCGGGTTGCAGCAATTGATGGCTGGCGCGCGTAAATTCAATCTCGCGGCGCTGACGCGGCGGGAACTTATGTCTTTGACGGAAGAATGCGCCAAAGTGACCGGCATCCCTTATCTTTTGGATTGCTACCGGGAAGAGGCGCTGGAAATTTTACGGGGTTAAGGAATCGTTTGTTGCGGCCGCGTTTTTGAAAAACGCGGCCTGACTGAGGGAGGCGCGGGATATGGGGATGTGGAAAGAGTCTTATGCCGTAGGGCATGAGCTTATCGACAGTCAGCATAAGGAATTGTTTCGCATGACTGATGAACTGACGGCGGTTTTGCGGCGGCAGGACGCGGACAGTTCGGCGGCTTGCGCGCAAGCGGTGGTTTTTTTGAAGAATTATGTCGTCAAACATTTCGCGGACGAGGAGGCCCTGCAAGCCTCTCTGGGCTACGCCGGCCTGGAAGCCCACCGCTGTCTGCACCGGGATTTTGTGGCCACGGTGCTGGAATATGAAAAGGCTTTGAATGAGAGCAATTTCGATAATAAAATCGCCCAGCGCTTCGCAGGCAAATTGATCGGCTGGCTGATCTATCATGTGGTGGGCGAAGACGGGAAAATAACCGGGATGGTTCGTTCCGCCCCCGCGCTCAAATTGCGGTCAGCTTCTTTTACCGCCTGTTTTGCGGATAGCGCCTGCGAAGTCTTGAGCCAGATGCTAAGTATCACCGTGGAAATAATACCAGAGACGCCGGCGCCGGTCTGTGAAAAAAGCGATATCAGCGTCAGCGTCGGCATCGTCGGCGACCGCCCCGGCAGTGCGGAATTCGTGTTTCCGCTGGTCACGGCCCTGCACATCGTTCAAAGCCTGACCATGATGCCGGATGTTGATTTCGGCGATATGGCGGATTCCGCCCTGCGCGAAATCGCCAACATCATCTGCGGCAACGCCGCTTCCCGGATCGCGGAAACCGGCTGCGCCTGCGACATCACTACGCCCAAGCTGTACCGGGGCCAGCGCCCTGTCGCCTCCGACGGCAAGGTGGTAAAATGCGATCTAGGCTCGCTGTCTGTCTCGATCACCGCTCCCTGACGCGCAAGGCCCGTCAAATGGATGATTTATTTTCACTTAACTCCTTAATTGTGGCGGAAGGGCGCGGCGACGCGGAAGCTATCCGGCGCGCGCTCGGAGACGTCGAAGTGCTGTGGACGGAAGGATTCGGAGTGACGGAGGCTAAACTGGCTTATATCGCCAGGGCCGCGGCGGAGCGGGGCGTCGTCGTTTGCACGGATCCGGATCACGCGGGAGAAATGATTCGCGCCAAACTTGACCGCCATATCCCGGGTCTGCGGCATGTCTATCTGCCGCGCCGGGCGGCGCGTGACCGCCGGGGGCGGGATATCGGCTGGGAATACGCGTCGCCGGCGGCGGTGCGGGCCGCTTTCGGCCAATCACGCCCCGCGCCGGCGCAGGTTCCGGCGCCTGACGGCTTGAAAGCGGCGGATTTGCTGGAATTAGGCCTGACCGGTTGTGCGGCGGCGGGGGGGCGCCCCCGGGCAACCCGGCCTGGGGTTGGGGTCGGGGGATGGCACCGCCCGCCCGGTCTGG
>JAISAH010000016.1 GCA_031266805.1 Gracilibacteraceae bacterium
TTCAACAAAATCGCCGATACCGCCGGGATAGTCGTCGCCGCCGGCCAGCGCCCGCAAAGTGACGGTTGCGCCGACTTCCCCCTCATGAAAAACGGCGACATAGTATTGTTTATCCGGCTGGAAATCCCAGCTTGCCGAACCGGGGCCCTCAGCGCAGAATTCAATATCGCCGTTCTCTTCATAGACAATGATCACATAAGCGCCTTCCGCAATGAAGGTATAAGGGCCGCTGAGGCCGGGCGGCAGTTTCAATCCGTCTTCACTGTCGTATTCAAAATGGTATTCAAAATCGCAGCGCATAGTGTAGCTCGCGTCCAAATCCATCAGCGGGGCCTGCCACCAGTTTCCGTCGTCAGGATAGTCGTCCTCGATCCATTCGGCAGTCAGTGTAAAAGGACCGGGCTGGGCTGATTCACTCGCCGCGGCCAGCAGCACTGTTTGCTCCTGTACCAGAAAACGGCCGAGTTCCGTTTCAGTATAATACATCGGAAGATCATACCCGTTCAATGTCCCGCTCAATGTCAGACCTTCGCCCGTCAGACTGAAGATATAACAACCGCTGGCCGGGGCCGTGAATGTGAAATACTCTTTCGGGTCGGAGAGAACGCCGCCTAAGCGCAGGGCGTTTTCCCCGGCGCTTTCCCAAACCGGGGCGGCGTAGTCCATGGCAGTCAGACTGAAACTGTACGCGCCGCCATCGTATGGATAGCCATCCGCGCGGATATAGTAAGCGGTATTCGGTTCCAGAGCGATGGCGGCAGATTCGTAGCTATTCAATCTGTATATTTGCCGCCCGTCCTCTGTCAAGATGGTCAAGTTTGCGCTGTAATATTCACCCGGATCTGCAAGGTATAATCCCTGTTCGCCTGTGGTGAACACAAACCAATCCTGGTCGCCGTCATAGTCCAGCGCTCCGCTGTAAGAGGGCGGCGCCGGCAAGGGCATGGCTTCCGCCGCCGTATTGCCTTCCGGGTCGGGCGGCAGAGGCCGGTCTTCTTTTTGGACCACCAGCGTGTAAGCGCCAACGGCCCCGTCCGCTCTTACGCTAATATTATAGTATGTGCTGGGCGAAAGAAAACGCTCGGAAAATCCCGTGCCGGGCAATTGTTCATAGCTAAACCAAACACTCTGCGGCTCGCTCAGTCCGGCGGTCGTCAGCGAGTAATACCCCGGCTCCGTTATGTCAAGACGAAAAGCGTCTATATCTTCCGCATATTCCAAAGCGCCGCTGATCTCATCCCCTAGTGTCAGCGCCGCAGCGTAATAACCTCCCTGATTCATGTAGTCGTCTGGCTGAGGAGTCAGAAGGATGGTGTATTCGCTGCCGTCGTTCCCATAAACGTAGAAATAGCGGGTCTCTCCTTCGCTGATTTGAATAAGACTCTTTTCGCCGGCATTGATCGCGTAGTTATAAGGCCCACAGCGAATATCCGGCGGCCCCTCTACGCTCAGGAAATACGTGCCGCCCGTCTCCGAGCTGAACGAATAATAATCCCGATCGCCCTCATAGTCGATCCGCCCAGCCCGCGGGCTGTCCGCCGTCAGCGGTTCAGCCGTTTCCACATAGTCGCCGGCGTCATCCGCCAACGGATCCACCCGTAAAGTATAGGGCCGGGGCTGAAAATTGGCGCCCTGATCCGAGATATCCGTGATAGCGATATCATAAGAAGACCCGGCGGACAGGGTGATCAGGGGAGAGCGCAACTCAGACCCATACAGCGAGAGTTTGTAGACCGCGGCGGTATCGGCGCTGAGTTCGACCGTGATCGTCCGCAGCGGCGTCAGCGTGAAGGCGTCGACGTCCCCCGCGTATTCCAGCCAGCCGGCGGCTCCGTTCTCAAAAGAGAAGGGGGAGGCCAGATCGGACTGATTGGCGTGATCGTCAGCGGTGCGGAGGGCGCTGAAGCTGAACTGCGCCGCCGCGCTGGCGGAGAGAGTGATGTAGTAAAGCTCGCCGGCCGCGAGGGTGACGGGCAGATAAAATTTATTGCCCCGCCCGCTTTTATCACTGGCAATGACATAAGACCACGGGGCGCCCTTACGGATCGCGATCTCCGGAACGTCGCTCGTGGCAATACTTGAGCTGGAAAAGAGGTACGTGCCGGTAACGTCCGGGGTGAAGGTGAAATATTTGCTTTCCCGCGCCGCCAGACTCGCGGCGTTCTCCTCACCGTAGACGAAGGAGATAGGATCGTCCGGTCCGCCGCCCGGTTCCTCGGCCCGCAGAGCGGCGGGCGCGGGGAGGAAGCCGGTGAACCCCGGTTGGATCAGCATAAGCAAGGTCAGGAAACACACCAGAAATTTTCTCATATCCTGCTTCCTCCCATTTATAATGATAGATCTGTGGGTTCTATGTTTGAAGTGACGGAGAGCCGGCCCGCACTTCCGGTTTTGCCGAAGCAGCGGAGATGTCTGAGTATTCAATGTCATGTGAGCATAGCATACCAGAAAAAACCGGTGAATTCAAGGTATATTTGCGCATTGGGACGACAAATTTTATAGCTGAATATCCGCTACAAATTTGACACTTGGCCGCAAAGGTTTGACAGGAGTATCAACTCCGTCTCTGAAGCGGGCGGATTTAATTGCGCAAACGTTTTCTTGATTCGCCTTTGCTATTTGCGCGGGCATGCTATATAATACATATATTATTAATATATTTTCATGGAGATGATGGATTGACGTTAAAAGAAATCGCCGCGCGGGCCGGCGTACACGTTTCTACCGTATCGCGCGTTCTCTCCTCCGCGGATGATTCTTTTGGCAGCCGCGAAATCAGGGAGCGGATCTGGGCTATCGCCCGGGAAGCGGGATATGTACCGAACCCCAACGCTCAGGCCCTGCGGCAAAAACCCGGGCAAAACCTCTCTTATCGCAAAGGGACGCTGGACTGCGTTTTGGCGCGCGCCAAAAGCTTGGAAGACAATCCTTTTTTTGCCCATATTGCCAGAGCAGCACAGCAGCAAGCGCTGGCACTGGGATATTCCATGCGCGCCCCTTATTCGCTTTTAGCAGAACCAAAGCCGGTCGAAAACGGCGAAAAGGCGGTGGGGGCCATCGTCCTGGGTCATTTTGCCAAGGAGGAAATCGTGCGGATATTGGAAAACCGCTATAGAAATATCGTCATGGTGGGGCGCGCCTCGGTGAAAGCCGAATGGGACCAGATCATCTGCGACGGGCGCGAAGCGGCGGACATCGCCCTGCGGCATTTGCTCGGCTACGGGCATGAAAGAATCGGTTACATCGGCGAAACGGGCCAGGATGTTTCCTATCTGGCCTTTTGTGACATACTGCAAGAACATGGTATCGCCAAAGATGAGCGCCTGATCGCGGAATGCGCCCACAACAGGCCGGACGGCGGTTATCAGGGGGCGGAGGCGCTTTTGCGCCAGGCGGCGGGACATCTTCCCACCGCCGTGTTTTGCCGCAACGACGTCGCCGCGATCGCGGCCATCCGGCGTTTCAAAGAAGAAAAGATCAAAATCCCGGAGCGTCTCTCCCTCGTCAGCTTGGACAACATCGTGCTTTCCGGCTACGCTTCCCCCATGATCACCACCGTCGGGGCCCCCATCGCGGAGATGGGCATTGTGGCGGCTTTGACCTTGATCAGCCGCGTCAGCAAATTACATCGGAGCCCGCTGAAAATATATCTGCCCAACCGGCTCATCGCCCGCGAAAGCGTCGGAAACCTGAACGCGGGGATGTACATATGATTTGGACACCTATTTGTACCGGGCCAGATCCGCGTTGCTGGCGTATGACGGGTCGATGTGATCGGCGATGTCAAAAGCGGGGTCGGTGACGACGCCGATATTTCTCAGGAAATCGGTGGTCCCCCGCAGGCATTCGATATCTTCATCGGCGACGACGACGGAATAGTCGTATTTATCCGTCACTCTGGCCAGCTGTTCCGGGCTGAGACTGTACGCCGCCGCGACTTTCGCCGATTCGCCCAGCGGGTCGTCCTTCAGCGCTTTGGCGGCGCGGGCGTACTGCTCCAGCAGCAGTTGGACCAGCTTCGGGTTTTCCGTCGCGAAAGCGGTCGTGGAAAATATATTGTTGGTGCCGCGCAGGATCCCGGCGCCGTCCGCCAAAATCCTGGCGATCCCGTCGTCGGTCAGGCGGGTGATGCTCGGCTCCCAGACAGCGGCGGCGTCGATCTGTTTGTTGGCCAAAGCGGTGGCGAGATCACCGACCGTCAGATTGACGACCTCAACATCATTATTGATATCCAGACCGTTGGCTTTAAAATACTTTTCTACCAGATTCTGTGCGGTAGAGCCGACGGTAAGCCCGACTTTCCCGCCTTTTAGATCCTCCGCCTTGGTGATGGGTGAATCCTGGGAAACCAAAATAGCGTAGCCGCCTTCCCCCCACGCGGCGACGCCGACGACCGTGTTTTGCTGTCCGGCAAAAATAGCCGATACGGTGGGCACGTCGCCGATAAACCCGATATCCTGCTGCCCGGCGGCGAAAGATTCGTTCATCGGCGGCCCGGAGACGAATTCGGTCCATTCCACTGTAACGCCCAGTTTTTCCGCTTCTTCCTCCAGCCAGCCGTTGTCCCGCAAAAGGTAAATGGGGACAAAAGCGGCGGACGGCTGGATCGCGACGCGCAGGACAGCCGCGCTGTAACCTTTGTCGCCGGCGTCCGCCGCGCCTCGGGCGGAACCGCCCGCGCTAGGGGCGGCGCCGCTCCCCGCGCCGCATCCCGTGAGGAGGACGGCGGCGGACAGAGCGAGCGCGGCCGCGAGGGATAAAATTTTGCCTGTGTGCATCTTCATGACAGATCTCCTTCTCCAAATTTTTTATTTTAACAGGAACACCCGGTCCCCGATAAAATCAAATGCTGTAATCCGCGGCGGGCCTGTTGTCCATGAAAAGCTCGTTATAAACAGCGCGGCGGATCTCGATGAATTCGGTATTGTTGCGCTGCCGGCGGCGCGGCAGGTCGACCGGGAAGATCTTCTGAATCGTTCCGGGCCGCGGACTCAGCACGACGACCCGGTCGGCTAAAAATACGGCTTCCTCTATATCGTGCGTCACTAAGATCATGGTGCTGTTATATTGGCGTTTTATGGCGTCGATCTCATTCTGCATTTGCATTTTCGTGAAGGCGTCCAAGGCGCCGAAAGGTTCGTCCAGCAGCAAAAACTCCGGGTCATTCGCCAGCGCCCGGGCGATGCCCGCTCTTTGGGCCATGCCGCCCGACAATTGTTTGGGATATGATTTTTCAAAACCCGTCAGCCCGACCAAATGGAGATAATGTGCGGCGATTTTGCGTTTCTCCGCCCGGGAAATCCCGTTCAGAGCGTATTTCACGTTTCCCTCCGCCGTGAGCCACGGAAAAAGCCGATGCTCCTGAAATATGATCCCGCGGGCTTTGCCGGGCCGGCGGATTTCCTCCCCCTTGACCAGGATCCGGCCTTCATAATCAGGATCGATCCCGGCAATCGCGCGCAGCAGCGTACTTTTGCCGCAGCCGCTGCCGCCGACGATGCTGATAAACTCCCCCTGCCGCACACTCAGGCTCACGCCGCTCAGGGCGACCAGCTCCCCTCCGCCGTTATTGGTAAACCGGCGCGTGACCCGCTCTAAAACGACGTAGTCCTCTCTCAGCGCCATCGCATCACCCTCTTTTCCGCGGCGCGGATCATGACATCCATGACTTTGCCGGTGATCCCGATGGCGATCATCCCCACGATCACCTTGTTCGCCTGCCCGAACTGCCGGGCGTTGTCGATCATGAAGCCGACGCCCGTATTGGAGGCGACCAGCTCGGCGGCGATCACGCACATCCAGCAAGTGGAGAGCCCTGTGCGGAGGCCGGTGAAAATGCCGGGCAGGGCGCTGGGGATGATCAGCTGGGAAACGAATTTCCACTGCGGCGTTTCGAAGCTCCTGGAAACTTCTACCAATTTTTCATCCGTCTGACGGATGCCGTCGATCACGTTGATGAGGATATTGAAAAAACCGCCGAGGAAGATCAGGAAGGTTTTTGATTCTTCCCCGATCCCGAACCAGACGATGGCGAGCGGGATCCAGGCGATCGGCGGGATCGGCTTGACGACCTGAATGATCAGATCCGTCATGCGGTTCAGCCGGGGGGAGAGCCCGAGCGCCGTCCCCAAAACCAGGCCGCTGGCCGCGGCCAGACAGTAGCCGTGCAAAACGCGGGCGATACTGATCCCCACGTGTTTCAGCAATGTTCCGTCGCGCAGCAGGCTGACAAAGGTGTCCAGAATGGTTTTGGGCGGCGGCATGACGACGGGGCTGACCTTGCCGCTCGCGGAAACCAGCGCCCAAATGACCAGAACGACGGCCAGCAGCGCTATGTATTCCAAGAAGGAAGCGGATTTTTGCAGCGTTTTTTTGACCGGGGGGAGGCCGAGTATCTCTTTCACCGCGCCATTCTCCTTTCCGCGAAAATTTGCAGCCGCCTGAACCGGCCGGCGTCCAAGGCCCGCTTCCCCAGGGGATACGCCCGCCCCAGAGCTTCGTATTTGGGTGCGCCCAGACGGTGATAGGGCAGCAGCTCGTAGGATACGTTGGGATAAGGCCGGATGAAATCTATAATGTCAGATATTTCCTTTTCATGGTCGTTGACCCCGGGGATTACCGGCGTCCGCGCCAGAGTCGGCAAGCGCGGGAATTCGTCCATCAAACGGCGAAAATTTTCCAGGATCGCCTGGTTCCCCGCGCCGGTTTGCTCCTGATGCCGGCGGCTATCGAATATTTTGATATCGTAAATCAGCTGATCCAAGTGCCGGGCCGCCGCGCGCAGATCCTGATAATCCGCGAGGCCGCCGGTTTCCATCGCTGTATGGATATGCCGCCCTTGGGCCTCTCGCAGCAGCGCCGCCGTAAAAGCGGGTTGCGTCAAAGGTTCCCCGCCGGAAAGGGTCAGGCCGCCTTCGGAGTTTTCATAGAAAATCATGTCGCGTTCGACTATATCGATGATATCCGCCGCGGAGCGCTCTTCGCCAAAAACCTGGAGGGCCTGAGCGGGGCAGAGGCGTTCGGCTTCGGCGCCGCTGAGCCGGCGGAGCGGCACGACGCGGCCTCCTTCCCGTTTGACCGCCCCCGCGCCCGTGCGGAGACAGTCGCCGCAGCCGATGCATTTCGCGGCGCTCCAGGCGGTCTCCGGTTCTCGCCGCTGAGATTCCGGGTTAGCGCACCATGGGCAGCGCAGCGGGCAGCCTTTCAGGAAAACCACCGTGCGGATGCCGGTCCCGTCATGCAGGGAAAAACGCTGGATATTAAATACGATCCCCGTCACACCGTTTTATGCTCCGTGCGCAAAATGATATCCTCCTGCAGATCCGGGGAAAGCTCCACGAAATAGGCGCTGTACCCGGCGACGCGGACCAGCAGGTTTTTATAGCTCCGCGGATCCGCTTTGGCTTTTTCCAGAGTCTCCCGGTTGATGATGTTGAACTGCAAATGCCACAGCTTCAGATCCCGCCAGCTTTTGATCAGCGCCGTCAGTTTCTTCGTTCCTTCTTCCCCGGCGACGGCGGAGGGGCTGAGTTTGATATTGAGCAGGCGGGAGGCGCGATTGGAAAAAGCTGGGTTTTTCGTGGCGCGGTTGGAGAGGAGGACGGCGGTCGGGCCGGTCGTGTCCGCGCCGTGCGAGGCGCTGCTGCCGTCGGAAAGGAAGACGCCGGCCCGGCGGCCGTTGGGCAGCGCTCCCACTACGCGGCCCAGCGGGATATGGGAAGTGACCGGCACATAGCGCAAATCCATAGAGAAGCCCATTTTTTTCGCGTATTCGCCGCTGAACTTCAGCGCCGCCAGATCGATTTGCCGGGCGATCTCATCCGCGCGGGGGTCGTTGTTGCCATAAGCCGGCGCCCCGCTCAGTCGTAGCCGCAGGGGTTCCGCGTCCCGGAAATCGGCCTTTAGCGCCCGCTTCAATTCCGCGATCGTGAGGAGTTTTTCCTCATAGACGAATTTTTTGACCGCGGAGAGCGAATCGGCCGCGCTGCCGAAGCCGATCATATCGAAATAACCGATATCGATGCCGCCCTCTATTTTTGCCGCGTGCAGGTCCTGAAAATTCTTCTGGCAGAGCCGGTGCAGCGAGGAGCCAAACGGCGAGGCGAAATGCTTTTCCCGGAGACGAGTGACGATGTATTGCTGTTTGAAAGCCTGAGCGATCAGAAAGGTCTGCTGCCGGATATAAGCCGCGAAAAATTCCTCGAAAGTGGCAAAATTTTCCGGCTCGCCGGTCTCGATGGTGAGCAGTTCGTCCCCGTATTTTTCCATCCGGCCGTTGTGCAAGGTGAGTTCCACCGCCGCCCCGAGATTGATATAAGGGCAGGGCGCCGTGTAAGTGTCGCGGTTGGGCATCCGCGCTTCCGTACAGCCGGAAACGGCGTAATCATTGGCCTCAGCGAATTCCGCCCCTTTGGCCAGCAAAACGGGAATGATCTCCTCGTCGTTGATCAGTTTGGGAAATCCGGCCCCTTCCTGCACGGTCAGCGCCAGCTCATGCAGATAGCGCCGCGGCGAACCGGCGTGGACCCGCGCCGCCAGATCCGGATAATTCAGCGGGAACTCCCGTTTGTCCGCCAGCAGCAGATAAGTCAGCTCGTTGACCGCGTCCCGCCCCTCCGCGTCCACGCCGCCGACGGTCACCGCTTCCCAGTGGGCGTACCCCTCGTTGAATCTGACGCCGGCGGGGCTGACGTACAGATCGACGTATTGCGCCATGCCGAGCCACATGCACTGGAACAGTTCTTTCACCGATTCTTCCGTCTGGCGGCCGGCGGCGATATCCGCTTGAAAATAAGGGTATAGATACTGATCCATGCGGCCGTTGGAGATGGTCGCGCCGGTCTTTTGCTCCAGCCGCGAGAAAAGCTGCATGAACCATTGGGCCTGCAGAGCCTCATG
This sequence comes from Gracilibacteraceae bacterium, assembly GCA_031266805.1. Lineage (GTDB taxonomy): Bacteria > Bacillota > Desulfitobacteriia > Desulfitobacteriales > Syntrophobotulaceae > JAIRRL01. The sequence continues at coordinate 8,899 of JAISAH010000016.1, forward strand.
GAAATCGCGGGCCGGCAGTCGCGGCACGCGCGCGCAGACGGCCGCTATTTGCAGGAGTTCCGCCCGGCGGACGGGATCGCTCTCCCCGGCGGCTTTTTCCGCGGCCAGGAGGCTGTGCCGGCGCGCCCAGAGATTGATGGCGTCCGCGGTGATGATGATCGCTTCTAAAAACGGCGCTTTTTCCAAGGCGTCGAGCGGGTCATGGAGGTCAAGAGAGCTCAGGCGCGCCGCCGCCTCCTGTTTGATCGTCTCAAAGCCTTTTTCCAGGCCGGTCTGATAGTCGTGGACCCATTGCAGGGCGGAGCGCATGGACGACGTTTCGTTCACGATATAACGCGAGGTAAAAGTGTCCGCCGGATCGAAGGTGACCCGCAGAACGTCTTCCGGCAGGCTGGCCGCCAGGTCTTCATAGTAAGTCTTTCCCGTCCAGTAAGGCGCGATCTCCTCCAGCAGGATCCGGCGGTCCGCGCCGGTGAGGGCAAAAGGGGACTCCGTCCGCGAATCCGAGTTTTTAGCAAAATTTTCCAGAAAGCAGCCGTCCAGCTCCGGATAAATCAGGCCGTATTTGCCCTCCCGTCCGGCGCGGCCGGCCAGCAGCTGATGATCATCCACATAGACGTCAATCTTTTCCGCGATATGGCGGAGAGCTTTGGCCCAGCGCAGGATCAGCGGCTGTCCCTCCGTCGATTTGAAGGACTCGGTAAAATATTTCGCGCGCTGCACGTCTACCGCGGCCTTGCTGTCCTGAAAAGACTCGTATATTTTGCGGATGCGTCCGCGCGGCCCTCCCGGAAAAACCATCCGGCCGCTCTGAGTTTGCAGTCTGCTCTCCTGCGGCGAATAGGCTGAACTGTCGCGGCTTGGCTGGATCGGCATAAAAAACGCCCCCTTTCCCATATGATCTACATATCATATAAAACATACATGTTTTATTTAAATGCATCATACGCGAAATCGCCGCCGGTGGCAACAGCAATTTGCGCAATCGTTTTCCCGCCGCGGAATCTAGGTCAGTCGCTTCGCTCCTTCCCACGCCTCACTCCACCCACATTCAGAATCAGGCGGGAAGATCGCCGGCGAATCCGCGTGATACAGACAAAAGTAACAGACAGCAGCGCGGAATTTAACGCGCGCGCATATTGTTTTCTATGCGCGACTATAAAGTATACAATAAAGCGACAAACGATAATCATTTTTAACTGTATAGCCGAGTCCTTACTTCGCAGGCGGTTAGGCGGTCTTGCCAACGGCGAGGGCAGCGACGAAGTCTGGCTTGACATCTGAAAAACAGCAACGATAAAGCATAAAACGGTCGCAAAAGTCTCAAGTTGCAATCAGTTTAGTGGCAAGCTCTCCCGACAGTATATAGGCGTTTGAGCCCGTGATATAGATGTCGAGCGTTTTTTTGAGGAACAGGCCGGAGTGACGAGTTCCCACAAATTTGTCATGTACCCTCAAAAATACATACTTGACACGCCGCTTCCCCCTGTGTATAATAAAACATAGTTTGTATATATGTTTACTTTGCAACTTAAAAAAGCGGCTAAGGAGGACATCCCCTCATGGGCAAGAAACTCAAGCAGATCGCCATCTACGGCAAAGGCGGCATCGGCAAATCCACCACGACGAGCAACCTCAGCGCGGCGCTCTCCTCACTCGGCTACAAAGTTATGCAATTCGGCTGCGACCCGAAAGCCGATTCCACGAACACGCTGCGCGGCGGTTCCTACATACCGACCGTGCTGGACACGCTGCGGGAAAAAGGGGCGGTCAAGGCGCGCGACGTGATATACGAAGGTTTTAACGGGATCTGCTGCGTGGAGTCCGGCGGGCCCGCTCCCGGCGTGGGCTGCGCCGGCCGCGGCATCATCACGGCCGTGGAATTGTTTAAACAGCAGAAAATATTCGAGGAACTGGATCTGGACTGCGTGATTTACGACGTGCTGGGCGACGTGGTCTGCGGCGGTTTTGCCATGCCGATCCGCGAGGGAATCGCCCGGCACGTTTTTACGGTGTCCAGCGCCGATTTCATGAGTGTTTACGCTTCCAACAATCTTTTCAAGGGCATCAAAAAATACTCCAATTCCGGCGGCGCCCTGCTCGGCGGCATCGTGGCCAATTCGATGAACGCCGGTTATTCCCGGGATATCGTGGATGATTTTGCCGAACGCACGCAAACCCGGATCGTGCAGTATGTGCCCCGCTCCATCACCGTTACCCAATGTGAACTCAAAGGCAAGACCGTGATCGAGGCCGCGCCGGACAGCGAGCAGGCGCGGGTGTATATGGAACTGGCGGAGCGCGTGGCGGCTCACGAGGAATCCCGGACGCCCGCGCCGCTGGAGCTCAGGGAACTGCAGGCATGGGCGGCAAAATGGTCGGATAAGCTGCTCGAACTGGAAACTGGGACCGTGCCCGGCGGTCAGGCCGCGGGCATTTGAGGAGGGAGCGCTATGATAAAGGCGGCAAAAGATCTGACGGAACTCATCGGCGACACGCCCCTGCTGCAATACCGCTGGCCGGACGGGGCGGCGGTCGGGGCGGACATCTACCTGAAACTGGAGTATTTTAACCCGCTCGGCTCTGTCAAAGACCGCATCGCCCACGCCATGATCACGGAGGCGGAAAAAGCAGGGCGTCTGCGGCCCGGCGGTCTCATCATCGAGCCGACGAGCGGCAATACGGGGATCGGCGTGGCGTTTGTGGCGGCGGCCCGCGGGTACAAAGTGATCTTGGTCATGCCGGAAACGATGAGCGTCGAGCGGCGCAAACTGCTGAAAGCCCTGGGGGCCTCCCTCGTCCTCACGCCGGGCGCCGGCGGCATGAACGGCGCGGTGCGCAAAGCGGAGGAATTAGCGGCGCAGACGGGCGGAGCGCTGCTCCAGCAGTTTGAAAATCCCGCGAACCCGGCGATCCACCACCGGGCGACGGCGGAGGAAATCTGGCGGGACACGGAAGGAGCGGTGGACATTTTCATCGCGGGCGTCGGCACGGGCGGCACGATCTCCGGTGTGGGGGCGAATCTGAAGGCGAAAAAACCGGAGACGCAAATCGTCGCGGTCGAGCCGTTTGAAAGCCCCGTGCTGTCGGGCGGACCGCCGGGGCCGCATAAGATTCAGGGCATCGGCGCGGGTTTCGTCCCGCGGGTATTCGACCGGGACCTGATCGATGAGATCTATACGGTCAAAGGGGACGAAGCGGTGGAAACCGCGCGCGAACTCGGCCGCGGCGCCGGTTTGCTCGTGGGGATCTCCTCCGGCGCGGCGGTTTTTGCCGCCCGCCAAATAGCCAAGCGCCCCGAAAACGCCGGCAAAGTCGTCGTCGCCTTGCTCCCGGACACAGGCGAGCGCTATCTCTCCACCGTTCTCTATGATTATGCCGCGACGCCGGGAGGTGCGCCATGAAAGAAAGCCCGTTCCATGACAAACCGCGGACGTCCTGCGCGCTGGGCGGCGCGCTGGCGGCGATCTCCGCGCTGCCGGACGTCATCCCGATCATCCACGCGGCGACGGGCTGCGGCGGCAATCTGATGAATTCCGTCGCTTTTGGCGCCGGTTACTTGGGATCATCCTACTGTTCGGGTTCCGCCGCGCCGACCTCGGCCGTCACGGAAACGGAGATCGTCTTCGGCGGCGCCGAGCGGCTGCGGGAACAGATCGCCTCGACTTTGAAGCTGATCGAGGGCAAACTGTACGTGGTGGCGACCGGCTGCATGACGGAAATGATCGGCGACGACGCGGGCGGGGCCGTGAGCGAATTCGCCGAGGCGGGCGCGCCGGTGCTGGCGATCAGCACCCCCAGTTTTCAGGGCGACTGCTACGCGGGATACGAGATCTTGCTGGACGGCATATTCAATCGCTGGCTGCGCGGGGTGGGCGCGGGCGCGAGCAAACCCGATCCGCGTCTGATCAACGTATTCGGGGTCGTGCCAGGCTATGACCCCTTCTTTCGCGGCGATCTGGAAGAAATTGAGAGAATCGGCGCCCGGCTGGGGCTGAAAGTGAACAGTTTTTTCTCGCCGTCCCAGACCTTTGACAATATCACCGCCGCCCCGGCCGCCGCCCTGAACGTCATATTCTCGCGCACGCGCTGCCGCGGTTTTGCGGAGCGGTTTGCGGAAAAACACGGCGTTCCCTGGTGGGCGACGGATCTGCCCGTCGGCCCGGAAGCGACGGACGTCTTCATCCGGGAACTCGCCGCCAAACTGGGGATCGGCGGGGCCGAGCGGGTCGTCGCGGCGGAAAACGAATGGTACTACCGCTATTTCGAGCGGACGGCGGACAGCTACGCCGACGGCGAGCTGCGTTTTTACAGCGTCACCGTGACCAACTCCAACTACGCGCTCCCGCTGAACAAATATCTTTACCGCGAACTCGGCTGGACGCCGGCGGAAATATTCGTCACCGACCGGCTGGATGAGGCGCGGCGGGCGGATCTGCTGGCGGGTTTTGCCGAGTTGCCGGTAAAACCGCGGTTCGTGAGCGGCAGTCAGGAGATCGCCCGCTCCATCGACCGGGGCCGCCCCGTGTATCGCGGCCAGCGCTATTTCGACGCCCTGACGCCGCTCTACATCGTCGGCAGCACTTTGGAAAAACAGATGGCGCTCCGGCGCGGCGCCAAGTATCTCGCCGTGAGTTTTCCGGCCTACGACCGGGCGATCGTGGCGGGCGGCTACGCGGGCTATCGCGGCGGGCTGCGCCTGTACGAGGATCTGATCGGCTCGTTCATGGCGGCGAAAGGGTAAAAGGTGAAGCGATGAGTTATTACGAACAGAGGATCCCGCCCGTGCGCGACCAGCGGCTGCAGCTGGCGGACAGTTTTTCCGGCAGCGCCGGCGAGCTGCTCGACTGCCAAAGAGAGGGGTGTCTCATGCGGAAAAGCCGCTCCTTCTGGCAGGCGAACGCTTGTCAGATGTCCTTGACGCTGATGATGGCCGCCACCGTCGCGGGTTCCGTCATCGTCATGCACGCTCCCGGCGGTTGCGGAGCGCAGCTTTTAGCCATCAACGTCCAGTCCAACAAGGGGCGCGCCCAGCGCGGGCAGCCTCCCGCCCCGCTCAACTGGATCTCCACGGATCTGAGCGAGGCCGACGTGATCGGCGGCGGGGAGCGCAAGCTGGAGGCGGCGATCGCATACGCCGACCGCGAGTTCCGGCCGGAGATCATCTTTGTCGTCTCCACCTGCGCCCCGAATATCATCGGCGACGATGTGGCGGAGGTGGTCGAGCGGGCCAAAAGCACGGCCGCGGCGAAAATCGTCGGCCTGCACTGCCCCGGTTTCAAGTCGCGGGTCGTCGCCTCGGCCTATGACGCCTTTTACCACGGGCTGCTGCGGGATATCCCCTTCGAGCCGGAGGCCTGGAAAGACTATGTACCGCTCGACCAGGCCGACCCGCGCTATGAGATGGAGCAGGCGAGGGAGAATTACCAGAAGGCCCATACGGTCAACCTCTGGAACGCCACCTCCATCGGTTATCAGGATGAGGACGAGATCAAGCGCCTGCTGGCGGCCCTCGGTCTCGACACGCGGATCTTCGCGGAGTATGCGAGCCTGGACGAGTTCCGCCAAATCTCGCGGGCGGCGCTGAACATCAGCATGTGCAACGTGCATGACGATTATATGCTGAAATTCCTGGAGGAAAAATATGGTATGCCGTACTATATCGCCGGTATGCCCATCGGTTTTTCCGAGACGCGGCGGTGGCTCGGCGGGATTGCGGCCCGGTTCGGCCTGGAAAAAGAGGCGGCGCGTCTGGCGGATCATGAGGAAAAACTGGCCGCGGCGGCGATAAAGCCCTATTTACCGGCCCTCCAAGGCAAGCGCGTCCTCATCAGCGGCGGCGTCGTGCGGGCGGGGACGGAAGCGGCGGCTTTGGCTGAACTCGGCATGGAAATTATCGGGGTGAAAGCCTATCATTATGATGAAAACGCCCGGCCGATCTTCGAGGAGCTGGCGGCCAAACTGCCGGAGGTCCACGTTTCCGTCAGCAATCAGGCTTTTGAGCTGACCCATCAGATAAAGACCCTCAAACCGGATCTGGTCGTCACCCATAACGGCACGCACGGCCTGGTCGCGAAACTGGGCGTACCCAGCGTCCAGCTTTTTTCGGCGGACGGGGCCTTCTTCGGCTACGGCGGGTTTTACCAGATCATGCGCAAGATCCATTTCGCCCTCGGCAACGTCAACTATCAGGAGCGTCTGGCCGGGCACGTCCGGCAGCCGTACAAAGACTGGTACTGGAGCGCGGACACTTATACTTTTATTAAAGAGTGAGGCGAAAGTCATGAAAATCGCGCTGGCCACGGGCGACGGCAAAATGGTGGCGCAGCATTTCGGCCATACGCCGTTATTTGTGATCGCGGAAGTGGATGAAAACGGATGGCAAATTATGGAAACGCGCGTCAACACCCCCGCCTGCGACCGCGGCGAACACAGCCACGCGCAATTTGCGGCCGGCGCGGCCCTCATCTCCGACTGCGCGGCGGTGATCGCGGCGAAAATCGGCCCTTTCGCCCAAAACGGCCTGAGTGCCATGGGAATCACTCCTTTGGAAAAAACGGGCTTCTGCGAGGAGATCCTAGACGGTTACGCGCGGTATCTGGCCCGGAAAAATTCGCCGGGCCGCGGGTACAGGCCGCCGGGCCGCCATCCCTGTTTTGACACAGGCGGCGGGGGCGAGTATGGCCGCCTCCATCTGCCGGTCAGCGCGCTGTGCAATATCAAATGCCGGTTTTGCGCGCGGGATATCAACGCGGATGAACTGCGCCCCGGCGTGACGGCGGGGATCCTGCGGCCCGCTCAGGCGGAGGACGCCGTCGCCCGCGCTCTGGAGCTCTGCCCCGTTTTGGCGGTAGTCGGCGTGGCCGGTCCCGGCGACGCCCTGGCCGACGGCGCCGCCCTCGAAACTTTTCGCCTTGTCCGCGGCCGTTTTCCCCATCTGGCCCTCTGCCTCTCCACGAACGGGCTGGGCCTTATGGACCGGGTCGCGGAACTGCGCGACGTCGGAGTTCGTCACCTCACCGTGACCGTGAATGCGGCCGATCCCGCCGTCGGCGCGAAAATCGTCTCGCAGGTCACGCTCGGCGGCCAAGTGTATACCGGGCCGGCGGCGGCGCGGCTGCTGCTGGACCGCCAGCGGGCGGGGCTGGAAGCCGCCGCCGCGGCCGGGATGGAGATCAAGGTCAACACCGTGCTGATCCCCGGCGTGAACGACCGGCATATAGAGGAGATCGCCCGCGCCGCAGCGGCGCTGGGCGCGAAAACGCATAATATTATGCCCCTGATCCCCCAAGGCGAGTTTGCCGATGCGGTGGCCCCCGACTGCCTGATGCTGGAAAAAGCGCGCGCGGAAGCGGAGGCGCATCTGCCGGTTTTTCGCCGCTGCGCCCACTGCCGCGCCGACGCCTGCGGCATCCCGGGGGTGAGCGACTTCTCCCGGGAACTTTACAGCGGCGCCTTCGAGTTCAGCTGCGGCAACGCCTGCGGCTGAGTCGCCACAAGGCACACCCAAACCTTGCTTTGCATATGCATACCATGATATAATTTGCGTATCATAAATGCGGAGGTGTTTTTCGTGCCCGTTATAAGGATCTTAATATGTTGGTAAACGGTCAGGAAAAGAAACTGCAAACTCCGGCGACGCTGATGGAGTTTCTCCGCGCGGAAGGCTACGGGCCTGAGCGAGTCGCGGTGGAACGGAACGGGGCCATAGTGCCGCGGCCGGATTACGACGCCGTGCGGCTCGCGGAGGGCGACGAGCTGGAAATAGTGTGTTTTGTAGGGGGAGGCTGAAAAAGTGGGCGGCGAACAGGCGGGTAAAACCGGAGCGGAGGATTGGCTGGAGATCGGGGGGCGGCGTTTTCGTTCGCGGTTCATCTTGGGTTCGGGCAAGTTTTCCCTGGAAATGACAAGAGCCGTGCTGGAAAACGCCGGCGCGGAGATGGCGACGCTGGCGGTGCGCCGGGCGAATGTAGGCGGCGAGGAAAATATCCTTGATTATATGCCGCCGGGGATCACGCTTTTGCCGAACACGTCGGGGGCGCGCACCGCAGAGGAGGCGCTGCGGATCGCGCGGCTGGCGCGGGAGATCGGCTGCGGGGATTTTGTCAAAATAGAGGTCGTCCGCGATACGAAGTATCTGCTGCCGGACAATTACGAAACGGCCCGGGCGACGGAGATGGCGGCGCGGGAGGGTTTTATCGCTCTGCCGTATATGTACCCGGATCTGAGCGCCGCGCGGGATATGGCGCAGGCCGGGGCGGCGGCCATTATGCCGCTGGGCGCGCCGATCGGCAGCAATCAGGGCCTTTTGACCAGAGAATTCATCCGCATCCTTGTCGAGGAAATAGATCTGCCCATCATCGTGGACGCCGGCATCGGCCGCCCGTCGCAGGCCTGTGAGGCCATGGAGATCGGCGCGGCCGCCGTCATGGCCAACACGGCGATCGCCACCGCCGGTGACGCGGCCGTTATGGCCTGCGCTTTCAAATCGGCGATCGAAGCGGGGAGACTGGCCTGGCTGGCCGGTCCGGGCCGCGTGCTTGAGCGGCGGGCGGAGGCCGCAAGCCCTCTGACCGGGTTTTTACGGTGACTGATTCTCCGCTGATGGCGGAGGTGCTGGCCGCCGCCCGCGCCGCCGATTTCGCGAGTTTTACCGCCGCGGACGCGCGCGCCGCTCTGGAGCGGGAGACCCTCCGCCCGGCGGATCTAGCCGCGCTGCTCTCGCCGGCGGCGCTGTCTTTGCTGGAAGATATGGCCCGGCGGGCGCGGGCGGCGACGATAAAATATTTCGGCAACGCCGTCGCCCTTTTTACGCCGCTGTATATCGCGAATTACTGCGAAAATGAGTGCGTATACTGCGGTTTTAACTGCCGCAACAAGATCCGCCGCGGCCGCCTCAGCCCGGAGGAGATGGCCGCAGAAATGGAAAATATTGCCTCGACGGGCCTGAAGGAGATCTTGCTGCTGACCGGCGAGTCGCGCCGGCAGTCCGGCGTGGATTATATCGGCGCGGCGGTGGCGATGGCTCGGCGCTACTTCACGGTCGGCGTGGAGATCTATCCGCTGGATACGGCGGAATACGCTTATCTGCATGAACAGGGCGCGGATTTTGTCAGCGTTTACCAGGAAACCTACGATCCGGAAATTTACGCGGCTGTCCACCGGCGCGGCCCTAAGCGGGCATACGCTTACCGTTTTCAGGCCCAGGAGCGGGCGCTGCGGGGCGGGATGCGCGGCGTGGCGGTCGGGGCTTTGCTCGGGCTGGGCGATTATCGCCGGGACGCTCTGGCGGCTGGTCTGCACGCGTTTTTGCTGCAAAAACATTATCCGCACGCGGAAATCTCGTTTTCCGTGCCCCGCCTGCGCCCTTACGCCCGGGACACGCTGAAGGAGGGCCGGGCGGTATTTGGCCATCCGGCCGGCCGGGGAGTGGGGGAGAGAGAGCTTTTGCAGGTGATGCTCGCTTTTCGCCTGTTCATGCCTTTTGCCGGGATCACGATCTCCACCCGTGAGCGGGCCGGGTTCCGTGATCATGTGCTGGGCCTGTGCGCGACAAAAATATCCGCCGGGGTCACGGTCGGCGTCGGCGGGCGGGCGCTGGCGGAAAAAGGGGACGGGCAGTTCGAGATATCGGATCCGCGCGGCGTCGGCGCCATGCGGGCCGCCATCCGCGCCCGGGGCCTTCAGCCCGTGTTCAGGGATCATCTGTATGTTTGACGGTATCGGCGGTTGATATGGAGATCATAGCGACGACGGCCCGAGAGCTTTGCCCCGGGAGTCTGGCAGAGCGGCTGCCGCTGTTGGCCGCTTCCGGCCCGGACGGGATATTGCTGCGGGAAAAAGATCTGCCGGAAGCCGAATATGAGGAACTAGCCCGGCTCGGCGCCGCGGCCTGCCGGCGGCATGGCGTGGCTTTTGGCGCTCATTCCCGGCCATGGGCGGCGCGGCGGCTGGGTCTCGTCTGGCTCCATCTGAGCTGGGCCGCTTTTCTGGCGCGGGAAGCGGATACGCGGGCGGAACTCGGCGAGTTCGCCCGCGTAGGGGTTTCCGTCCACGCGGCGGAGGAGGCGGCGCGGGCGGCGCGGTGGGGCGCCGATTACGTGCTGGCGGGGCATGTGTTCACCACCGCCAGCAAGGCCGGACTTCCCGGGCGAGGGCTCGGGTTTTTGCGCGCGGTGCGGGCGGCGGTCCCGGAGACACCGGTCTACGCGATCGGCGGGATCGGCCCCGATAATATAGGCGCGGTCGGCGCTTGCGGCGTCCGCGGGGTTTTTCTCATGTCGGCTGTGATGACCGCGCCGGCGCCGCGCGAGTATATCGCCGCGCTGCGCAGGGGTTTACCGTAGGGGGTTCAAAATTTTGAACTCCTATTCTAAATCTTGCACGCTCATTTTGTCCAGATCGCGCCGCCTTTGGCGTTTCCCGCTGCAAGCCGCGTAGATGGCGAGCAAAACGGCTGTCGGTATGTTGCCAAACAAAAAAGCGGATACCATCGCCGCGATTACTGTCGATACTTCACCAACGCTCACTACATTAAGCACATAAATTAACGAAACGCAAAATGTTATGATCGGCAAGATGAGTCCCGGCCATTTGCTTTCTTTATTTGAAAGAAATATTTGTAACCATATCCCGCCCGCGCCAAAAACCAAAAGAACGATAAGGCTGAATATGATTTTTCCTGCAGTGACCGCCATTACGCTCTCACCCCCAGCTTTTTATATTCCGCGATCAAGATTTTCGCGGCGATGAAATCAACCTTTTCGCTGATCGCCAAACGCTTGATCAAGGCGATATATGGCTCGCCGGCGGCATCCTCGCTGATTTGGATCTTCTGGATCAGCTTATCCAGCCGCAAGCGCACCGTTGGATAGGTTACGCCGTATTGCCGCGCCATTTCTTTCAACGAGCCGGACGCCTGTAAGAATTTCTTGATAAAAGTAACATCTTCATCTTCAAGGTTCGCCATCCATTCGGGGATAATCTCTAACGGCATAATTTCACCTCTCTTTAATAATATTCATTATAGACCTAAATAATATTAAAGTCAATACTGAATTATAATTTTATTTCAAGCCTCTTTGCGGTCAGGCGTCGCCGCCGGATTTAATATACAATGATTTACCGCTTTGACGCGATGGAGGCGTACAACAAGAAGCTGGTTAAAAAGATTGCCGTCAAGGGTATATCGGTGACGGGCAGCACCGCCATAGAGAGTTACGTTTATCGCCCTAAAACTGAATCCCGCTGCCGAATACCAAGTCAATGGTGAACGGAATGCGCTCAATATCCCTGTCAACCATTTCGTCATCATCCTTGATGACCAGATAATATGTCTTCGCCTTGTCGTAATGGATGTTACGCAAGGTGAATTTCTCTTTGTAGGTGCGCTCCTCCGGGTTCGGGCTGGCGCTGTCGGCGATGATAATATTCTCGTTGGAGATGCGCTCGCCGTTCTCGTCCTCAAAGTACGCCTGAACTCTGAGGGGCAGGAGTTTGTCCGCCACTTGCTCGTTCTGAAAGAAATTCAGGTAGGTAATCACGCTGGTCACTTTGCGGGAAATACTTGTGAGATTCAGGTTCACTTTCCGGGCGGCCGTCACCTTGACGATGTTCTTGCCGCTGCGGTACTTAATGAGCGGTACCATGACTTCCTGCAAGGATGAGCCGCCATGAACATAGTTCGCACCGGCACCCTGTTTCTTGTATCCATTCATGCCGCTAGGTACAACGGCAGTGATCGCGTCATTGCCGAGGTACTTCATAGAAAACCGTTGAGTGGTGGGCAATTCCGTTGGCTGTTTGGTCAGGATATACCGTCTGCCATCGTCAATGCTGCCCGCAGTCTCTTTCGGTGTTTTGTCGCTCTCGGAGAGTGGCGTTCTTCGATAGATATAACCGTGGTCGGCGGTGATGAAGAAACTGATAGCGCTTACATTGTTTTTAAGCGTCCGCACCAACCCGGTCAATTCACGGATGGCTTTCTCGGTGGCGTCGAATACTTCCCGCTCGGTGGCGGCATGATCGCCACGGGCATCAATGACGTTATGATAGATATATACAACCTTCATGCCGCCCATCAGCGCAGACATCTCCTGCTTGGACATGGCGCTCAGTTTTTCATAAGTGATGGCAATCGAGGCGCTCTTGTATGCTTTGAGAATCTTCTCACGGTTTTCTGTTCCTTGGGTGGAGATGCCGTCAACCCAATACTCGCCGCCCGCCTTTATCACAATCTCTTTGTGCGGCAGGAGAACTGCCATTCCCAGTTTCGTGTAGGAAGGGATAGCGCCCAGCAATGTAGTCAGCTCGCTCGTTCCTTTGTGTTCCCGTTTCATCACTTCCAGAAGCTCTACAGCCGCTTCATAGCGAAGCGCATCCGATATGATGACGATGATTCTTTCGTCATCCCGGACGAACGGCTTTATCTTGGATTCATAGAACCGCTCTTGTCCGATAACACCAGCGACGCCCCACCCAATTATGCCGTCATCGTTTCCATTATCCAACAGCTCGCACCATTTGACAGACAGCTCGCTCAGAAAACGGTTTGTATAGACCTTCTCCATCTTATCCGCCAATACCCTATAGTCTTCCGGGTCAGAGAGACTGTCAAAAGAGCAGATGAACTTACGGTAGTATGTGTCAAACTTATACAGCTCATCCTCATAGAGTTTCCACAGCTTTTCACAGGACAGCGCTGAAAATTCCTTGTATCTGTCTGAAAGAGCAAGGAACTCACAGGCATACAGGAGCGTGTGGTATTCAGTTTCAAAATCTATGAACCAGCGGCGGTTGCGGCGGTTGTTGATGGCTTTCTTGTATTGGTCGTATTCGCCCACACTGGAAAGAATCAGGGACAGCAACTGGCCCAGAATCGCTGTGTCGAGCTGCCGGAAAGTATCGCAGTCAATGATGTCCTCCGCTTTCCATCTCGCTAACTGTTCCGACAAATGCAGCTTGTCTGCCGCCATGTCGGCAAGAGCTTTGTATTCATCGGCGTAATCGCTCATCTTCATGAATCCGTCCACGAACACGAACCCGTTTGTATCGTCGGATTTATAGGCAGACCATGCAGACGGCAGTTTTTCCAGGCTCTGGGCGAGATGGGTCACGAGAAGCAGGATAGCCAGTTTCTCGAAGTCGTGGTCAGGGAAACGATAGCCATATGACCTCTCAATGAGCAGCCACAATCTATCCAGATTACCGAACTTGCTGATGTTATCAACCAGCGACATATCGCCTTGGGCGACGCCGCAAAGAAGCTCTCGGATACAGGCATCAAAATTCGGGGCGGGCAGCTTGCACAAAGCGGAGAGAATGGCAACATCCACCTTCGTTTCTGTGTAGTTGGCAATGCCATACCCCTCAAAACGGCGGCAGCGGTCATTATTACGGAAAAACGTTTTGTAAGTTTCTGCAATCGGACGCAGAGAATTGTCCATTTTATAATTCAGAAGTATGAGCGAAGCCTCATCCGTCGAGAAAGTCTGGCTATATTTGATAGCGTCAGTCAGCCAGTTTTCCTTGTTTGTCGGGCGCGGCAACGGAGAATAGACCAGAAGATTGTTCTGAGTGTCCTCGCGCTCAATATACAGCTTCGTGGCAAACACACTGTTATCATAGAGCTTGATGGTTTTCGCGTTTTCAAGACTCAGCCCGTCAATTTCCTCCGCAAACGCGCCGGTTTCGTCATACCAGAAAACGATATTCCGAACAGCGCCCTGCCGGAGCGGGGCGGCGAACATCTTGTCGAGGCTCTTTTTGACTTCCGTGATGTTCATGAGCGCGGCTCCTTTCCATCGGAGACGATGATTTCCCAATGCCCGTCTTTCTTGGAGCCGACGCGCCTGATGATGTTTTTATCTTTTAAGCCGTTGAAATACCGCTGCACCGTGCTTCTGGATTTGGAAACGCTCTGCGCCGCTTCATCCCAAGTGATTGCGGGCTTATCTTTAATCAGCGCAAGCAATGTCTGTTCAACGTCATTTAAAGAGTCATTTAAAGAGTCATTTGTCTCTTTAAAATTTTTCCCTGATGCGCTGTAATCTTCGTCCGGGCGGTAAAACACCACAACAAAGCCTTTTTTGAGCATTTGAAACTCAACCTTCACTCCGGCTTCATCACACTCTCTGGTGATTCGTTTCAGACCGGTGCCAAAGTGTTCGATGTCTCTGGAATAGTACATTAGCTGTGCCAATATAGGGTTGCGCTGGATAGAACGCTCACTGCCCTTGATGAAGTCTTGCGGCGTCAAGCCTTCGGGGAATATGCCGGGATTGTAAATCTCAACGCGGTCTTTATAAATCGTGACTTCGTTGTTTTGCGATGAGCGGAAATCTCTATGACAAAATGAATTGATGATGGTCTCACGCACAGCGTCCATCGGTATCTCCGGGATTTCTTTTCGTTGCAGGGAACCGTCAAATTCCACCCGCCATCTGATATAGTTGCGCACATAGGTTTCTGCTGTTTGGGCCAACGAAAGGACGCTGCCGTTTTCCCTGGCGATGTCGTTGAAGGTAAGCCGTTCCGTACCGGCGAAGATAGCCATCTGTACTTCAAGCATAGGCGAACCGCAGAATAGAACATATGCGGCAATGTATAGATACTCCCCGTCGGTCACGCACAGTAAGATCAGCACTTCTTCTCAGGAGGAATAGGAGAAATAGATGCG